>NZ_NKFJ01000007.1:0-412566 GCF_002223095.1 Burkholderia sp. AU33803
CCTGACTTACTTTAGTGTGAGACTCTTGATACTTTCGCTATCTGATCCGAGGATCAGCTCGCTTCCATCAAGCGCCCACACTTATCGGCTGTTAATTTTTAAAGAGCATTCTGCGAGGAACTTCGTGTTTCCCGGCAGCGCTGCGTTTTCAGCAGCAGAGAAGCGAGATTATGAACCGTGTTTCGCAGTTCGTCAACAACTTTTTAACACCATCGTTGCGACTGCGGGGCTCAACTTCCAGGCTAGTGGCGCGCTCCAGACTTCAGCACACCACCCGCCCTGCTTCCCTTCTCCCGCGCCGCGTTTCCGTTAGCGCGAAAGAGGCGTGATTGTAGGCAGCCTCTTCGATCTGCGCAAGGGGTTTCTCGAAAAATATAAGGCCCCGCACGCTGCCGCGTGCGGGGCCTTATATGGAAGCAGCCGAACCGTCAGGCCGCCGCGCGCACCTGGCGCGCGACGATCTCCATATAGTGATCAAGATCCGGCGTCACCTTGCCTTCCTCCTTCGCCGTATCGTCCCAGCGGCGCAGACGCAGCGCCGCCTCCGCGAACGGGCGCTGCAGGAACGCCGCCGTCTCCTCTTCGCTGAAGATGCCGCCCTGCAGCGCGAGGCTGCGCACCGAGTCCGGCGACAGGCTCTCGAAGTAGCCGGCGTCCGTGCGGCACAGGCAGCGCTTCGCGTCGACGTGCAGCCGGATCGGCTCCAGCACGGCGTCGGAAAACAGCGGCCGCAGGAACGGCAGCACGTAATACTGATGCAGATCGTCGATCCCGCGCGCGCTCGGCGTCTCGCCCTGGCGATTCAGCAGATGCCCGAGGTCATGCAGGAACGCGGCCGCGACCAGCGCTTCGTCAGCCCCCGCCTCTTCGGCCAGCAATCCACTCTGCAATGCGTGCTCGAGCTGCGTGACCGGCTCGCCGCTATAGGCCACATGGCCATGCTCGCGATACAGCCCGTGGATCTCTTCCACCGTCAATGCCATTCACTCACTCCCAAGGCAGCGAAAACGTCTTCAGGTTCGTGAAGCTCTTCATCGCCTCCTGAACGCCTTCCTTGTAACCGAGCCCCGAATCCTTGATCCCGCCGAACGGCGACAGCTCGATCCGGTATCCGGGCACTTCCCATACATTCACCGTGCCGACGTTCAGCTCGTTCACGAACCGCACGACCGCCGCCGTGCTGTCGGTACAGACGCCGGACGACAGCCCGAACGCCGTCCCGTTGCTGATCCGGATCGCGTCGTCGATCGTGTCGAACGTGATCACCGGCGATACCGGGCCGAAGGTCTCCTCGCGCACGATCGTCATCGACGGGTCGACGTTGTCGAGCACCGTCGGCGCATACAGCGCGCCGCGCCGCACGTTGCCGGTCAGCAGGCGCGCGCCCCGCGCGACCGCCTCCTCCACTCGCGCCTCGAACAGCCGCGCCGCTTCCTCGTCGATCACCGTGCCCATCTCGTTCGCGGGATCGAACGGGTCACCGTACTTCCATGCGCGCGTCTTCTCGACGAGCAACTCGGTGAACGCGGGCGCGATCGAGCGCTGCACCAGCATCCGCTTGACGGCCGTGCAGCGCTGCCCCGAATTCCGGTACGAGCCGAGCACCGCCAGCGACGTTGCGCGATCGAGATCGGCATCGTCGAGCACGATCAGCGGATCGTTGCCACCCAGTTCCAGCACGATGCGGCGGTAGCCGGCACGCGCAGCAATCGCCTTGCCGATCGCCACGCCGCCCGTGAAGGTAATCAGCGACGCGTGCGGGTGCGTGACCAGTTCGTCCGCGATCTCGCGCGGATCGCCGGTCAGCACCTGCAGCATCGGCTCCGGCAAACCGGCTTCGTACAGCAGGTCGGCCAGGTAGAACGCCGACAGCGGCACCTTCTCCGACGGCTTCACGATCACACGGTTGTTGGTCGCGATCGCCGGCGCGATCTTGTGCGCCACCTGGTTCATCGGATGATTGAACGGCGTGATCGCGACGATCACACCGTCGAGCGGCTGGCGCTGCGAGAACACGCGGCGCGCCTTGCCATGGGGCGTCAGATCGCACGAGAAACTCTGCGCGTCGTCGCGCAACGCCTCGACCGCCGCAAACTTCAACACGTCGGCCACGCGGCCGATCTCGTAGCGGGAATCCTGTTTCGACAGCCCCGATTCGAGCGTGATCAGGTCGGAAGCTTCCTCGGTGCGCTCGCGCAGCAGCGCGGCCGCACGCTCGAGGATCTGCGAACGCTCGTACCGCGTGAGCGTCGGCCGGTACGCCATCGCGTAGTCGAATGCCGTGCGCACATCGTCGACGCTCGCCAGCGGCGCCGTCCCGACGCGCGTGCCGGTGTAAGGGTCCATGACATCGAGCGTGCGTTCCCGCGTCGCGCGGGTGCCGCACCAGCGCAGCGCCTCCGCACGAAACGCCGGATGATCGTGTCGGGGATGAGCCATCATGTCGCGACCCGGTTCAGCACGAAATCGAACACGTCGAAGTTGCGCGGGCGACGCGCAGGATCGATCGGCTCGATACGGCGATTGAACAGCAGCGGTACTTCCTGCTCCGACACGCCGCCATGCGAACGCAGCGGCACCGTGAGGCCCGACAGATCGTGTTCGCGCTCGCGCGTGCCGAGCGTCATGTCGCGGCGGCCGATCACGACGAGATCGCCGATCCGGTCGGCCGGCAACTCGAAACGGGCGGCGGCTTCCGCGTTGTCGAGCACGAGCTCGACGCCGTCGAGGCCGCCGACGCGCCACATCGCCTCGGCCCGGTCGACGCCCGGCGCCAGATAGACGGTCGCAAACGAGCCGAGCGCGCCGTGGTGCACGACGTACGGATCCGTGATCGGCAGGATCACGCGCGCGGCCTGCACGCCGTACCAGCTGTCGAATGCATCCTGCAGATAGATGACGTTCGGCCGGCCTGTCGCAGGATCGTGCTTGGCGTTCATCCCGTGGTCGGCCGTGAGGCCGATCGCCCAGCCGAGCGCGTCGAGTTGCGCAAGATAGCCGTCCATCATCGCGTAGAACGCGTTCGCGCCGGCACTGCCCGGCTCGCACTTGTGCTGCACGTAATCGGTGGTCGACAGGTACATCAGGTCGACCTGGCGCGTCTGCGCAAGCCGCACGCCGGCCGCGAACACGAATTCGGACAACGCCGCGCTGTAGACGTCCGGCGACGGCAGGCCGACCCAGTCGAGCACGTCGACGATCCCGTTTTCGGCGAGATTCGCCTGCGCGGCCTTCTCGGCCGAAAAGCAGATGCCGTTCAGCTGCCAGCCGAGCAGCCGGCGCAACTTGTCCTTCGCCGTCACGACGGCGACCCGCGCACCCGCGTCGGCGGCCGCCGCGAGCAGCGTGCCGGCCCGCAGGTAGGCCGGGTCGTTCATCATGACTTCCGCGCCGCGTCCGCCGTCGGCGGCCGGATCCCAGAAATAGTTGCCGCAGATCCCGTGGACCGACGGCGGCACGCCGCAGACGATCGACAAGTTGTTCGGGTTGGTGAAGGTCGGCACGACGCAATCGGCGCGCCAGGCCGTGCCTTCCGCGATCATCCGGCCGATGAACGGCGCGACGCCCGCGGCCACCGCCCGTTCGAGATAGTCGTACTCGCAGCCGTCGACGCAGACGACGACGGTCGGCTCGACCGGCAGCCGGTAGTGACGGCCGTTGACGTCGACGGAACGTCCCGCGAGACCCGTCGATGCGCCGGCTGCCGACGCTTCACCAGGCTGGCGCAAGGCGAACGCGGCGTTCATGATGCCACCCGCTTGCCGCGCGGCACGCGCGCAGCGATCAGCAGCAGCGCCGCGAGCGACGCGCCGAGCATCAGCAGCGACAGGGCCGATGCCGGAAGGTAATACCCGCGCTCCACCTGGCCGATCACGACGATCGGCACGGTGGCGAAGCCGGGCGGATAAACCGTGAGCGTCGCGCCGAGCTCGCCGAGCGACAGCGCGAACCCGAGCGCGAGGCTCGCGCGCAGCGCCGGCACGAGCTGCGGCAGCAGCACGCGGCGCAGCACCATCGCGGGCGGCGCACCGAGGCTTGCCGCCGCCTCGCGCAGCACGGTCAGTTCCGGACGCAGCGCGGCGGCCGCGCAGCGATAGCAGAACGGCAAAATCAGCGCGAGCTGCACGAGCACGACGATCGCCGCCGAACTCGACAGGTCGACCGGCTTCTGGTGATACGCGATCAGCACCGCGAGCCCCAGTACGACGCTCGGCACGCCGTTCGGCACCATCACGAGCGCATCGACCACCGCGCCGAGGCCGCGCCGGTCGCGCCCTTCGAGCGCCAGTGCAAGCCACAGCCCGAGGACCGTGCCGACCGCCGACACGCCGAAGCCGATTTCCAGGCTCGTCAGCAGCGCATCGTATTCCGGCGACCCGAGCCGCTCGAACCAGCGCAGGCTGTAGCCGGCCGGCAGAATCGTGCCCGACCACTGCGTCGACACGCTCGACAGCGCGACGACGATGACCGGCAACACGAACAGCCAGAAGCACGCGAACGCAGCCAACGCGAGCGCCGCGCGCGACGCATGCTTGAGCACCGTGTCGCCCCAGCCGATCTGGTGGCGCGGCACGGCTTGCCCGATACGAAATTCAGCGGACATCGTTTCCTCCCGTCGCACGCCGGTTCACCCGGCGATAAACCGCATACAGCGCCAGCGACAGCGCGAGCATCACGACCGCGCCGGCCGACGCGGTCGGCAGATCGAGGTCGACCGTCGCGCTGCTGTAGATCGCAACCGGCAGCGTCACGAGCCGCGCGCTGCCGAGCACGAGCAGAATCCCGAATTCGTTCAGCGTCAGCAGGAAACACAGCACGGTGCCGGCGGCGATGCCCGGCCACGCGATCGGCAGCACGACGCGACGTGCCAGCATCCAGCCGGACGCGCCGAGGCTGCGCGCGGCTTCGATCAGCCGCAGATCGAGCGTCGCGAACGACGCGAGCGTCGGCCGCACGACGAACGGCGTATAGAACACGGTCTGCGCGAGGATCACGCCGCCGATGCCGAACAGGAAGTTCAGCGGCGGCTCCTCCAGATGGAACAGGTGCTGCAGCGCGATGCTGATCGACCCTTGCGAGCCGTACAGGAAGATCAGCGTGAACGCGACGAGGAACGACGGGAACGCGACGTACAGCTCCAGGAAACGCGTGACGAGCGACGCGCCCGGAAACGGCTTGAAGAACAGCAGTGCAGCCAGCAAGACGCCGAGCACCGACGCCGTGCCGGCGCTCGCGAACAGCACGCCGAGTGTGGTCAGCATCACGCTGCGCGTGTCGGGGTTGCCGAAGAACGTGCGGTACGCGGCGAAACTCAGCCCGTGGTCGCCCGACACGCTCAGCAGCACGAGCCGCACCAGCGGATAGACGACGAGCGGGCCCAGCAGGACGGTCGCGAGCGCGGCCAGGTGCAGATCACCCATGCGCTTGCGGCGCCGCGCGGCGGCGGCGTGCGCGGCGGCCGACGCGAGCACGTGCGGCGGCAGGCCGGCTTCAGGGCTCGATAAGGACGACATCGTCTGCCTCGCAATGCAGGGAAACGCGCGCACCGCGCTCGGGAGCCGCACCGCGGCCGCGTTGCATCGTGACGCGCACCGGCTCGTCGGGGGCCGCATCGATCGTGACCGCGATCGACAGGTCCGCGCCCTGCCATTCGACGGACGATACCGTGCCGTGCAGCCCGCCCGCGGCGGGCGGCATCAGGGTCAGGCGCTCGGGGCGCACGCAGGCCACCTTGCCGCGCACTTCGTGGCGCGGATCGCCGAGCGGGAAGATCACGTGCGGCGGCAGCAGGTTCGCCGGGCCGAGATAGCGTGCGACGTAGCCGTCCTGCGGCGCGTCGTACAGCTGCTGCGGCGTACCGAGCTGCGCGATGTGGCCGTCGCGCATCAGCAGCGCGCGATCGGACAGCACGAGTGCGTCGTCGCGGTCGTGCGTCACGCAGACGACGGTCAGGTTCGGCAGGCGCTCGTGCAGCGCCTTCAGTTCGCTGCGCACCGATGCGCGCAGGTTGGCGTCGAGCGCCGACAGCGGCTCGTCGAGCAGCAGCACGTCCGGCTCGATCACGAGCGCGCGCGCCAGCGCGACGCGCTGCTGCATCCCGCCCGACAGTTGCGCGGGCAGGTGATGGCCCGCATCGCCGAGCTGCACGAGCTTCAGCGCATCGGCGACGCGGCGCGTCACTTCCGACGACGCCATGCCGCGTGCGCGCAGCCCGAATGCGACGTTCTCGAACACCGTCAGGTGCGGGAACAGCGCGTAATTCTGGAACAGCAGACCGAGATTGCGCTTGTGCGGCGGCGCATAGGTCAGGTCGCGTCCGGCCACGGTCAGCGTGCCGGTCAGGCCGTCGGCCTTCACGAACCCGGCGATGAAGCGCAGCAGCGTGGTCTTGCCGCAGCCGCTCTTGCCGAGCACGGTCAGAAATTCACCGGCACCGATCGACAGCGACAGATCTTCCAGCACCGTGCGTGCGCCGTAGCGCACGCTCAGGTGTTCGATCTGCACGCCGCCCGGCGCGCCGGACCGCAGCGTTGCCTGCGGTTCGGCGGCGCCGAATGCGCCGGGATGGGTCAGGGTGGTGTCCACCGGGTTCATCCTCTTGCTCACAAATACAGGCGGCGTGCGCCGATCACTTCGGCTTGACGACGTCGAGCTGCTTGCCCGAGCTGCCGATCACGTCCTTCTTCCAGCGCTCGATCCACACCGGCTTCTTCGCCATCACCTGGGTCCAGTCGACCGGGATCAGCTTCACGCCCGAAATCGCCTTCTTGACCGCCTCGCCGTTCTTGCCGGCCAGCGGCACGTCCGTGCGGCCCGGGATGCCGTACATGTCCGGCACCTTCGACTGCACGTCCGTCGACATCAGGTAGTCGATCAGTTTCTTGCCGGCGTCCTGGTTCGGGCCGCTCTTGATCAGGCCGATGCCGTAAGGGAGCTGGAACGTGGTCGGCTGGTCGCCTTCCTTCGCGGCCAGGAAGATCGGCTTGACGGACAGCGCGCCGTGTTCGGCGTCGTCGAGGTCCATCTGCAGGTCGCCGTTCGCGACGCTGATTTCGTTACGCGACAGCAGCACGTTCAGGTAGCCCGTGCCCTTCGTGTGGAACTTCACGCTCTGCGACAGCTTCGCGAGGTAGTCGAACGCCTTGTCCTCGCCCATCAGCGACGTCGTCAGGATCAGCACGGCCATGCCGTCGCCGGCGGTGGCCGGGTTCGAGTACGCGACCTTGCCGGCGTAGGCCGGCGCGAGCAGGTCGGCGAACGTCTTCGGCTGGTTCTTCACGACATCCGGGTTGATCGCGAACGAGAAGTAGTTGTTCACGAACGTCGCCCACGTGCCGTCTTCAGCCTTCGCGATGGCCGGCACGTTCTTGTAGTTCACGCTCTGGTACGGCTGCAGCAGGCCCATCTGGCCAGCTTGCTGAATGAACGGCGGCAGCGTGACGATCACGTCGGCCTTCGGGGAGTTCTTCTCGATGTTCGCGCGGTTGACGACTTCACCGCTGCCCGCCGTCACGATGTTGACCTTGACGCCTTCCTTCTTCTCGAAAGCCGGCAGCACATCGCGATAGAGGTTCTCGAGACCGTCTGCCGTATACAGCACGACCGCGCTCGCCGCATGTGCGGGCAGCGCGGCGCCCATCAGGCCGGCGACGCTGGCGGCCAGCGCAAGCTTGCGGAACGCGCCGGCAGCGGCGCGCGAGGGTTTCTGCAGTGTCATCTGACTTCTCCGTAGGCGGAACACCAAATGGCCGGGGCACGATCCGGCTCTCCTGTTATCTCCGGGCAAGGCCGATCGACGGCCCGCCTCGCTACCGCGCCGAGGTGAGGTTTCGCGCGGCAAGCGAAGGATCACAGCGTTCGATGACAAACCCGTGACGAATGCGGCAATTTCCAAAAAATGACACATTTTGCCAATATCATGCAAGTCATTCAGAAATGCCGCACGGCGTTTCTTCCGACCTTTGCAGAGGAAAACCATGTCCGATCCGATTCTTCTTACGCCTGGCCCGCTCACCACGTCCGCCACAACGCGCCACGCAATGCAACACGACTGGGGCTCGTGGGATGCCGCGTTCAATCAACTGACGGCCAGCGTCTGTGCGGATCTCGTCGCGATCGCGCACGGCGGCGATGAATACGTGTGCGTGCCGATGCAGGGCAGCGGCACGTTCTCCGTCGAAGCCGCGCTCGGCACGCTGGTGCCGCGTGACGGCGTCGTGCTGGTACCCGACAACGGCGCGTACTGCGCGCGCATCCTGAAGATCCTCGGCCGGCTGGGTATCGAAGCCATCGCGTTGCCGTTCGGTGAAGATGCGGCCGTCGATCCGGCCGCGATCGAAGCCGCGTTCGTGCGCGAGCCGCGCATCACGCACGTCGCGCAGGTGCATCTGGAGACGAGCGCCGGGATCCTGAACCCGCTGGACGACATCGCCGCCGTGTGCCGGCGCCACGGCAAGCGGCTGATCGTCGACGCGATGAGCTCGTTCGGCGCGCTGCCGATCACGCTGGCCGGCAGCGGCATCGATGCGCTGATCTCGGCGAGCGGCAAATGCCTAGAAGGCGTGCCGGGGATGGGGTTCGCGATCGTGCGGCGCGACGCGCTCGACGCGAGCGAAGGCAACTCGCCGTCGCTCGCGCTCGATCTCCACGATCAATACGCGTACCTGCGCAAGACGGGCCAGTGGCGCTTCACGCCGCCGACGCACGTGATCGCCGCGCTGCGCGCCGCACTCGATCAGTACCTCGCCGAAGGCGGCCAGCCGGCGCGCGGCGCGCGCTATGCAGACAACTGCCGGACGCTGGTCGAGTCGATGCACGCGCTCGGCTTCACGCCGTTCCTCGATGCGCGCGTGCAGGCGCCGGTGATCGTCACGTTCCACGCGCCCGACCACCCGGCCTACGATTTCCGCCGCTTCTACGACGCGGTGCGCGACGCGGGCTTCATCCTGTATCCGGGCAAGCTCACGCAGCTCGAGACGTTCCGTGTCGGCTGCATCGGCGCGATCGACTCGAACGACATCCGCCGCGCGGTCGCGGCCATTGCGCAGGCGGTCGAATCGCTCGGCATCGCGGTGCAGCGCGCGTAAGCGCCATACCAAGCCAGCCGACTCATCCGCCGGCGCGCGCACGCAAAAAAGCCCGGCGGCCTTGCGGCTGCCGGGCTAACGCACAGGATCTGCGTGGAGCCGGTGCTTACAGCTCGATCCGCTTGATGTCGCCGACCACGAAGATGTACGACGCCGCGCCGACCAGCGCGATCACGCCGATGAACACGAGCGCGCCGACGAACGACCCGGTCGACGCGACGATGAAGCCGACCACGAGCGGCGTGACGATGCCCGCCAGGTTCGCCGCGAAGTTGAAGATGCCGCCCGTGACGCCGAGCAGGCCGTCCGGCGCGATGTCCGACACGAGCGTCCAGCCGAGAGCAGCCATCCCCTGCGCGAAGAACGCGACCGACATGATCGCGATCACGGCCTCGTTGCTCTGCACGTAGTTCGCGAGAATGATCGTCGATGCGAGCAGCAGGCCCGCGATGATCGGCAGCTTGCGCGCGAGGTTCGCGGACTTGCCGCGACGCAGCAGCCAGTCGGAGAAGATCCCGCCGAACATCACGCCGACCGACGCGGCGATGAACGGCATCACCGCGAAGAAGCCGATCTTCAACCAGCCCATGTGGCGCTCGGTGGCGAGGTAGGTCGGGAACCAGGTCAGGAAGAACACGAGCGTCGAGTTGCCGGCGAACTGGCCGAGGCAGATGCCCGCGAGCTGGCGCTTCTTCACCAGTTGGCCGACCATCGCCCAGCTGAACTTGGCCTGCGCCGGCTTGTCGCCCTTGTCGCCGCTCTTGCGCGCACCGTGCACGAGACCGCCGCCCGCCTCGATATAGGCCAGCTCCTCCGAATTCGCACCCGGATGGTTGCGCGGCTCGTGATAGAACTTCCACCAGACCAGGCCGAACACGATGCCGACCGCGCCGACGACCCAGAACAGCGAGCGCCAGCCGAACGCCCCCATCAGCGCGAACAGCACCGGGCTGAAGAATGCGAGGCCGATGTACTCGCCGACCGTGTAGGTACCCGTCGCCATCGCACGCTCGTTCTGCGGGAACCACGTCGCGACGACGCGGCTGTTGGTCGGGAAGCACGGCGCTTCCGTCACGCCGAGGCCGAGCCGGCAAGCGAGCAGCGTCGCGACGCCCGGCACGAAGCCTTGCAGGAACGTGCACAGCGACCACAGCGTCATCGACCAGTAATAGGTGATCTTGCTGCCGAAGCGGTCGAGGAACAGGCCGCCGGGAACCTGCATCGCGACATACGTCCACGAAAACGCGGAAAACATGATGCCCATCACGGCCGCGTTGATGCCGAGCTCCTTGGTGAGCTGAGGCGCAGCCACCCCCAGCACGGTGCGGTCGAGATAGTTGATCATCGTGCCGATCGCGAGCAGCGCGAGAATCTTGTAGCGCGCCGAAGTGCGCCGGACGGTGCCGGACGCCTGCGCCGGCGCGGCGCTCGTGTGAGTGGTGTGCTGCATGGTCGTCTCCTGGTCTCTCTTTCTGGAATAGGTCAGCGCGCGACGAGCGACTGAAAGTGTTCGAACATCCGCTCGGCGTCGGGCGTGCGTCCGGTGAATATCTCGAACGCGTCGACCGCCTGGTAGACGGCCATCCCGCCACCCGGCAGCGTGGCGCAGCCGGCCGCGCGCGCCGCGTGGATCAGTTCGGTTTCGAGCGGGAAGTACACGATGTCGGCCACCCACATGCCCGCGTGGAGCAGTTCGGCCGGCAGCGGCAGGCCCGGATGCTTGGCCATGCCGGTCGGCGTGCAGTGGATCAGGCCGGTCGCCGCGCGCATCGCGGCCGCGAGATCGTCGCCCTGCACGACGCGTGCCGCCGGGAAACGCTGCTGCAGCTCGGCGGCGAGCGCGGCGGCGCGCGTGCCGTCGACATCGAAAATCGTCAGTTCGGCCGCGCCCATCTGCAGCGCTGCGTGCGCGACGGCCGCGCCCGCGCCGCCCGCGCCGAGCTGGACGACGCGTTCGAGCGACGCGCCCGGCAACCCGCGGCGGAACGATTTCGCGAAACCGGACCAGTCGGTGTTGTGGCCGATCCGCTTGCCGTCCTTGAACAGCACGGTGTTCACCGCGCCGAGCGCGCGTGCGTCGTCCGACAGTTCATCGAGGTGTTCGATCACGCGCTGCTTGCACGGGTGCGTGATGTTCAGGCCGTTGTAGCCCATCCGCTGCGCGGCATCGAGCAGTTGCTGCAGCGCGTCGACGGTCACGCCCAGCACGTCGAGATCGATGCGCCGGTAGACATAGCCGAACCCCTGGCGGAATCCTTCTTCCTCGTGCATCGCGGGCGACAGCGAGCCGCCGATGCCCTGGCCGATCAGGCCGATCAGAAACGACGGGCGGCTCATCGTGCGGCTCCCTGCGCGAACAGCGTCGCCAGGCGCTGCAGCGCGAAGAGGTAGCCCTCGGTGCCGCAGCCGCAGATCACGGCTTCGGCGAGCGCCGACACATAGGAATGGTGCCGGAACGCCTCGCGGCGATGCACGTTCGAGATATGCACTTCGATCACCGGCTTCGCGATCGCGGAAAGCGCATCGGCCAGCGCCACCGACGTATGCGTATAGGCGGCCGGGTTGATCACGATGCCGTGCGTGTCGTGACGCGCGGCGTGCAGCCAGTCGATCAACTGGTGCTCGGCGTTCGACTGGCGGAAGTCGATTTCCAGCCCGAGCGCCTCGCCCGCCGTACGGCAGCGCTGCTCGACGTCGGCCAGCGTTTCCGCGCCGTAGATATGGGGCTCGCGGGTGCCCAACAAATTCAGGTTCGGGCCGTTCAGCACGAGCACCTTGTGCTTGCTCATCGTGTTTCTGCTCCTGAAACAGGGGCAGACCACGATCGGCGCCGCCCCGAAGACATCGGAATGTGGCGCTAGTGTGCGCCCGTGCAAGCGGGCTGTCTTTTCGGGTTTTCGCTAATTTGTACCACCTAGTTAGTTTGTACAATATGCATCACCCGCCTAGTAAATTCGGGATATGGCGCCTGTCATGAACTCAACGACTGGTTCATTCAGGGCCGGTTCGGCCAACGCCATGCCCGCTCATCCTCAGGAATCGCCCATGCAGCGCTCGATCGCCACCGTGTCACTGTCCGGCACGCTCGCCGAGAAACTCGCCGCCATCCAGGCCGCAGGCTTCGACGGCGTCGAAATCTTCGAAAACGACCTCGTCTACTTCGATGGATCGCCGGCCGACGTCCGGCGCATGGCCGCCGATCTCGGCCTCGACATCGTGCTGTTCCAGCCGTTTCGCGACTTCGAGGGGGTGAGCGCGGCCCAGCTCGCCCGCAATCTCGACCGGATCAAGCGCAAGTTCGACGTGATGCATGCGCTCGGCACCGACCGCATCCTGGTGTGCAGCAACGTATCGGCCGACACGATCGCGGACGACGGGCTGCTCGTCGACCAGCTCGGCGCGCTCGCCGAAGCCGCGCGGCAGGCCGGTGTGGTCGCCGCGTACGAAGCGCTCGCGTGGGGGCGCGTGGTGAAGCGCTACGGCCATGCTTGGAAACTCGTGAATGCCGTGAACAGCCCGCACCTCGGCCTGGCGCTCGACAGCTTCCACACGCTGTCGCTCGACGATTCGCCGGACGCGATCGCGGACATCCCCGGCGACCGGATCGCGTTCGTGCAGATCGCCGATGCGCCGAAGCTCGCGATGGACGTGCTCGAATGGAGCCGCCATTTCCGCTCGTTCCCGGGCCAGGGCGACTTCGACCTCGCACGCTTCACCGCGCGCGTGATCGAGTCGGGCTATACGGGGCCGCTGTCGCTCGAGATCTTCAACGACGGCTTCCGCGCGGCGCCGACCGCGATCACGGCGGCCGACGGCCATCGCTCGCTGCTCTATCTGGAAGAACTGACGCGCGAACGGCTCGCGCAGGACGGCCGCGCGCCGGCCGCCGACCAGCCGCTGTTCGCGCCGCCGGCGCCGCCCGCGCACGTCGGGTTCCAGTTCATCGAATTCGCGGTCGACGCGCAGGCGGCGGCGACCGTCGGCGAATGGCTCGGCCGGATGCGCTTCCGGCTCGCGGGCCGCCATCGCTCGAAGGACGTGACACTGTTCCAGCACGGCGCCGCGTCGATCGTGCTGAACGCCGAGCGCGACTCGTTCGCCGACGCGTTCTTCCAGCAGCACGGACTGTCGCTGTGCGCATCGGCATTCCGTGTCGACGACGCGAAAGTGGCGTTCGAACGGGCGGCCGGCTTCGGCTATGCGCCGTTCTCCGGCCGCGTCGGGCCGAACGAGCGCGTGCTGCCGAGCGTGCAGGCGCCGGACGGCAGCCTCGAATACTTCGTCGACGAAGCGCCGAACGCGCCGACGCTGTACGAATCGGACTTCGTGCTGACCGACATCGACGGCCCGAGCGAAGTCGGCCCGCTCACGGGTATCGACCACGTGTGCCTCGCACTGCCGGCCGACGCGCTCGATACGTGGATCCTGTTCTTCAAGACGGCATTCGGCTTCGAGGCCGAGCGCAGCTGGCTCGTGCCCGACCCGTACGGGCTGATGCGCAGCCGCGCGGTGCGCAGCGCCGACGGCTCGGTGCGGATCGCGCTGAACGCGTCGGTCGACCGGCACACGGCGGTCGCCGAATCGCTCGACCGCTATCACGGCACGGGGCTGAACCACGTCGCGTTCCGCACCGACGACATCGTGAAGACGATCGCCGCGTTCGCGGCCGACGGCATTCCGTTCCTGCGCATTCCGCCGAACTACTACGACGATCTCGCCGCACGCTACGCGCTGCCGGACGACCTGATCGACACGCTGAGCACGCATCACCTGCTGTACGACCGGGACGAACACGGCGGCGAATTCCTGCATGCGTATACAGAACTGGTCGACAACCGCTTCTCGCTCGAGATCGTCGAACGGCGCGGCGGATACGACGGCTACGGCGCGACGAATGCGGCCGTGCGGCTCGCCGCCCAGGCGCAGCGCAGGAAATAAGGGAAGGAAGCCGACAGGGATTCAAGGGGCGCATCGGAATCGCGCCCCGCGGCCGCCTCAAAGGGCCACATCCGGCGCGCGCGATCGTGGTGAATCGCTCGGCCGCGCCCCCGCCCGCACGGCTCGCCGCGAGCGGGCCGGAAACCGCATTCCATCGGGCGTTACATCCGGTAACCCGTACCGCAGCGCAGCATCGCGTCGCCCCGTGCGGTTTTAAGAATCGCTTAAGTCTTCGACGGCACCATCCGCAACCAGTACCCGATGGTTATCTCGAAAAGGAGGAAAGCGATGAGCGCCGTAGAAGCACCCGCGGGCCGCCCGGCCGCGCCCCCTGCAAAGAAGACGATGCTGCGCCGCCTGCTCAGTCATCACGAAATCGCGACGCTGCTCGTGCTGCTGCACGCACCGATCGGCGCCAATGCCAAACCCGAACTGCCTGCGCTACAGGAAGCCGGTCTCGTCGAGATGGTCAAGCTCGACACCGAAACGGCACCCAGCTTCCGGCTGACCGAAGACGGCACCGCCGTGCTGAAAGGGCTCGGCTACCGCTGAGCCGACGTCTTCATCCCTTTCCCGCTTTCCCGCATCACCCCGATTCCCAGCGACCCGCCGGCCCTGTCGGCGTGTCGCGTCACCCTGCCCGCTCCTGCAGCATCAACCGGTATTCCGTCGGCGTGACGCCGACCGTCGCCTTGAACTGGCGCGTGAACGCGCTGTGATCCGTATAGCCGCATAGCGCCGCGACGTCGGTCACCTTGTCGTGCGTGACGAGCAGCGCGGTGGCCGCATCGAGCCGTGTCTTCAGCAGCACCTGGCGCGGCGTCAGGTGGAACACCTTGTGGAAGTAGCGTTCGAGCTGCGCGACCGACATCCCCGCCATCTGCGCGAGATGCTTCAGGTTCAGCGGCTGCACGTAGTGATCCTGGATGTGCTGGACGACGTCGGCGAGCCGGCTGTACGCCGGGTGCGATCCCTCGTGCGCCTTCAGGTCGCGCGAGATGCCCGCGAGGCCGACCACCCTGCCCGCGGCGTCGCGCAGCGGCTCCTTGCAGGTCAGGCACCAGCCCGGCTGACGGCCCGGATACAGGTGCAGCTCCAGCTGGTCCATCAGTTGCTGGCCGGCATTGATCGTCGCCATGTCCTGCTCGAAATAGCTGCGGCCGAAGCGGCGCGGAAACACTTCGTCGGCCGTCTTGCCGAGCAGGTCGCGCTTGTCCTTGTAGCCGCAGCGCATCGCCAGCGTGCGATTGACGATCGCGTAGCGGCCGCTCGCATCCTTCACGAAGAAGGCGACGTCCGGCAGTGCATCGAACACCGGTTCGAGCAGGCGGAAGTGCGCAAGCATCGCGCCGAAATCGGCATTGTCGGGCTGGTAGCGCAACGGTTCGGACAGGCTCATGGGCGGTACGGCAAGCAAGGGCGTCATCCCGGCAACCGCAATGCGAGTGGCAGATGGCGTCGATTATAGAAGCGCCCTTCGATCGCGTCGCGCCGATCGCAAAGGCGGGCAAGTTGGCGGCAGCCGGCGCAACGCGCCGCCGATCGGCCGGCATCGTCATGCGACATACGTTGCGTGCGCAACCACTGCGTCGAGCGTGCGGCGGCCGGCCGCGACTCCGCTTGTGTCGACGGAGCCACCTCGCGTGCGCCGGTGCCGGCACGCCACGCGGACTGGCGCACTCGCACACCGGCACGGTACGCCCGAACTCGCCAGCATAAAAATGCGAACGTGCAGCGTCTTGGCGCGTTTGCGCATTCGGCGTGACGATTTCGGCATATATCAGGGTTATCGACGATATGCCGATATCGTCGCCGGCCGCGCATCGAACGCGCAAGACGCACGCATTTTCGCTATCTAGACTTCGCTTCACGGTCACGAGACGACCTCACGCCGCGGCAGCAATCGGCATGCGTGGCCTGCGGCATCCGCCATCCGATACGCCGATTCCGGCACAGCCCGGGCAGCACGCGGCACGCACGCATGGCCCTCGCATCGGCCTGCCGACTGAACCGTCTCGCCCGGTTTACCGGCGCCGGCCCGCCAGCCGGCGGCGGCCCAACCACGCCATCAAGGGGAAGTGAAAGTGAAGCTGAAGGTATCGCACGTCGCGCTGGCCGCTGCCTGCGCACTGTCGGGCGCGCACGCCATCGCCGCCGACGTCGTCAAGATCGGTTTCGCCGCACCGCTGACCGGCCCGCAGTCGAACTACGGCACGGACATGCAGAAGGGCGTGCAACTCGCGATCGCCGATTTCAACGCGACGCGTCCGACGATCGGCGGCAAGCCCGTCACGTTCCAGCTCGACTCGCAGGACGACCAGGCCGACCCGCGCACCGGCACGACCGTCGCGCAGCGGCTGATCGACGACAACGTCCGCGGGATCATCGGGCACTTCAACTCGGGCACGAGCATTCCCGCGTCCGACCTGTACGATCGCGCGGGGCTGCCGCAGATCTCGATGGCCACGTCGCCGCAATACACGGCGCGCGGCTACAAGACGACCTACCGGCTGCTGACGAGCGACGCGCAGGCGGGCCGTATCGTCGGCACGTACGCGGTGAAGACGTTGCGCTTCAAGCGCATCGCGATCATCGACGACCGCACGGCCTACGGCCAGGGCATCGCCGACGAATTCGCGAAGGCCGTCGAAGCGGCCGGCGGCACGATTATCAAGCGCGACTTCACGAACGACAAGGCGCTCGATTTCTCGGCGATCCTGACCAACCTCAAGGGGATGAACCCGGACGCGATCTTCTACGGCGGCGGCGACGCACAATCGTCGCCGATGATCCGCAAGATGCGCCAGCTCGGGATGAAGTCGGCGTTCGTGACGGGCGAGATGTCGCGCTCGCCGACGTTCCTGAAGGTCGGCGGCGACGCGGCCGAAGGCGCGATCGTCTACATGGGCGGGCTGCCGAAGGAGAAGATGCCGGGCTTCGCCGGCTACGCGGCACGCTACAAGGCGCGCTTCAACGAAGACGTGATCACCTACTCGCCGTACTCGTATGACGGCACGATCGCGCTGCTCACAGCGATGAAGGACGCGAACTCGACCGACCCGAAGGTGTACACGCCGTATCTCGGCAAGGTGTCGGTCAAGGGCGTGTCGGCCCCCAGCATCGCGTACGACACGAAGGGCGACCTGAAGGATGCACCGGTGACGATCTACAAGGTCGAGCACGGCGCGTTCAAGCCGGTCGATACGATCGCCGGCAACTGATCCGCAAGACCCTGCCCCGCGCGGCGCGTCAGCGGCTCACCGGCCGCCCGCGCCGCGCGCCCTTTTGCGTCCGTGTTTGCGTCTGCTCCGACTTCGCGATCCGAACCGTTCCTCGGCGCGCCCCCACGCGCGTGCATTTCGCGCTCCTGTAGAATCCCCCCACCCGCTTTGACGCTTCGTCTCCGCCGCGCCCCATCCCGGTGCGGCGGCGCGTGTTTCGTGCCGCACCCGGCACGCCGCACGCTTCGACGACGCAAGCCGCGCCTTGTCAGTCCATGCCGAAAAGCGGGCCCTGGAGACGCAGCACCGACAACACCATTCGAAAAACCAATCGTCCTGACCATGCAAGCTTCCGAATTGAGCGGCGTGCCTCGCGCCGCCGAACGCGCGCTCACGCGCAGCGACTACAAGACCCTTGGCCTCGCTGCACTCGGCGGCGCCCTCGAGTTCTACGACTTCATCATCTTCGTGTTCTTCGCGCCGGCGATTGGGCAACTGTTCTTCCCGCACGACATTCCCGACTGGCTGCGCCAGCTGCAGACGTTCGGCATTTTCGCGGCCGGCTACCTCGCGCGCCCGCTCGGCGGCGTGATCATGGCGCACTTCGGCGACCTGTTCGGCCGCAAGCGGATGTTCACGCTGAGCGTGCTGATGATGTCCGTGCCGACGCTGCTGATGGGCCTGCTGCCGACCTACGACACGATCGGCATCCTCGCGCCGGTGTTGCTGCTGCTGTTCCGCGTGCTGCAGGGCGCGGCCGTCGGCGGCGAAGTGCCGGGCGCGTGGGTGTTCGTGTCCGAGCACGTGCCGTCGCGCCACATCGGCTATGCGTGCGGCACGCTGACCGCGGGCCTGACGGCCGGCATCCTGCTCGGCTCGCTGGTGGCCGCGGGCATCAACAGCCGTTACTCGAGCGCCGAAGTCGGTGCGTTCGCATGGCGCATCCCGTTCCTGCTCGGCGGCGTGTTCGGCCTGTTCTCGGTGTACCTGCGCCGCTGGCTGCACGAGACGCCGGTGTTCGCCGAGATGAAGGCGAAAAAGGCGCTCGCGGCCGAGATTCCGCTGAAGGCCGTGCTGCGCGACCACGGCCGCGCGGTGATCGTGTCGATGCTGCTCACGTGGATGCTGTCGGCCGCGATCGTCGTCGTGATCCTGATGACGCCCGCGCTGCTGCAGAAGCAGTTCCACCTGACACCCGCGACGACGCTGTTCGCGAACAGCGTCGCGACGCTGTGCCTGACGGCCGGCTGCATCACCGCGGGTTCGCTCGCGGGCTGGATCGGCGCGAAGCGTGTGCTCGCCATCGGCGGCATCGGGCTGGCCGCGTGCTACTACCTGCTGTTCACGCAGGTCGCGGCCGACGCGTCGACGCTGCCGCTCTACTACGGGATCGCGGGCTTCATGGTCGGCACGATCGGCGCGGTGCCGTTCGTGATGGTCAAGAGCTTCCCGGCCGTCGTGCGCTTCTCCGGCATCTCGTTCTCGTACAACGTCGCGTACGCAATCTTCGGCGGCCTCACGCCGGTGATCGTGTCGCTGATGATGAAGTCGAACCCGCTCGCACCGGTGGTGTACGTCGCGGCGATCTGCGTGCTCGGCGCGATCGCCGTGCAGTTCTCGAAGGATGCGAAGGAGGATTCGCCGCACTGAGCGGCGACGGGGCGCGTGCGGCGGCGTCCAGCGCCGCATCGAATGACCGGACGCACACGCGACGCACGCGCGCTCCATGAACAAAGGGCCGAATCCCGCGGGATTCGGCCCTTTTGTTTTGCTTCAGCGCAACGGCAACGGCCCGAGTCGGTGCGATCAGCGCAGGCTGCCGTACGTCGTGCTCGGCCGACGCAGGCCGTCGATGCTCGCGCCGCCGGCGCCGGTGACGAACAGCAGCAGGAAACCGCCGGCGATCGCGATGTTCTTCCAGAAATGGATCACCATGTCGTGCTGGACCGCGGCGTCCGTCGCGTCCCAGAAATTGTGCCCGACCATCGCGGTCGCGACCGTGTAGAACGCCATCAGCAGGGCGAGCGGTTTCACCTTGTAGCCGACGATCAGCAGCAGCCCGCCGAGCCCCTCGATCGCGACGACGATCGGCCCGATCACCTGCGGATACGGCACGTTCAGACCATGCAGGTAGCCGATGAAATCGCCATAGCCGAGCAGCTTCATCACGCCGCCCCACAGGAACAACGCCGCCAGCGCCAGGCGCGCGAAAAAAATGACGCCGGAATCGACGGAACGCGTCATGCCTCTCTCCTCGTATGCAATTCGGCCGGCTGCCCGGAGCACACCCGGACAGCTCGGCGCCGCGCGACCCTGCGGGGCCCGCGGCAAATGGGCCAGCATAGACAGAGTTTCGGCCGTGTCCAAGAAAAAGGTTGTAGCAAATCTTTACACGGCGGCCGCCGCGCGGCCCGATGACGGCGGGATGAAAACGCGTTTAGCCCGCGTCGCTCAACAACACGCCCTTCTTGAAGATGAAGCAGCCGTAGCCGCGCAGCTCGCCGGTGACGATCACCGCGTACGTCTGCTGCGCGCGCTCGTAGAACGCGAACCGCTCGATGCCCGTGAGCGGCACCGAGCGCCCTTCGGCACGATCGATCTCGGCCTGCACTTCGCGCTGTACGGGAGGCACCGCGGCTGCGTCGCCGACGACTTCCATTCGCCACGCGGGGGTGTCGACGTACGTGTCGAGCGGCAGCACGGACAGCACCGCGCGCACGACGCGTGCCGAATCGGCGCCGTCGATCCGCAACGCGCGGCCGACCACCGTGTGCTCCGCGACGGATTCCGCCGGGAAATTCGCATCGCAGATCGCGATTTCGTCACCGTGGCCCATCGCGCGCAGCGTGTGCAGGATGTCGGCGTGCAGCAGCGGGTCGAGATTCTTCAGCATGTCGGCTAGTCTCCGGGATCAGGAACGAACGCATAACGTTACCCGATCCCGGTGGACACTGCGCATGCGTCGCTCGCGTCACGACGCCGCGGCCGGCATTTCGTCGATGAAACCCGTGACCGATGCGAGGCGGCCCGACGCGTCGACGGTGCCGAAGTCCGAACCCTTCACGATCGCCGCGCCGTCGGGCGACACGAGCGCCCACGAGAACCGCAGGTGCTGGCCGAACCCATCGACGTCGGTCGTGCGGCGGAAGCGGAACGCGGGGAAACGCGCCTGCACGGCCGCGATCATCGCGTCGATGCCGGCGTGGCCGTCGCCGGTCATCAGCGGATCGCGATAGGCCGCGTCGCTCGCGTAGGTCGCATCGATCAGCGCGCGGCGGCGCGCGACGTCGGGTTCGTTCCAGGCGTCGATGTAGCGGTCGATCAGGTCGGCGTGAACGGACGAGGCGGATTGGGCGGTGTTCATGGCGAGGCTCCTTGTGTCGATGAGAGGGCGATGTCGCGAACGTGGCGTGTTTCGTGTTCGCGTGCAGACATCGTCGCCTGCCTAGCGCGGGCGGTCGATTACGTGCGGGGTAAGGAAATCGCGCCGGTCGCGTCGAGCCAGTGGCCGCTCCGCACGCCGGACATGATCCGCCATGCTGCAAGTTCTCCTCATCATGGACATCCCGCCGACACTTGCTCCACCGAAATGAAAACGGGCGCCCTCGGGCGCCCGCTTCGTCCGGTGGCAACAGCCGCGCGTGTCAGGTCACCGGCGCCGGATTGAACAGCGTCAGCGCATTCGCGAGCTTCCATTGCTCGGCCCACGTGCGGCGCTTGCCGCTCGCGACGTCGAGCATCAGCCGGAACAGCGCCCAGCCCGTGTCCTCGATCGTGGCCGCGCCGGTCGCGATCTGACCCGCGTCGAGATCCATCAGGTCGTGCCAGCGGCGCGCGAGATCGCTGCGCGTCGCGACCTTGATCACCGGCACCTGCGCGAGCCCGTAAGGCGTGCCGCGACCGGTCGTGAAAATATGCAGGTTCATCCCGGCCGCGAGCTGCAGCGTGCCGCAGATGAAGTCGCTCGCGGGCGTCGCCGCGTACAGCAGCCCCTTCTGCTTCGCGCGATCGCCGGGACGCACGACGCCGGCGATCGGCGCACTGCCCGACTTCACGATCGATCCCATCGCCTTCTCGACGATGTTCGACAGGCCACCCTTCTTGTTGCCGGGCGTCGTGTTCGCGCTGCGGTCGACGCGGCCGCGCTGCAGGTAGCGGTCGTACCAGTCCATCTCGCGGATGATCTCGCGCGCCACGTCCTCGTTCGCCGCGCGCGACGTGAGCTGCGCGACGCCATCGCGCACTTCCGTCACCTCGGAGAACATGATCGTCGCGCCCGCGCGCACCAGCAAGTCGGCCGCGAAGCCGACGGCCGGGTTCGCGGTGAGCCCCGAGAACGCATCGCTGCCGCCGCACTGCACACCGACGACGAGATCCGATGCCGGGCACGTCTCGCGGCGGCGGCGGTTGAGCCGCTCGAGATGCGATTCGGCCATCGTCATGATCGAGTCGATCATCGAGTTGAAGCCGACGTGCGCGGCGTCCTGCAGGCACACCACGCCGCCGTTGTCGGTCGCACCGTCGGCCGCGACCGGAATCGTGCCGGGCGGCAGCAGGCGCTCGGGCTGCAGCTTCTCGCAGCCGAGGCTCACGGTCATCACCTCGCCGCCGAAGTTCGGATTCAGGCTGATGTTGCGCAGCGTGCGGATCGGGATGTCGGCATCGGGCGCGTCGATCGCCACGCCGCAGCCGTACGTGTGCTCGAGCCCGACCACGTCGTCGACGTTCGGGTAGCGCGGCAGCAGCTCGGCCTTGATCCGCTTCACTGCGTGCTCGACGACGCCCGACACGCACTGGACGGTCGTCGTGATCGCGAGGATGTTGCGGGTGCCGACCGAGCCGTCGGCATTGCGGAAGCCCTCGAACGTATAGCCTTCGAGCGGCGGCAGCGGCGGCGCGGCGCGGGTTGCGAGCGGCAGGTCGTCGAGCCCCGGCGGCTCGGGCATGCGCATCGTGCGCTCGTTGACCCAGCTGCCGCGGCGCAGCTCGACCAGCGCATAGCCGATCACCACGTTGTAGCGGACGATCGGGTCGCCGGCCGCGAGATCGACCAGCGCAACCTTGTGCCCCTGCGGCACGCCTTCGCGCAGCGTCAGCCCGTCGGCGAACGTCGCACCCTCGGCCAGGCCGCCGTCGTTGACGACGATCGCGACGTTGTCGTCCGGATGCACACGGATATAGAGCGGGGAAGCAGTCATCGAAATTCCTGGAAGCTATCGGCCATATCGTTAGTCATCATACGACATTCGACCGGAGTCGGCGATGCTGCGTAAACCCTTATCCGGAAAGACCCTACTATTTCTTTACCAGCAAACCGCTTGCGTCCCCCCTCCCCTCGTTGTACGATGACATACAACGACATCGCCAATGTGGCTCGTATGCCGTTCCCGACGAACCCAGCACTCGCGCTAGACGGACGACCCAACCATGACCTCACCGCAAGAACTCAAACAGATCATTTCCCACGGCCTGCTGTCGTTTCCGCTGACGGACTTCGACGCCGAAGGCAGCTTCCGCCCGTCCACCTATGCCGAGCGCCTGGAATGGCTCGCGCCGTACGGTGCGAGCGCACTGTTCGCGGCCGGCGGCACCGGTGAATTCTTCTCGCTCACGCAGCGCGAGTATTCGGACGTGATCCGTGTCGCGACGGAAACCTGCAAGGGCAAGGTGCCGATCCTCGCCGGCGCGGGCGGCGCGACGCGCGTCGCGATCGAATATGCGCAGGAGGCCGAGCGCCTCGGCGCGAGCGGCGTGCTGCTGATGCCGCATTACCTGACCGAAGCCAGCCAGGAAGGGATCGCCGACCACGTCGAGCAGGTGTGCCGTGCGCTGAAGATCGGTGTCGTGGTGTACAACCGCGCGAATTCGAAGCTGAACGCCGACATGCTCGAGCGCCTCGCCGATCGTTGCCCGAACCTGATCGGCTTCAAGGACGGGGTGGGCGAAATCGAAAGCATGGTGACGATCCGCCGCCGGCTCGGCGACCGGTTCGCGTACCTCGGCGGGCTGCCGACGGCTGAAGTCTATGCCGCCGCGTACAAGGCGCTCGGCGTGCCGGTGTATTCGTCGGCCGTGTTCAACTTCATCCCGAAGACGGCGATGGCATTCTACGAAGCGATCGCGAAGGACGACCACGCCACGGTCGGCCGCCTGATCGACGAATTTTTCCTGCCGTACCTGAAGATCCGCAATCGCCGCGCGGGCTACGCGGTCAGCATCGTGAAGGCGGGCGCGAGGCTCGTCGGCCATGACGCAGGCCCGGTGCGTGCGCCGCTCGTCGATCTCACCGACGAAGAAGCGGCGGAGCTCGACGTGCTGATCAAGAAGATGGGGCCGCAATAAGCGGTGTTCGTCGGCGGCGCACGTCGCATTGGCACCGCGCCGGCAGTGCTACATCGCGGCCGGCATTCGCCGGCCGCGCCCTTTTGCGCGCTTTCCGCGATGACGCACGCATCCGCCGCCATGCGTGTCGCCACCGTCACATCTGCGCGATGACCCCGACGATCCGGTAACGCACGTTCCCCAGCTTGACGCGTGTCGCCTCGATCTGGTCCTGCGCACCCGATCGCGCGCGCGAATTCGATTCGCTGCCGAGGATCTGCCCGAGTACGTCGCGGTCAACGACCGCGTCGAAGAACCGGCCGACCGTGATCGTCGCCGACTGCTTCGCGGTCGCGAGCTGGCTGTTCGCCTGCATCAACGCTTCGGTGCGCAGGCCCGGATCGCGTTCATCGATGCCGCGCCGGTACTGGAGCGCGAACACCAGCGCTTCCATGTCCTGCCGGAAACGGCGAACGGCTTGACCGAACACGAGCGAATGCGCGTCGGAACCGGTGACGAGCCGCCCCTGGTTGATCGTGATGTCGAATTCGCTGCCGCCCAGGTCGCGCTGGAATTCCAGCAGTGCATTCGCGAGCACGCGTCCTTCGCTGTACTGGCCAATCTGGGTGCGCACGGATTTCGCGACGTCGCCGATCGCTTTCCACAATCCGGCCGCGAACAGGTGGTCGCCACGTTTGTTGATATTCATGGATTCGGTACCCTTTTAGACTTTTTCTCGATCTCTCAGGTTTCGCCCGCAGGTCGGTCGACCCGGGGCTTCGGTACTGTAGGAGAAAAGCGGGCGGCGGGAAAGCCGGCCCCAAAGCTGCGATGCAAAAAAGGCGGAAGCGGCTTACCGGCCACTTCCGCCTTTTCGTTTGTTGCAACCCGCAAGCACCCAGGCTCACCGGTCGCAATGGAACGCTCCCTCAATCGAGGTGCGTCATCACTCCGCCTTCCCGTCCCGCAGCCGCGGAATCGCGAGCGGATTGCTTTCCTGCAACCCTTCCGGCAGCAGATCGTCCGGGAAATCCTGGTAGCACACCGGCCGCAGGAAACGCTCGATCGCCGTCGCGCCGACCGACGTGACGGCCGGGTTCGACGTGGCCGGGAACGGCCCGCCGTGCACCATCGCGTCGCACACCTCGACGCCGGTCGGGTAGCCGTTGACCAGCAGGCGGCCCGCCTTGCGTTCAAGGATCGGCAGCAGCCGGCGCGCGAGCGGCTTGTCGTCGGCATCCATCTGCAGCGTGGCCGTCAGCTGGCCTTCGAGCGCTTCGAGCACGCGCGCGACTTCGTCGAGATCGCGGCAACGCACGATCAGCGACGCCGGCCCGAACACCTCGTGGCTGAACGCCGGCTCGGCGAGGAACGCCTGCGCACCGACTTCGTACAGCGCGCCGCCGGCCTGGCAGTCGGTCTGCGCCGCCTCGCCCGCGCCGATTTCACGCACGCCCGGCAGTTCGGCCAGCTTGCCGCGGCCGTTGCGATACGCATCGGCGATGCCGCGCGTGAGCATCACGCCGGCCGGCTTCTTTGCGAGCGCCTGCGCGGCGACGGTTTCGAAGCGGTCGAGATCGGGGCCGTCGATCGCGAGCACGAGGCCCGGGTTGGTACAGAACTGGCCGACGCCCAGCGTCAGCGAATCGACGAAGCCCGTCGCGATCGCGTCGCCGCGCGCGGCAAGCGCCGCCGGAAACAGCACGACGGGGTTGATGCTGCTCATTTCCGCGTAGACGGGAATCGGCTGCGGGCGCGCGTTCGCGAGCTGCACGAGCGCCATGCCGCCCTGCCGCGACCCCGTGAAGCCGACCGCCTGGACCGCCGGATGGCTGACGAGCGCCGCGCCGATCACGCGGCCGGGGCCGACCAGCAGCGAGAACACGCCCGCCGGCATCCCGGTTTTCGCGACGGCGGCGCGGATCGCGCGGCCCACCAGCTCGGACGTGCCGAGGTGCGCCTCGTGCGCCTTCACGATCACCGGGCAGCCGGCCGCGAGCGCCGACGCCGTATCACCGCCGGCCACCGAGAACGCGAGCGGGAAATTGCTCGCGCCGAACACGACGACGGGCCCGAGCCCGACTTTCTGCAGCCGCAGGTCCGAACGCGGCAGCGGCGTGCGCGCCGGCTGCGCGGGATCGATCGACGCGGCGAGAAAGCGCCCGTCGCGCACGACGCGCGCGAACAGCCGGAGCTGGCCGACGGTACGACCGCGCTCGCCCTGCAGCCGCGCGACGGGCAGGCCCGTTTCGGCGTGCGCGCGCTCGATCAGCGCGTCGCCGAGCGCGACGATTTCATCCGCGATCGCGTCGAGAAACGCCGCCCGGGCCGCGAGCGGCTGCGCGCGGTACGCGTCGAACGCATCGCGCGCGAGTTCGCATGCGCGCTCGACGTCGGCCTGCGACGCAACGCCGAACGCCGGCGCGTCGATCGGCTCGCCCTTCGACGGGTCGAACGCGCGCAAGGTACCGGCCGAGCCGGCGACCGCTTCGGCGCCGATCAGCATCTCTCCAGTCAGTTGCATGGGGTGTGCTCCGTGGTTCGGGAATAGGTCGTTTATTGTAGCTCAACAGATATGATGTCCGCCCACCTTGCTTCAATATTCGCGTCAATGATCGGGCGGGTGCCGGCACGCGCAAAACCCTTATTTCACGCGCCAATATCTGGGATTTTTACGCCTTCACGTCACCATCCAGAGGGAAAACCCGAGGTTTCTGCGTCTGATTATTGCCAATAAACTGTCGCCAAGTCATACGACGACATACATTAAAGTGTCTAATCAAACCCCTTCTCGCGAGCTTCCGCTCGACCTCGCGCGCACCGCGCGCCGGACCGCCGTGCGCTACTGGATCCTGGCGATGCTGTTCGTCGTCACGACGCTCAACTATGCGGACCGCGCGACGCTGTCGATCACCGGCACGCCGATCCGCAAGGCGTTCGGCATCGATCCGGTGACGATGGGCTACATCTTCTCGGCGTTCAGCTGGGCGTACGTGCTCGCGCAACTGCCGAGCGGCTGGCTGCTGGACCGCTTCGGCGCGCGGCGCGTGTATGCGGCCAGCATCTTCCTGTGGTCGGCGTTCACGCTGCTGCAGAGCACGATCGGCCTCGGCGGCAGCGCCGCGTTCGCGGTCGCCGCGCTGTTCGCGATGCGCTTCGCGGTCGGCATCGCCGAAGCCCCCGCCTTTCCGGCGAACGCGAAAGTGGTCGCGAGCTGGTTCCCGACCGCCGAACGCGGCACCGCGTCGGCGATCTTCAACGCCGCGCAGTACTTCGCGGCCGTGGTGTTCTCGCCGCTGATGGCGTGGCTGACGCATGCGTACGGCTGGCACCAGGTGTATCTGTGGCTCGGCCTCGCGGGCATCGCGCTCGCGTTCCTGTGGCTGCGGGTCATGAAGGATCCGGCCGACCATCCGGCCGTGAACCGCGCGGAACTCGAGCATATCGAGCAAGGCGGCGGCCTCGTGCGCACCGCCACACGCAGCGGCAACGGCGCGCGCTCCGAAAGCAGCCGCGTGGCCGGCTGGTACTACGTGCGCCAGCTGCTGTCGAACCGGATGCTGATCGGCGTATATCTGGGCCAGTATTGCGTGAACGTGCTCACGTACTTCTTCCTCACGTGGTTCCCGATCTACCTCGTGCAGGCGCGCGGGATGTCGCTGCTGAAGGCCGGCTTCATGACGTCGCTGCCCGCGATCTGCGGGTTCCTCGGCGGCGTGCTCGGCGGGATGCTGTCGGACGGGCTGATCCGCCGCGGCGTGTCGCTCACGCTCGCGCGCAAGATCCCGATCGTCGGCGGAATGGCGCTGTCGATGGTCATCATCGGCTGCAACTACGTCGACAGCGAAGTGCTGGTGATCGTGCTGATGGCCGTGTCGTTCTTCGGCAAGGGGATCGGCTCGCTCGGCTGGGCCGTCGTCGCGGATACCGCGCCGAAGGAAGCGATCGGCCTGTCGGGGAGCCTGTTCAACATGTTCGGCAACACGGCCGGCATCGTCGCGCCGATCGCGATCGGCTACCTCGTCGGCGCGAGCGGCTCGTTCAACGGCGCGCTCGTGTTCGTCGGGCTGAACGCGCTCGTCACCGTGTTCAGCTATCTCGTGATCGTGAAGGACATCAAACGCGTCGAACTGCGTCATCGCGACGCCTGACGTTCGGCTTCAAGACAAAACGACGGCGGCCGCATGAAAACGGCCGCCGTTGTTGCATTCGACCTCGGGTACCGGCCGTCAGATCGATGAATGCGCGACGCGCAGCATGTCGTGCACGCCGGACGTCATCAGCGCGAGGAACGCGAGCAGGCCCACGTAGCAGAGCGCGTACGTCGTCTTCGTCTCGATCGACGTCGCGTAGTACACGCGGTTCTCCGGCGCGTCGGGATCGTAGCGCCACGCACGCCTCAGCTGCGGCAGCGCGAGGATCGCCATCACGATCAGCAGCGGGCTCGGGCGGTACACGAACAGCGCGATCAGCACCGGCACGCCCGCGAACCAGATGCGCGGCGACAGCACCGCGGTGATCCGCCCGCCGTCGAACGGCGACAGCGGAATCATGTTGAACAGGTTCAGGAAGAAGCCCGTGTACGACAGCGCGAGCAGCAGGTTGCTGTCGGTGTGGCGCGCGGCCGCGTAGCAGGCCAGCGCGCCGAGCGTGCCGACGAACGGCCCGGCAAGCCCGACGTACGCCTCGGTTTCCGCGTCGTGCGGCATCTCCTTCAGCTGGATCCAGGCACCGACGAACGGGATGAAGGTCGGCAGCCCGACGTCGAGCCCGCGCCGCTGCGCGGCGATATAGTGGCCGGCCTCGTGCACCAGCAGCAGCGCCACGAAACCGGCGGCGAACCGCCAGCCGTAGAACAGCGCGTAGACCGCGATCGACGCCAGCATGGTGCCCGCCGACATGAGCACCTTGCCGAGCTTCAGGCCGCCGAAGATCAGCAGCAACAGCTTCGTCATTCCTTGCGCTCCGTGCCGGATACGTCGGCGACGCTGGATGCCTCGGCGACGGCCGGCACCGCGGCCGCCTTCGGCTTGCGCCCGAAGAAGCGCTTCAGTGCCGCACCACCGGCCAGCAGCGCGACCGCGCCGATCTTGAAGAACTTCACCGCAAACGCGCCGATCAGCGCGAGCAGGCCGAGCTTCTTCGCGCCGACGCCGACGATCAACGCCGCGAGGCCGTATTCGGCGACGTGGTCGGTCGACTTGTTGAAATCGGCGTAGCGCTTGCCGTCGTTGAAGCGGATGTTCGACAGCAGTTCGTCGGCCGACGCCTTGTATTTCGGCAGGTCGGCCAGCGTCGACGCCATCGTCAGCGACAGGTAGCCGTCACGGCCGAGCACGAGCGTCCGGTAGTTCACGCCGTCGTTCTCGGCGTTCGGGGCCGCGCCCTTGTCGCGGATGATCGCGGACCACACGAGCCGGTGCGTGGCGGCGTCGTAGGCGGGCGCCTTCGCCCAGCCGACCACCTCGGTCTCCGGCAGGCCGCGCTCCTTGCGCCCCGGGTTGTCTTCCTCGGTGCCCGACTGCAGGCTCTTCAGCAGTTCGTCGGGCTTCCAGTCCTTCGCGTCGTCGTCGCGGATATAGCCGCTCGGCTCGAACGACACGACCGAAATCCAGTCGGCATCGGGATCGTCGGGCAGCACGAGGCCGACCAGCTTGGATTCGTCGATCGAGTTGCCCATCGAGCGCAGGTAGCGGCCGGCTTCGGCAGCCGGCACGAACGATTCGCCGGCTTTCAGCTTCAGCACGGCTTCGTGTTTCACGTCGATATCGGTCGGGCCCTTCACGACCGCGTCGTTGGCGGCCGCGGCGGCGGCCCTCATTTCCACCTGCGCAGCTTCGGTCTGCGCGTGGCCGGTGGTCGCGGCGAATGCGAGCGTCGCCACGCAGGCGAGCCGGACGGCAAGTTTTTTCATTGTTGGATTCCCCTGGAATGCCTTGTCGTAAATATGCACGCCACCGGCCCAGGCGTTTTCAATCGCGGGTCCGGCGTCGTCTCTCAGTTGGCACGGGGGCTATGGTAACGCAGCGCGGTGACGCGCCCGGGGAGCGGCGCGATGCTTACGTCCGAGGTAATGCCCAAGGTACGCGGGATTGCCTATCATCTGCCACATGAACCCGACCGCCGCCCTCCATTCGCCCTCCCCGTCCGCCGGCCGCGCGCCAGGCATCGGCCCGCTGCTGCGCACGTGGCGGCAACGCCGCCGCCTGAGCCAGATGGCGCTCGCGCTCGACGCGGACGTCTCCGCGCGCCACCTGAGCTTCGTCGAATCGGGCCGCGCGCAGCCGAGCCGCGAGATGGTGCTGCATCTTGCCGAGCGTCTCGACGTACCGCTGCGCGAACGCAATGCGCTGCTCGTCGCGGCCGGCTTCGCGCCGCTATTCCGCGAACGGCCGTTTTCGGATCCGCAACTGGATGCCGCGCGCCATGCGGTCGAAGCCGTGCTGCGCGGCCACGAGCCTTATCCGGCGCTCGCCGTGGACCGCCACTGGACGCTGCTCGCCGCGAACCGGATGCTCGGCGCGCTGGTCGCGCAAGCCGACCCGGCGCTGCTGCAGCCGCCCGTCAACGTGCTGCGGCTGAGCCTGCATCCGGACGGGCTCGCGTCGCAGATCGTCAACTGGCACGAATGGCGCGCGCACATCCTGCATCGGCTGCAGCGACAGATCGATGCGAGCGGCGACCGCACGCTGCACACGCTGCACGACGAACTCGCCGCGTATCCGGCGCCGGCCGGCCAGCCCGACGACACGCAGGCGCGCACCGACTTCGCGGAGATCGCCGTGCCGCTGCGGCTGCGCACGGCGGCCGGCGAACTGACGTTCTTCAGTACGACGACGGTGTTCGGCACGCCGGTCGACGTGACGCTGTCGGAACTCGCAATCGAGGCGTTCTTTCCGGCGAACCCGGAGACGGTGGAGGCCATGCGGGCGCTGGCGGATGCGTTGCCGGAGGAATAAAGCCGGCCGGCGCGCCGGCGCCGCGGCCGCGATCAGCGGCGCTCGAGCGCCAGCTTCACGCCGAGCCCCAGCAGCACCACCCCGCTGACGCGATGCATGCGCGTCAGGATGCGCGGATTGCGGCGGATCGATGCAGACAGCAGGCCCGCGAACAACGCGACTGGCCCTTTGACGAGAAACGTCAGGCCGGCAAACGTCGCGCCCAGCACGAACAGCGACAGCATCGGATGCGCGGTGCCCACCGGCACGAATTGCGGCAGGAACGCCAGATAGAAGAGCGCGACCTTCGGATTCGACACGTTGGACAGCGCGCCTTGCGCGAACGTGCGAAGCCGCGATGCCGGCGCACCGTCGCGGCCGCTCGCGAGCGTCAGTTCGCCCGACGAACGCAGCAACGTGATGCCGAGGTACAACAGATACAGCGCACCGATCACCTTCAGCGCCGTGAACAGCCATTCGGATGCCTGAAGAAGCGCGCCCAGACCGAGCGTCGCGAGCATCGTATGAACGAGCAGCCCGACGCTGACGCCCGCGGCCGTCACGAGGCCCGCGCGCGTGCCGCCGGACAGCGTGCGTGACATCACGAGCACCATGTCCTGACCCGGCGTGACGATGATCAGAAGCGACGTTGCGATGAACGGCAGCCAGGATAGATGTGACATGGGAGCGCTCCTGAAGGGATAGCCGGCGGGCGGGAATCGCCCGGCCGGTCTTCAGATTATCGGTGCCCTTCCGTGGAGATTGGATGCGTATTTGGCTACGTGAGATCCGCGATTTGGAGCTAATCTCTAGTTTTCAAGCTTCTGGTAGCAAAAAATGCCAATCAAACTGGACGCGATCGACCGGCGCATTCTGCGTGCATTGCAACGGAATTCGAACCAGACGAATGCCGAACTAGCACAACAGGCCGGGCTGTCGCCCACGCCATGCCTGCGCCGCGTTCATCTGCTCGAGGAACAAGGCGTGATCGACGCATATGTCGCGCTCTTGAACCCGGCTGCCGTCGACCTGCGATTCACCGCGTTCGTGCGCGTCACGCTGGAGCGCCAGGATAAGACCACCGTCGAACGCTTTGCGCGCGAAATAGAGCAAGCGCCCGAAGTACTCGAATGTCATCTGATGGCCGGCAGCTACGACTATCTGCTGCGCGTGATCGCGCGCGATCTCGACGACTACCAGCGCTTTCAGATGGAAACGCTCACGCAGATCGAAGGCGTCCGCAACGTCGAAACGGAGATTCCGCTGAAACGCATCAAGCAGACGGTTCGCCTGCCGATCTAGGCATCCAGAAACGTCACGGCCTGCCCTGCCGGCTCCCCGTTCAGTTCGCCATCGCGCACCACGACCTGCCCGCGCACGACCGTATGCACGGGCCAGCCCGTCACCGCGCACCCGTCATAGGGCGTCCAGCCGCTCACGCTGGCGATCCATTCGTCCCGGATCACGCGACGCGCTCGCAAGTCGACGATGCTGAAATCGGCGTCGTAACCCACCGCGATCCGCCCTTTCCCCGCGATGCCGAAGATGCGCGCCGGCCCGGCACTGGTCAGGTCGACCAGCCGCGCGAGGCTCAGGCGGCCCGCCTGCACGTGATCGAGCATCAGCGGCAGCAGCGTCTGCACGCCGGTCATCCCGCTCGGCGATTGCGGATAAGGCCGGCGTTTTTCGTCGCGCGTATGCGGCGCGTGATCGCTGCCGATCACATCGACCACGCCATCTCGCACGGCCTGCCAAAGCGCATCCTGATGATGCCGCTCGCGCACCGGCGGATTCATCTGCGCGAACGTGCCGAGCCGCGCGTAGCAATCGGGCGCGTGCAGGCTCAGGTGATGCGGCGTGACCTCGACGGTCACGCGATGCCGGTGTTGCGCGAGAAACGCCATTTCCTCGGCAGTGGACACGTGCAGCACATGCAGCCGCCGGCCCGTCTCGGCAGACAGCCCGACGATGCGCCGCGTCGCCGCCAGCGCGCTTTCCTCGTCGCGCCAGCGAGGATGATCACGCACGTCGCCGCTGGCTTCGACGAGCGCCCGGCGTTCGCGCAGCCGCGCCTCGTCTTCCGCATGCACGGCCATGCGCCGCCGCCCGCTGCGCACGATCCGGCGCAACACGGCTTCGTCGTCGGCCAGCAGGTCGCCGAACGAACTGCCCATGAAGACCTTCACGCCCGCGCAGCCCGGCAGGTTTTCGAGTACCGGCAGCCGTTCGGCGTTCGCGGCCGAGCCGCCGATGTAGAACGCGTAGTCGCACCAGGCACGGCCGCGCGCAAGATCCAGCTTGGCCTGCAGATCCTGCGCGGTCAGCGTCAGCGGATGCGTGTTGGGCATCTCGAAGATCGTCGTGACGCCGCCGAGCACCGCGCCGCGCGTGCCGGCCTCGAGGGTCTCCTTGTGCGTCAAGCCCGGTTCGCGGAAATGCACCTGGCTGTCGACGACGCCCGGCAACACGTGCAGGCCGCCGGCGTCCAGCAGGACGTCGGCGCTCCACGTGCCGTGCAATGCGCCCAGCGCGACGACACGGCCGTCCACGCACGCGATGTCGATCCGCTCAGCCCCGTTGGGCGTCATCGCCGTGCCGCCGTGCACGAGCAGGCCGGCGTGACGTCGCCGCAGCGCATCGCTCACGCCCGCTTCACGTCGGATAGGCTCGTCCATGACTCAGAACTCGTTCTGGATGTGCTTGTAGCCCAGTACCAGCGCATTGTTCGTGCGTGCGACGTCCTCGGAGAAATCGCTTGCGTCGGCCGTCACCTGCGGCAACGCGGCGAGATCGGTTTCCGGCCCGATGCGCTCGGTCGAACGCACGTAGAAACCCGGCGGCAGATGGCAGCCGTCGACGACCGCGTTGTAGCGCACCACGCAGCCGTCGTCGATCGTGCAGTTGAACAGCACGCTGTTGAAGCCGACGAACACACCGTTGCCGACCTTGCACGGGCCGTGGACGATCGCGCGATGCGCGATCGACGTGTGCTGGCCGATGGTGACGCTCGCGCCCGACTTCGAATGGATCACCACGCCGTCCTGGATGTTCGAATGCGCGCCGATCACGATCGGCGCGATCCGGCCGCCGGCATCCGTTTCGTCGGCGCGGATCACCGCGTACGGGCCGATGAACACGTTCTCCTCGACGATCACGAGCCCGCACAGAATGGCGGTCGGATCGACGAAGGCGCTCGGGTGAATCTGCGGCAGGTCGCCGCGCGGGTTCTTTCTGATCATCAGGATTCCTGCCTTGAAAGGGGGTGGCCGCGCTTGATCCGCTCGAACAGGCCCGGATCGCGCCACTGTGCGGCGATGGCCGGCGCGAACACGATGTCGTCCAGGTCGATGCGGCCCATGCGCGGGTTGAACGCATCGTCGCGAAAGCACTGCGCGTAACCGGTCTCGGTCTCGTGAACGATGATCGAATGCAGCCGAACGTCGGCTTCGCCGTTCGTCATGCGGGTGCTGGACAGCGCCGCATCGACGAGGCGAAAGAACACGCGCGAGAACTGCTCGGCGCTCGGCGACACGGGCAGCAGCACCCAGCGCTCGGAATGCCGGCGCATGCTTTCGACATAACACGGGTCGTCGTCCGTCCACAGCGTCACCGCGTGATCGAACGCGTCGATCAGGTCGCGCACGTCGCCCTTGAGCAGCCCGAAGTCGTAGATCATCTGCCCGTGATCCAGCGCGTGCGCTTCCAGCAGCAGCTCGACGCGGTACGAATGGCCGTGGATCGAATGCGAGCAGCGCCGCGTGCTGCAGCCGCGCACGACGTGCGCGTTCTCGAAGCGGAACAGCTTGCGGATCAGCATGCGTCGGCGCCTTCGCGCACCGGCGCGGCCCAGGCCACCGCATCGTGCGGATGCAGGCTTTCCAGATGGCGCACGTGCACGTGCGGGGTCGCATGGTGGCCGTCCAGCGCGGCCTGGACCCGGCGAGCGGCGTCCTCGACGAACATCAGGTTGCCGCCGTTCAGCACCGCGAAGGCCTGCTCGTCCGCGCGCTTGACGGCCGTCTGCACCGGCGTGCCGAGCGCGTGCTCGATGCGATCGATCAGGTCGATCAGCCCCAGCGTCGCGCCATCGGCGGGCAGCGCCACGCTGACGACGGCTTCGCTGCGCTGGCTGTGCGGCGTGGCCGCCGTCGCGTGCCGCTTCAGCCACGCGGCGACCGCCGCCGGCTCCACGCGATCGTCGCGACCGAATGCCGCCAGGAACGCCTGCTCGACCCAGTGCCGCGACAGCGCGGCGGAGCACGGGCACGTCGACGAATAGACGACCGTCACCTGCGCGCGCAGCGCGAACCGGGAGCCGGTCAGCATCGCGTCGATCCGGACCGGATAGGCTTTCCATCCGGCCAGCCCGTCCGTCACCAGCGCGGCGCGGCGTGCCAGCAAGTCGAAGCGCAACCGCAGCCGCGCGCTGCGCGTGTCGCAGTCGCGATGGCTGTCGACCATCGCGTGCAGCACACGCTGAAGGCCGGCCGGCGACAGCGCCGCGCCATCATCGAGCCCGTCGAGCAGCCGGTACAGCCGCGACATGTGGATGCCCTTCACGTGCGGCGCAGGCAGATCGACCTGCACGTCGGCGCGCGCATGCACGTCGCGCCGGCAGCCGGGTTCGGCCACTGCAACGGGCAGGTCGATGCCCTGCATGCCAACCCATTCGAGCGGGCGGCCACCCGGCGCGGCATCGGTCAGGGAAATATCGGGAAGCGGTGCGTTCATGCTCGGAATCCGGTGGAGCGCCTTCTCCATCCGGATCGATGCAGGAAGCGCGGTCAGGTCAGGGCCAGTCGCGAAACGGGTTGTCCCACGTGGTCCAGTGTTCGGGGCCGGTGGCCATCTCGGCGTCGGTCAGCAGACACGCGTCGAAGCGTGCGCGTAGCGCCGGCTCGTCCATGTCCATGCCGATCAGCACGAGCTCCTGCCGCGCATCGCCGACGTGCTCGTCCCAGCGCGCGCGGATCTGCGCGACGGCTTCCGCATCCTGCGGCCAGCGCTCGGGCGGCATGGCCGCCCACCAGTAGCCGGCCGGCCCGTGCCGCGCGACCGCGCCGGCCTGCGACCACGAGCCGGCGACGGTCGGATGGGTGGCGAGCCAGAAGAATCCCTTCGAGCGGACGACGCCCGGCCATTCGCTTTCGACGAGATCGAAGAAGCGCTGTGGATGGAACGGCCGGCGCGCACGATAGACGAAGCTGCGGATGCCGTACTCGTCGGTCTCGGGCGTGTGCGTGCCGCGCATCTCCTGCAGCCAGCCCGGCGCGCGCGATGCGGCTTCGAAGTCGAACAGGCCCGTGTCGAGCACGCGCTCGAGCGGCACCTTGCCGAACTCGGCGATCTCGATCCGTGCGCGCGGGTTCAAACCGCGCAGCAGCGCGACCAGCTGCTCGCGCGCGCTTGCGTCAATCAGGTCGATCTTGTTGATCACGATCACGTCGCAGAACTCGATCTGGTCGATCAGCAGATCGACGACCGTGCGCGCATCTTCCTCGCCCATCGATTCGCCGCGCGACTGCAGGCTGTCGCGCGACGCGTAGTCGCGCAGGAAATTGAACGCGTCGACCACCGTCACCATCGTGTCGAGCCGTGCGACTTCGCCGAGGCTGCGGCCGTCCTCGCCTTCGAACGTGAACGTCTCGGCCACCGGCAGCGGCTCCGAGATGCCGGTCGATTCGATCACGAGCTGGTCGAACCGCCCTTCGCGTGCGAGCCGGTCGACCTCGATCAGCAGGTCCTCGCGCAGCGTGCAGCAGATGCAGCCGTTGCTCATCTCGACCAGCTTCTCGTCGGTGCGCGACAGCCCCGCGCCGCCGTCGCGCACGAGCGCGGCGTCGATGTTGACCTCGGACATGTCGTTGACGATGACCGCGACGCGCCGGCCCTCGCGATTGTTCAGGATGTGGTTGAGCAGCGTCGTCTTGCCGGCGCCGAGGAAGCCGGACAGGACGGTCACGGGAAGCCGCGTGGACGGGGAGAGTGCGGGGCTCATCGGGCGATTCCGGGAGGAGAGTGGACGATCATCGAGTGATACATAGTATCGCAACGATATAACATATCATTTCAAACGTCCAGCATGCCGGTTAGGTTTTGTCCGGAGCGGACCGCGCCGCTCCGGCATCACGCCGTCATGTATAGAGCGACGCCTGCGGCAACTCGCCCGTCAACGCGAACCGGCCCACATCCCGCAGCCGGTAGTCGAGCGGATCGTGCAGCGTATGCGTGCGCGCGTTCCGCCAGAAGCGGTCGAGGCCGAGCGACGCGGCTGTCGCGCGTGCGCCGCAGGCGTCGAACAGCGCCTCGCCGTTCTCGAGCGCCGCGCGCTGCGCGACGATCTTCGCCTCCGATACCGCGAGCGCCACCTCGGCGCGCTCGTCCGCCGTCAGCGCATCCTGTCGCGCCCATGCACGCTGCAACGCGGCGGCCGCGCGATCGGCCAGCACCGCCGCGGCGATCGCCCGCACGCGCATGTCGCCGAAGCGCTGCAGCGTGTACGGATCGTCGCTCGCCTGCGCGACCTCCGACTGGATCCACGGGCGGCCATGCTTCAGCACGTAGTCGCGCGCTTCCGCCAGCGCGCCTTCCGCGAGCCCGACGAACAGGTTGGTCAGCACGAGCTGCGACACGAGCGTGCGCAGTGTCGCGCGCGGGGTCGGCGGCGTCTCGGAACGGTGCAGTACCTCGTCCGCCGCAAGCGTCACGCCGTCGAAGCGCACGCTGCCGCTGTCGGTCTGGCGCTGGCCGATCGGATCCCAGTCTTCGTTGACCGTGATCCCCGCACGATCGGTCGGCACCACGCCGAACACGGTGCGGCCAGTGTCCGGATCGTGCGCGGACACCGTCATCCGCTGCGAGCCGCGCGTGCCCGAACAGAAGCCCTTCACGCCCTCGAGCCGGTAGCCGCCGTCAGGCGTGGCCGTGGCCACGAGCCGCGTGTCGAGCGGATTGACCGCGTTGCCCCACCACCATTGCTGCTCGACCGTGCCGCGCAGGTAGCGTTCGCGCTGCGCGGCGTTGCCCCACACGTCGACGCTCACCACCTGCAGGCACTGGAACCCGACGAGATGCGCGAGCGCGCTGTCGACGCGCGCGATCTGCCGGATCGCATCGTAGATCTCGGGCCATGCGGCTTCCTGCCCGCCGAACGCACGCGGCACCGCGAGCGTCAGCAGGCCCGCATCGGCGAGCCACCGCTTCTCCTGCGCCGCATGACCGCCCGCGCGGTCGCGCGCGGCGGCCGTGGTGCGCAACGCGTCGATCGCGCGCGCCAGCGCGACGGGGTCGAAAGCAGGCGTATCGGTATCGGGCGCAAAGGTCGCCGGGCCACGCGGATCGTTCATGCGACGGCTTCCTGCGCAACCGCTTCACCCGACAGCGGCACCAGCGCGTCGAGCTGGCGGCCGGTCAGCCGCGACAGGATCTCGCGCCGCCAGTCGTCGTAGATCGCGCGGTATTCGGCGATATCCGCGCCGAACACGTGTGCGGTATGCGCGTACTCGTCGTGCAGATAACCGTCGAGCCGCGCCTGCGTTTCCTCGTCGGCCGCGATCACGCGATCGATCAGCGCATCGCGTTCGGCCACCGGCAGCGCCTTCAGCGTGTCGAACCACCACTGGACGATCTGCACGCGATGCCATTCCTCGTCCGGCCGGATCCGGTTCTCGCCATGCTCGCGCATCGCGGAATCGCCGATGAGGCCGGTCTTGCGCTGGATCCACAGCTTCGCGAGGATGTGCAGCTCGTAGTGCCATTCGAACGCGAGAAAGCCCGCGATGTCGCGCACCGCGATGTCGCCGATGCGCGCCCAGTGCGCGGAGACGAGGCGGTCGACTTCCGGCAGCGGATCGCGCCCCGTCAGTTCGGTCACGCGTTCGCGGCCGATCACCGCGTGCGCGCCGTCGTCGCCGAGCTGGCGCGACAGGATCAGCTGGAAATGCGGATCGTCGCGGAACAGCGTGTCGATCGCCTTCGCGACGACCTGCACGATGAACAGGTCGTGCGACGCCATCTTCGTGTAGTAGTCGGCGACGGCGGCCAGCTCGTCGTCGTTGTGCGGCTCGCGCGGCGGCGTGGCGAGCTTCGCCGGGAAGTCAGGACGATGGCGTCGCGCCACGTCGAGAAACAACGCTTCCTCGAATTGTCCGTTCCATTCGCGCGGCGCGCCGATGGGCAAGGTCATAGGTTCTTTCTCTCAGGATCATGAATGAAGCGAGCGGACTCTTGTGGCGTCGCTCAGGTACGCCGGGTCACACGTCGGACCAGGCGGTCGCCCGTGATTTGCACGGCCGAGACGAGCGCGATCAGGATCACGATCACGGTCGCCATGACGGTGGTGTCGAAACGCTGGTAGCCATAGCGGATCGCGAGATCGCCGAGGCCGCCCGCGCCGACGGCGCCCGCCATCGCCGTCGAGCCGATCAGCGCGACGACGGTAATGGTGAAGCCGCCGAGCATGCCGGGCAGCGCTTCGGGCAGCAGCACGTGCCAGACGATGTGGCGGCGCTTCGCGCCCATCGCGAGCGCGGCCTCGATCAGCCCGCGGTCGACTTCACGCAGGCTCACCTCGGCGATCCGCGCGAAGAACGGGATCGCGGCGATCGACAGCGGCACGACGGCCGCCCAGACGCCGATCGTCGTGCCGATCAGCACGCGCGTGAACGGCAGCAGCGCGACGAGCAGGATGATGAACGGCGTCGAGCGGAACACGTTGACGAGCGCGCCGAGCACCGCGTTCACGCCGCGCCGCTCGTAGATGCCGCCGGGCGCGGTCGTCACGAGGATCACCGCGAGCGGGATGCCGATCAACGCGGCAATCATGGCCGATGCGGCGACCATCGACAGCGTGTCGCGGATCGCGTCGAGCAGTTCGGGCCACCAGAGGTCAAACATAGCCGAGCACCTCCGCGTGATTCGCGTGGCGACGCGCGCGTTCGAGCAGCGCGGCTACTGCACCGCCGCGGGCCGGCGGTTGGCCGGCATCTTCCGCGCGCAGGGCTGCCGCGATCACGAGCCGCCCCTGTGCGTGCCCCTGGATGCGCTCGATCCCGCCGTGCAGGAACCTCACCGAACCGCCGAGCGCCACTGCAAGCGCGCCGACATCCGGCTCGCCGCCGCTCTCGCCCGTATAGCGGACGTCGAGCACGACCTGCGCGCCTTCAGGCAACGCGGCTTGTTCCGGCAACGGCTGCACGCGCGCGGCCAGTTCGGCCGGCAGGTCGTGCACGAGCGTGCTGAGCAGCGCGCGCGTCGCGCCGTGGCGCGGATCGCCGAACACGCGCCACACGGGGCCCGTTTCGACGACTTCGCCCTGCTCGATCACCGCGACCGTGTCGCACACCGCGCGGATCACTTCCATCTCGTGCGTGATCAGCACGATCGTCAGCCCGAGGCGGCGGTTGATGTCGGCGAGCAGCGCGAGGATCGACTGCGTCGTCTCGGGATCGAGCGCCGACGTCGCCTCGTCGCACAGCAGCACCTCCGGATCGTGCACGAGCGCGCGGGCAATGCCGACGCGCTGCTTCTGCCCGCCCGACAGGCTGGCCGGATACGCGTCGCGCTTCGCGGCGAGCCCGACGAGTTCGAGCAGCGCCTCGACCTTGCGCACGCGCTCGGCCTTCGGCACGCCGGCGATCTTCAGCGGCAGCGCGACGTTCTCGAACACCGTCTTCGCGGACAGCAGGTTGAAATGCTGGAACACCATGCCGGTGCGGCGCCGCAGCGCGACGAGGCCATCCTCGTCGAGCGCGCCGACGTCGACGCCCTGCACGCGCACGCGGCCCGAGCTCGGCCGTTCGAGGCCGTTCACGAGCCGCAGCAGCGTCGACTTGCCGGCGCCGCTGCGGCCGATGATCCCGAAGACCTCGCCGCGCCGCACGTCGAGCGTCACGTCGCGCAGCGCGGCGGCCTGGCCGCGCGGCGTCGCGAACACCTTGCCGACCTGCTCCAGCGACACGGCAACGCCGCCGGCCGGTTCGGCCAACGCAGCCGCTGCGTCATGCGTCGCGGCAGCCGTGGCGGCCCGCACGGCCGACGTATCGATGAAACCCAGCGTATCGAACAATTGCGTCATCGCTTCGCTCCGTCACGTTCAGACATGCGCGGGATGCGCGGATTCGGCGTGCACGGCGGCGCCCGGCCGGTGCTGCGCGCCCGTATGCCACGCGGGCAGGCGCGGGCCCGCGCCGAACAGCTTCTCGCGCAGCGTGGGCGCGGGATCGTAGTCTTCCTTGTAGACGCCGCGGTTCTGCAGCTCGGGCACGACCCAGTCGACGAAATCCTCGAACGATTCGGGCATCACGGTGCGCGTCAGGTTGAAGCCGTCGATCCCGGTCTCGTCGATCCACGACTGCAGCTCGTCCGCGACCTGCGACGGCGAGCCGACGATCGGCGCATAGCGGCCGCCGAGCGACATCTGTTCGAGCATGCGGCGCACGGTCCACGTGCCGGTCGTGCTCTTGCGCGAGATCGCGTCGACGGCCGACTGGATCGAATCGGTCTTCACATACGAAATCGGCTCGTCGAGGCCGTACTTCGCGAAGTCGATGCCGGTCGAGCTCGCGAAATGCGCGAGGCCCGCTTCGGCGCTCGCGTAGCGCCGGTATTCGTCGAATTTCTCGCGTGCCAGAAGTTCGGTTTCCGCCGTCACGACGCTCACGCCGGCAAAGATCTTGATCGACGCCGGGTCGCGGCCCTGCCGTGCAGCGGCCGCGCGAATGTCGAGTGTCGCCGCGCGCGCGGCGGCCTTGCTTTGCCCGTTCACGAACACGCATTCCGCGTGACGCCCCGCGAACTCGACGCCGCGCGCGGACGAACCGGCCTGGTACAGCACCGGCGTGCGCTGCAGCGACGGCTCGCTCAGATGAATCGCGTCGATCGAATAGAACGGTCCGTCGTGCTTCACGCGCCGCACCTTGCCCGGCTGCGCGAACACGCGCGCCTTCGCGTCGCGGATCACCGCATCGTCGTCCCAGCTCTGTTCCCACAGCTTGTAGACGACGTCCATGTAGTCGTCCGCGCGCTCGTAGCGGTCGTCGTGGCCGATCTGCTGCGCGAGGCCCATGCCGCGCGCGGCGCTGTCGAGATAGCCGGTGACGATGTTCCAGCCCACGCGCCCTTTGGTCAGGTGGTCGAGCGTCGACATGCGGCGCGCGAACAGGTAAGGCGGTTCGTAGGTGAGGTTCGCGGTCACGCCGAAGCCGAGGTGCCGCGTGACCTGCGCCATCGCGGGCACCAGCAGCAGCGGATCGTTGACGGGCACCTGCACCGATTCGCGCAGCGCGGTGTCGGGCCCGCCGCCGAACACGTCGTACACGCCGACGATGTCCGCGAGGAAGATCCCGTCGAACTTGCCGCGCTCGAGCGTCTTCGCGAGGTCGGCCCAGTAGTCGAGATCGGTGTAGTGCGCCGAGCGGTCGCGCGGATGCGTCCACAGCCCGTGGTTGATGTGCCCGACGCAGTTCATGTTGAACGCGTTGAGCAGGATTTTCTTGCGGTTCGCCGTCGTCATGCCGCCTCCGTCACCACGCGATCGCGTACAGCGAGCCGAACGCGTTGTCGAGCGCCTTGCGCACCGCCGGCGAGTGCTGGTAGATCGAGATGAACTTGCGGATGCGCGGATCGTTCACGCTGTCCGGGCGCACGACCCACTGGATCGCGAAGATCTTGTTCTCGGTGCCGTCGAACAGCAGCGCGCTGTTCGGGTCGGTCGTGCCGGCGAGCTTGATGAAGCTCGGGTAGCCCTGCGCGAGATCGACGTCGTCGAGCGAACGTGCGAGCTGCGACGCTTCGAGCGGGATGATCTTCAGGTGCTTCGGGTTCGACACGATGTCGTGCGTCGTCGCGCGGTAGTCGGCGCCCGGCGTCAGCGTGATGAGCCCCGCGCGCTGCAGCAGCAACAGCCCGCGCCCGCCGTTCACCGGATCGTTCGCGATCGCGACCTTCGCGCCGTCCTTCAGCTCGCTGAAGCTTTTCACCTTCTTCGAATAGAGGCCGATCTTCATGATCGTGCCGGGCGCGATCGACACGAAGTTGTAGCCGCCCTGCTTGTTCGCGTTCTCGAGAAACGGGATGTGCTGGAAGTAGTTGACGTCGATGTCCTTGTTCGCGAGCGCCGCGTTCGGCGTATTCCAGTCGGTGAATTCGACGATCTTCACGTCGAGCCCCTGCGCCTTCGCCTCCTTCGCGGCAACTTTCAGCGCTTCGATTTGCGGGCTGGTCGAGATGCCGACCTTCAGCGGCGCGGTGTCGGCGTGCGCGCCATTGAGCAATGCGACGCCAAGCACGGCGGCAGCCAGCAGGCGCGCGACGCGGCCGGCGGAAAAGCGGGCGGAAAAAACGGCATGCAGCATGAAACCACTCTCCTGTCCAAAGACGGTATCGATGGATGAGCGACGCCGCGGCGAACGCACGGGCGTTCTCCGGACAGAGGTCAAACGCATCGGAAAAGATCAGCCGATGATAGAGAGCGGCGCGGGGGCGGTCTACGAAGCGATTGTGCGAAGAAAATCGCGCGCGGCGATATGGCGGGCGGCCATGCGGGATCGGAGGTGCGACCGGGCGCCCGGCCGGCCGCCAGGCCGAAATCTCGGCCTGGGCGCCGGGCGAATTCCGAAATCTCGGCCAGCCGGTCGGGGCCGCCTTTCCGCAGACGAAACAAAATCCTTATAAATCAATGCATTAAAAATCTTCCGGCGAGCGGGATTTCTGGCACGGGGGTTGCGTAATAGACGGCACACGATGCCGCGAAGCCATGCAGGCATACCAACATCAGGAGACACGTCTTGCAGACCTCTATCCATACCCCGTCCCATCCGGAGCCGGTTTCCGACGCCGTCGCCGCCCCGCGCGCGCGCTTCTGGCCGGAAGGCTGGTGGAAACTGATGGAAATCCGCATCGGCATCATTCCGCTGCCCGTCTACTTCATCCTGCTCGCGCTGATCGTCGGCTTCTCGGTGACCGGCAAGGTGCCCGGTGAAATCTCGATGGCGATCGCGGTGCTCGCGTTCTTCGGCTTCACCTGCGCGGAACTGGGCAAGCGCCTGCCGCTCTTGCGCAACATCGGCGCGGCCGCGATCTTCGCGACCTTCGTGCCGTCCGCGCTCACGTACTACCACGTGCTGCCGAAGCCGGTGCTGAACCTCACCGTCGAGTTCACGAAGTCGACCAACTTCCTGTACCTGTTCATCGCGTCGATCATCGTCGGCAGCATCCTGAGCATGGATCGCCGCGTGCTGATCCAGGGCTTCGTGAAGATCTTCATCCCGCTCGCGGCCGGCTCGGTCGCGGCCGCGATCGTCGGCACGGCGGTCGGCACCGTGCTCGGCCTCGGCGCGCGCCACACGCTGCTGTACATCGTCGTGCCGATCATGGCCGGCGGCGTCGGCGAAGGCGCGATTCCGCTGTCGATCGGCTATTCGGAATTGATGCATCTGCCGCAAGGCGAGATGTTCGCAATGGTGCTGCCGCCGGTGATGCTCGGCAGCCTGACCGCGATCATCCTGTCGGGCGCGCTCGACATGCTCGGCAAGCGCTTCCCGCACCTGACCGGCAACGGCCGCCTGCAGGTCGGCGAATCGGGCGACATGACGCCCGAGAACGAGGAAATCCGCGGCCACGTCGACGTCTCGCACATCGCGGGCGCCGGCATCACCGCCATCACGCTGTATCTGGTGGGCCTGATGGCGCACAAGCTGTTCGGCCTGCCCGCGCCGGTCGCGATGCTGTTCCTCGCGGTGCTCGTGAAGCTCGCGCGTGCGGTGTCGCCGCCGCTGCAGGAAGGCGCGTTCGTCGTCTACAAGTTCTTCTCGACCGCCGTCACGTACCCGCTGCTGTTCGCGATCGGCGTCGCGATGACGCCGTGGGACAAGCTGACCGCCGCGTTCACGATCGTCAACGTCGTCACGATCGTGTCGACCGTCGCGACGCTGATGGGCACCGGTTTCGTGGTCGGCCGCCTGATGAAGATGTACCCTATCGACACCGCAATCGTGAACGCCTGCCATAGCGGGCAAGGCGGCACCGGCGACGTCGCGATCCTGACTGCCGCGAACCGGATGCAGCTGATGCCGTTCGCGCAGATCGCGACGCGGATCGGCGGCGCGATCGTCGTCACGGTCACGCTGATCCTGGTCGCCCACTTCGGATGACGCGCCGCCGCGCGCACCGTCGCGCCGGCCGCTTTGCACGCGCCGCCGCCGGCCCAGCCGGCGCGCGGCGCGCGTCGTTCGGGGCGTCGTTTCGGGCGTCACGCCGGGCGGGCGGTTGCGGGTTTCGATGAGGGCGAACGTGCAGAAGAGCTTCAAGGGCATCCCGTGGTGGGGCTGGGCATCGGCCAGCGTGCTGTATGTATGCGTGGCGGCCGCGGCCGTCGATTTCGCGTGGGAACGCGCGATCGACGCGCTCGAGGAAACCGGCGCGCACCGGCTCGACCTGTACGCGTCGAGCCTGAAGAGCGAGCTCGGCCGCTTCGAGATCCTGCCCGGCCTGGTCGCGCGGCAGGACGGCGTGCGCGCGATGCTGAAAGCCGCGCCGCATGAGGCTCCCGAACTCGTGCACACGGTCGACACCTACCTCGAAGCCGTGAACCGCGACGCGGGCAGCGGCGCGGTCGACGTGATCGACCTGCAGGGCGACGTGATCGCCGCCAGCAACTGGAACGAGACGCTCAGCTTCGTCGGCACCAACGTGTCGTACCGGCCGTACTTCAAGGACGCGCTCGCGCGCGGCAGCGGCCGCTTCTTCGGTATCGGCACCAACACCGGCGTGCCGGGCGTCTACTTCGCCAGCGCGGTGCGCGACGAAGGCGTGCCGATCGGCGTGGCCGCCGTGAAGATCAGCGTCGATCCGCTCGAATCGGCATGGCGCGCGCCGGGCGTCGCCGCGATGGTCGTCGATCGCAACGGCGTGGTCGTGATCTCGACCGAACCCGCGTGGAAATTCACCGCGCTGCGCCCGATCACCGCGCAGCAGCAGCGCGACATCCAGGCGTCGCGGCAATACGCAGGCCGCACGGTCGATGCGCTGCCGTACCGCCATATCGGCGACCGCAGCGCGGCCGCGTGGTTCGGCACCTTCCCCGATACACGCCACAGCGGCCGCACCACGCGCTATCTCGTGATGTCGCGCCCCGCGCCGCAGGCCGGCGATTCGCTGATGGTGCTGCTCGACATCGCGGGCGCGCGGCGCCAGCAGCAGACGGCCTTCGTGTTCGTCACCGGTGCGTTCCTGATCGCCGCGCTGCTCGCCGGCTATGCGATCCAGCGCCGTCGGGCCATCGTCGCGCGACTGAACGCGCAGGACGCGCTGCGGCGCGCGAACGACCAGCTCGAGCTGACCGTCGCGCAGCGCACGGCCGCGCTGACGACCGCGAACGAACGGATGCAGCGCGAGATCGTCGAGCGCGAGCGCACCGAGCAGCGGCTGCGCGCGTCGCAACAGGAAGTCGTGCATGCGGGCAAGCTCGCGGTGCTCGGGCAAATGGCCGCCGGCCTCACGCACGAGCTGAACCAGCCGCTCGTCGCGATCCGCACGCTGTGCGACAACGCGCGCACGTTCTTCGAGCGCGGCCAGCCCGCGCCGGCGCTCGCCAATCTCGAACGGATCGGCAAGCTCGTCGACAGCATGGCGGTGCTCACCGGCGAGTTGAAGACCTTCGCGCGCAAGCCCGACGTCGAACGCGTCGCGGTGTCGCTGAACGAGGCCGTCGCACATGCGCGGCTGATCTACGATGCGCGGATCCGCGACGAAGGCGTGCAGCTCGACGTGAACATCGCGCCGGGCACCGCCGTATCGGCCGAATCGAGCCAGTTGCAGCAGGTGATCGTGAACCTGCTCGGCAACGCGCTCGACGCGGTGCACGACGCGAGCGTGCGCCGCATCGTCATCGCGGCCGCCGGGCCGGACGAAGCCGGCCGCGTGCGCTTCACCGTCGCCGACAGCGGCGCGGGCATCGCGCCCGAGGTGCTGCCGCACCTGTTCGAGCCGTTCGTCACGACCAAGCCGCGCGGCCAGGGCCTCGGGCTCGGCCTCGCGATCACGTCGCGCATCGTCGAGGCGTTCGGCGCGAAGATCGCCGCGACGAACCGCGACGAAGGCGGCGCGCAGTTCAGTATCGAATTCGCGGCGGCCACGCTGCAAAGGACAGAGCATGGAAGATGAGATTCGGGTGCTGGTCGTCGAGGACGATGAAAACGTCCGGATCGGCGTCGAGCAGGCGGTAGCGCTTGCCGGCTTCGCAGTGGACGCATTCGCGTCGGCCGCCGACGCGCTGCATCACGTCGCGCCCGGCGCACCGGTCGTGATCGTGTCCGACGTGCGGATGCCGGGCATCGACGGGCTGCAGCTGCTCGATCGCGTGATGGCCATCGACGCGCAGATCCCGGTCGTGCTGATCAGCGGCCATGCCGACATCTCGACGGCCGTCGGCGCGATGCAGGTCGGCGCGTACGACTTCATCGAGAAGCCGTTTTCGTCGGACGTGATCGCGGGGCGCGTCGCGCGCGCGGTCGAGAAGCGCCGTCTGACGCTGGAAGTGCAGGGGCTGCGCGCGGCGCTGAACAACTGGCAGGGCATCGAGGCGTTCGTGCTCGGCAAGTCGCCCGCGATGGCCGACGTCCGCAAGAAGATCCTGCGCCTCGCCGATACGTCGGTGTCGGTGCTGATCACCGGCGAGACGGGCACCGGCAAGGAACTGATCGCGCGCAGCCTGCACGACTTCGGCGGCCGGCGCGACGCGCATTTCGTCGCGCTGAACTGCGGTGGTTTGCCGGAACAGGTGTTCGAGAGCGAACTGTTCGGCCATGAAGCCGGCGCATTTACCGGCGCGATCAAGAAGCGTATCGGCAAGATCGAATGGGCGGACGGCGGCACGCTGTTCCTCGACGAGATCGAGACGATGCCGATTCCGCTGCAGGTCAAGATGCTGCGCGTGCTGCAGGAGCGCGTGGTCGAGCGGCTCGGCGCGAACGAGCTGATTCCGGTCGACTGCCGCGTGGTCGCCGCATCGAAGGCCGATCTTGCCGAGCTCGCGGCCGACGGCCGCTTTCGTGCTGACTTGCTGTATCGCCTCAACGTCGCGCAGATCGAACTGCCGCCGCTGCGCGAGCGGCGCGAGGACGTCCCGCTGCTGTTCGAGCATTTCGTGCTCGCGGCCGCGCGCCGCTTCGGGCAGCCGGCGCCGGTCGTCACGGCTGCGCAGGTGTCCGAACTGATGACGCATGCATGGCCGGGCAACGTGCGCGAGCTGCAGAACGTGGCCGACCGCTTCGTGCTCGGGCTGACCGGCGACAGCCTGCTGTCGTCCGGCGGCGCGCCGGCCGCAGGCGGCACGCTCGCGGAGCAGCTCGCGTATTTCGAGCGGATGCTGATCGAGGACATGCTGCAGCGTCACAACGGCAATGTTGCGGACGCAAGCGAAGCGCTCGGGATGCCGAAGAAAACGCTCTATCACAAGCTGCGCAACCTGCGGATTCCCGCGCGCGGCGACGCGGCGGCCGATGGCGGCGAATGACGAGAACGAGGACACGCACTCCAGCATGGATCGCATCGACATCACCGAACACGGCCGCGTCACCGGCCACCTGATCCGCGGCGTCACGCACGCGCAGAAAACCTTTCGCCCGAGCGACTGGCCCGAGCGCCTCGCGGGCGTCATCACGCTGTTCGTCGGCGAGCGGCGGCCCGGCTATCCGTGCGCGCTGTCGCGGCTCGCGATGCCCGTCGTCGACGGCAACGTCAAATGTCTGTTCGTGTCGGACGAATTGCGCACCGTGTGCGCGGACGCGTTCGATTTCGCGATGCAGTTCGCGACCGACAACGATCTCCCGGTCGTGCTTCAGACCGCACCCGCGCTGGCGGTGCGCTGACGCGCGGGCCGCTGTCGCGGCGCGCTTTCTTCCCGTTTTCCAAAGATGCGATGTGCAGGTGCGCAGGTCGCCGCACGTCTTTATCCGGCCTTTCCGGCGCCGCGACCAATCGTCAGATTATTGAAAGCATCGACACCCATCCCCTTCCGACAAGGGTTTCCGGCCGAGCCATCAATAAAATTGATCGTCACGATGAAAATTATGCGTTTTCCTTGCAGGTCGCCGTGATGCATAGTTGCGTCGTGTTGACGCACCTTTGAGTCTTTCAGTCATGAACATGCGAATCGAGCCGTCCGTGCTCGCGAACCCCGACCTGCAATTTGCGACGCTCTCGTCAGGCATCAGCCTGCCGTATGTCGAGCGGGGCAGCGGCGCGCCGATGGTGTTCGTGCACGGCTCGCTGTGCGACTACCGCTACTGGGATCCGCAGCTCGCCGCGCTGTCGGCCCACTACCGCTGCATCGCGCCGAGCCTCAGCCATTACTGGCCGGCCGTCGAAGCGGGCATCCAGGACGAGTTCAGCTGGCAGAACCACGTCGACGAGCTCGCCGAATTCATCGACGCGCTCGATCTCGGCCCCGTGCACCTGGTCGGCCACTCGCGCGGCGGCAGCGTCGCGTTCAACGTCGCGCGCCAGCATCCGCATCTCGTCGAATCGCTGACGCTCGCCGATCCGGGCGGCCCGCTGCAACAGCCGGGCGTGCGCGAAGCCGCGCTGCCGGCCGCCGCGATCGCGCTGCGCACGCAGGCCGTGAACCTGATCGGGCAAGGCGACGTCGAATCGGGCCTCGAGATGTTCGTCGATTCCGTGAGCCTGCCGGGTGCATGGAAGAAGAGCACGTCGCGTTTCCGCACGATGGCGATCGACAACGCGAGCACGCTGCCGAAGCAGTTGCTCGACCCCCTGCCCGCGTACTCGCAGCACACCGCCGGCGACATCGCATGCCGCACGCTGCTGATCGACGGCCAGCGCAGCCCGAAGATGTTCCGCCACAACGTCGACACGCTGTCGCAGTGGATCGGCAACGCGCAACGGCAGACCGTCGCCGGCGCGTCGCACGGGATGAACGCGGCAAGCCCCGCCGTGTTCAACCGCTTCGTGCACGAGTTCGTCGCCGCGTAAAGGCTCCCGGGCGGCTTCCGCGCCGCCCGTTCTCCTCGCTGTTCAACGACGATGCGGATACGCGCCGCATCGCCGCTTCATCAACCGCCGTGCGTCACCGGCGCGTCCGCCCCGTCAATCCGCCTGCGCCATTCCGTCAGCACGGCTTACCACACGGCCGGCTCCGGCTCCGGCTCCGCCTTGCGCGTGACCGCATCGGGCAGCCCGAACACGCTGTCGAACGCCCAGTTGTACGTGAACGTGAAGATCGGGAAGAACACGATCAGCACCGCGTCGTACAGGAACGCCTGCAGCAGCGACACGTCGAGCCACCAAGCGATCAGCGGGATCAGGAACGTCACGAGCGCGATCTGGAAGCCGATCGCATGCAGTACGCGGCGTCCGACCGTGCGCGTCGTCGCTGCACTCCTGCGCTCCCACGCCTCGAACACGAGGTTGTACAGGAAATTGACGGTGACGCCCGTCGTCGAAATCATCACGCCCAGCAGGCCGCTCGCCGCCACGCTGGCGCCGCTCAGCATGCCGAGCACCGACGATGCGATCAGGATACCGAGCACCTCGAACATCACGACGTAGACTATGCGTCTCTTCCACCCTTGCATCACCATCCACCTTCTATCGAACAAGGTGGCGAGACTATCAGCGGGTAGCGCGTCCGCCAAAGTCAGGTCCTTTCAATTTTTCTGACAGGAGGCCAGTGCATGCTGACCAGCGACCACATCGACATGCTGCTGACCGTCATCGACAAAGGCTCGTTTTCCGCGGCCGCGCGCGCGCTCGGCCGCACGCCGTCGGCGATCAGCATGGCGATCGCGAACCTCGAGGCCGAACTCGACCTCGTGCTGTTCGACCGCGGCACGCGCGAACCGACGCCGACCGCCGCGATGGCGGCGCTGCTGCCCGACGCGCGGTCGATCGCCGAGCGGCTGCACGCGCTGCGCGCGCATGCGCAGCACCTGTCGGAAGGCGTCGAGGATACGTTGCGGCTCGGCCTCGCCGCCGAACTCGACGGCGCGTCCGTCGCCCGCGCGCTGACGGCCGTCGCCGCGAAATACCCGGCGCTCGCGATCAGCATCGTCACGGCGCCGCAGGACGTGATCATCGATGCGCTGCATCGCGGCGCCGTCGATCTATGTGTCGCGTATGGCGGGCTCGACCTGCATCCGCAGGAGCAGATCCACGCGCTGTGGACCGAGACGCTCGTCGCGGTCGCCGCGCCAAGCCATCCGGCGATCGCCGAATGCGCGCAACCGGAAGCAATCGAGCGGTTGTCGGGCTTCAGGCAGATCGTGATCGCCGATCCCGAGCGGCCGCTGACTGACGTGCGGCCGGTGATCGGCAACCGCACGTGGAAGGTGACCGACATGGCCACCGCAATCGCGCTCGTGAAGGCCGGGCATGGCTGGGCGAACCTGCCCGAATCCATGATCGGCCGATACGTCGCCGATGGCGAGCTCGCGCCGCTCGTGTTCGCGAACATCCGCAACGGGTTGCCGCTGCCCGTGTACCTGCGGCGGCCGAAACATACGGGGCTCGGCAAGGCGGCGAGCGAACTGGTTCGCGCGCTGCGGGTGGCGGGTGACGAAAAATGACCGGCGTGGCGGCGAACGCCGCCACGCCGTCGATCAACGCCGGACGGCCTGACCGTTAGTTGCGATCAGTGCGTGGCCGCCGCCGCCGCGCTCTGGATCGAATCGACGAGCGACACGTTGTCGTAGCGTCGTCCGGCAATGCCCCATCCACCGTCGACCGCATGAACCACATTCACCCACACCTGCGCGGCCGTCAGCCGCCCACCTGCCCAGCGCAGCACGATCTCGGTCGCCCGTTCGACGAATTCCCGCTGCCGCTCGGGCGCCGCGAGCGCCACGGCGGGCAACTTCAGCTCGACGAACGCAGCGGGCTCCGCGCGCCCCCGCACGAAGGTCCGGTGTCGCGGCAGCACGTTGAGCGTGCCCACCACGTTCGGCGCCAGGAACGCATTCCCGGTCAGCCCCTCCACTTCCAGCAGCGCATCGGTCAACTCGGCAAACACCGGCCCCTCGTCGTCCGGCGTGAAAACCCCTTCTGATACGGTCAGCGTAATCGGCATCGCACTTTCTCCAGGTCAGGTCATCGGGATCGTGACGTGATATAAATACCAGTCACTCTCTATACATTAGACACTGATCGCTCTCTATGCAAGATAAAGAGTGATCGCTCTGAAGCGAGCCTGTCATGCGTTATTCCGTCGAGCACAAGCACGAAACCCGTACGCGCATCCTCGAAGCCGCGAGCCGGCTGTTCCGCGAGGAGGGGTATGGCGGCTCCGGCATCGGTCCGCTGACGAAGGCGGCGGGCGTCACCAACGGCGCGTTCTACGGCCATTTCAAAACGAAGGGTGAAGCGTTCCGGCAGGTCGTCCTCGATGGCCTTGCCCAGCTCCGGCACGGCGTCGCGACGTTCAAGGCCGAGCATGGCGCGCGTTGGCGGCGCCCGTTCGTGTCGTTCTACCTCGGCCCGCGACGCACCTGCGAACTCGGTGAAAGCTGTGCGCTGCCGAGCCTGTCCCCGGAAGTGATGCGTGCCGATGACGAGACGCGCGACGCGTACGAGCAGGCACTGCGGCAGATCGTCGACGAAGTGTCGGCAGGAATGGAAAGCGCACCCGATGACGATCGGGCTATCGCGTTCCTCGCGCTGCTGTCAGGCGGTGTCACGCTTGCGCGCGCGGTGCGCGATCCCGAGCTCGCGCAACGCATCGCCGATGCGGTCGGCCGCTACGCGGTCGTGATCGCCGAGCGCACGGACGTGAAGCCGGAGCAACAGGCCTGACTGCCCTGACTAACCGCCAATAAAAAACCCGATCCGCGTCGCCACGGATCGGGGTGCTTCGATCGACTACCCGGTAAGTCGGCCCGTCTCGGGCCGGTGCATCACCGCGCCGCCACCTCCGCCTTGCCCGTCGCCGCATCGCCCACCGCCGTCGGTGCCGGCCCCCATCCGCCGCCCAGCGCGCGGATCAGGTTCACGGTCGACACGGCCTGCGCGCCGGTCAACTGGTTCGACTGCAACTGCGACTGCAGCACCGAGCGCTCGCTGTCGATCACGTCGAGATACGCGACCTCGCCTTCCTGATACTGCGTGCGCGACAACGTCGCCGCGCGGCGCGACGCGTTGACGGCCGCATCCTGCGCGCGGATCTGGTCGTCGAGCAGGCGCAGGTCGGCGAGATTGTCCTCGACCTCGCGGAACGCGACGAGCACCTGCTGCCGGTAGTTCGCGACCTGCTCGTCGTACTGCGCGCGTGCCTGCTGCACGCCGGCCGCACGGCGGCCGCCGTCGAACAGCGGCAGCGTCAGCGCGGTGCCGGCGAACGGCCCGAGCAGGAACGTGCGGCTCGACCACAGGAACAGGTTGCCGAGCGTCGACGCCTCATACCCGAACGCCCCCGTGATATCGAGCTTCGGGAAGTACGCCGATTTCGCGAGGCCGATCCGCGCGTTCGCGGCCGCCATCGCACGTTCGGCCGCCGACACGTCCGGACGGCGTTCGAGCAGCGCGGACGGCAGGCCCGCGGGGATCTTCACCGCGACCGGCACGATCGGCGTTTCCTTGAACGCGAAATCCGCCGGCGCCTTGCCGAGCAGGATCGCCAGCGCATGCTCGGACGCCGCGCGCCGCCGCGCGACGCCGACCGCATCGGCCTGCGCGGTGGCCAGCTCGTTCTTCGCGCGCGACACGTCGAGCTCGCTGATGTCGCCTTCGTTGAAGCGGCGCTGCACGAGCTTCAGTGCCTGCTCGCGCAGCTCCACCGTGCGGCGGTACAGGTCCTGGTCGGAATCGAGCTGACGCAGTTCGAAGTAGTTCTGCGCGACGTCCGCCTGCAGCGCGAGCTGCACCGAACGGAACAGCGCTTCGCTCTGCGCCTGGTCGGCACGCGACGCCTCGACGTTGCGGCCGACGCGGCCGAACAAGTCGGCTTCATACGACACCGTGCCCTGCGCGCGCCACAGCGTCGCGTTGGTCGGCCCCGTGCCCTGCGGCTGGAACTGCGACGCCGACGACAGCCCCTCGCGCGTCGGCCCGAAGCCGGCGCCGATCTGCGGGAACCATTGCGAGCGCGCGGTGCGGGTCGCCGCACGCGCTTCCTCGACCCGCGCGGCCGCGGCCTTCAGGTTCTGGTTCGCGGCGAGCGCCTGCGCTTCGAGCGAATCGAGCACCGGGTCGCCGAACACCTTCCACCATTCGCCGCGATGCGCGCCGTCCGCCGGCTCGGCCGTCTTCCACGTGCCGGCCTGTTCGCCGGCGGCGAGCGTCGGCGCTTCCTTGAACGCGGCAGGCGTCGGCGCATCGGGGCGCTTGTAGTCGGGCCCCACCGCGCACGCGGCGAGCAGCGTCGCGAGCAGGGTGCTCGCGGCCGCCACCTTCGCGAAGCGCATCAGGCCATTCGTGTTGTGCAAGTTATTCATCTTCCTGTCCTCAAGCATCCGAAGCCGGCACGTGCTGGGACGGCACACCGTAACCCGCCGAGTCCTTCCCGGCGACGTGGATCTTGCCGCCCGCGAGCGTGCGCAGCACGACGTAGAACACCGGCGTCAGCATCAGCCCGAACAGCGTCACGCCGAGCATCCCGAAGAACACCGCGACACCCATCGCATGGCGCATTTCCGAACCGGCACCCGTCGACGTGACGAGCGGCACCACCCCCATGATGAAGGCGATCGACGTCATCAGGATCGGGCGCAGCCGCAACCGGCTCGCCTCGATCGCGGCCTCGAGCGGCGTCCTGCCGTCGTGTTCGAGTTCACGCGCGAACTCGACGATCAGGATCGCGTTCTTCGCCGACAGCCCCACCAGCACCATCAAGCCGATCTGCGTGAAGATGTTGTTGTCGCCCTGCGTGAGCCACACGCCTGTGAGCGCCGACAGAATGCTCATCGGCACGATCAGGATCACCGCGAGCGGCAGCGTCAGGCTTTCATACAACGCCGCGAGCACGAGGAACACGAGCAGCACGCTGATCGGGAACACGTACATCGCCGAATCGCCGGCAAGAATCTGCTGGTACGTGAGGTCGGTCCATTCGAACCGCACGCCGCGCGGCAGCGTTTCATGCGCGATGCGCTCGATCGCCGCCTGCGCCTGCCCCGACGAGAAGCCCGGTGCCGGGCCGCCGTTGATGTCGGCCGCCGTGTAGCCGTTGTAGCGCACGACCATTTCCGGGCCGAACGTCGGCGTCACCGTGACGAGCGACGACAGCGGCACCATCTCGCCACGGTCGTTGCGGGTCTTCAACTGCAGGATGTCGTCCGCGCGCTGGCGGAACGGTGCATCGGCCTGCACGCGCACCTGGTACACGCGCCCGAAGCGGTTGAAGTCGTTCACGTACAGCGAACCGAGATACACCTGCATCGTGTTGAACACGTCGGTCACGGGCACGCCGAGCTGCTTCGCCTTCACACGATCGAGATCGACGTTGAGCTGCGGCACGTTGATCTGGTAGCTCGTGAACAACGGGCCGAGTTCAGGCGCCTGCTGCGCGCGCTTGATGAAGTCGTTGGTCGCATCCGCAAGCCGCGCATAGCCGACCGCGCCGCGATCCTCCACCTGCATCTTGAACCCGCCCAGCGTACCGAGGCCGAGCACCGGCGGCGGCGGGAACACCGCGACGAACGAGTCCTTCATCGCGCCGTACTTCTGGTTCAGCGCCCCCGCGATCGCGCCGGCCGACAGCGCCTTGCCGTGCCGTTCCGAGAACGGCTTCAGCGTGACGAACACGATGCCCGCGCTCGAGCTGTTCGTGAAGCCGTTCACCGACAGCCCCGGGAACGCGACCGCGCTCTCGACGCCCGGCTGCTTCAGCGCGATCGAGCCCATGTCGCGGATCACCTTCTCGGTGCGGTCGAGCGACGCACCGTTCGGCAGCTGCGCGAACGCGATCAGGTATTCCTTGTCCTGCGCGGGCACGAAACCACCCGGCACGACCTTCGACACGAGCACGGTCGCGCCCACCAGCACGAGGTACACGCCGAGCATCAGCGTCTTGCGCGACAGCACGCCGCGCACGCCGCGGCCGTAGTTCTCCGCGCCGCGATGGAACACCTTGTTGAAGCCGCGGAAGAAGCCGCCGAGCACGCGGTTCATCACGCGCGTGAGCCAGTCTTCCTTGTCGCCATGGCCCTTCAGCAGGATCGCGGACAGCGCCGGCGACAGCGTCAGCGAGTTGAACGCCGAGATCACCGTCGAGATCGCGATGGTCATCGCGAACTGCTTGTAGAACTGGCCGGTCAGGCCCGACATGAACGCGAGCGGCACGAACACGGCGACGAGCGTCAGCGCGATCGCGATGATCGGCCCGCTCACTTCCTGCATCGCCTTGTAGGTCGCCGCCCGTGCGTTCATCCCGCTCTCGATGTTCCGCTCGACGTTCTCGACCACCACGATCGCATCGTCGACCACGATCCCGATCGCGAGCACCATCCCGAACAATGACAACGCGTTGATCGAATAGCCGAACGCGAGCAGCAGCGAGAACGTGCCGATGATCGACACCGGCACCGCGATCAGCGGAATCAGCGACGCGCGCCAGGTCTGCAGGAACACGATCACGACGATCACGACCAGCGCGATCGCTTCGAGCAGCGTGTGCACGACGGCCTTGATCGACGAACGCACGAACTGCGTCGGGTCATAGACGATCTTGTAGTCGACGCCCGCCGGCATGTCCTGCTTCAGCTCGGCCATCGTCTTGCGCACTTCGTCCGAGATCTGCAGCGAGTTCGCGCCCGGCGACTGGTTGATCGCCATCGCGACGGCCGGCTTGTTGTCGAGCAGCGAGCGCAGCCCGTATTCGGACGCGTCGAGCTGGATCCGCGCGATGTCGCGCAGGTGCGTGACGCCGCCGTCCGGCGTCGTCTTCACGACGATGTCGCCGAACTCGTCTTCCGTCTGCAGGCGGCCGCGCGCGTTCACCGACAACTGCAGCGGCGTGCCCGGCAGCGACGGCGACGCGCCGATCACGCCGGCCGCGACCTGCACGTTCTGCTCGCGGATCGCCTGCACGACGTCCTCCGCCGACAGCCCGCGCTGCGCGACCTTCTGCGGATCGAGCCATACGCGCATCGCGTAGTCGCCCGACCCCCACAGCTGCACCTGGCCGACGCCCTGAATCCGCGACAGGCGATCCTTCACGTTGATCAGCGCGTAGTTGCGCAGGTAGGTCATGTCGTAGCGGTTGTCCGGCGAGATCAGGTGGACCACCATCGTCAGCGTCGGCGAGCTCTTCACCGTCGTGATGCCGAGCCGCTGCACGTCTTCCGGCAGGCGCGGCAGCGCCTGGTTCACGCGGTTCTGCACGAGCTGCGTGGCCTTGTCCGGATCGGTGCCGAGCTTGAACGTGACGGTGATCGTCATGTTGCCGTCGCTGTTCGCCTGCGACTGCATGTAGAGCATGTCCTCGACGCCGTTGATCTGCTCTTCGAGCGGCGACGCGACCGTCTCGGCGATCACTTTCGGGTTCGCACCCGGATACTGCGCCTTGACGATCACGGAAGGCGGCACGACTTCCGGATATTCGGAGATCGGCAGCAGGAACATCGCGATCACCCCGCCGAGCAGGATGATCACCGATAGGACTCCTGCAAAGATCGGCCGGTCGATAAAGAATTTGGAAATGTTCATGAGTTGCTCTGTCTGGTTGAACGCGGATCGGAAGCGGCAAGCCGCTTACGAATCCGCCTTCGCCGGGGCGGCCGGCTTCGCGTTGCCCGCCAAAGGCGCGGACGGCGCGTCACCGCCCGTCATCGGGACCATGTGCGGCTTCACCTGTTCGCCGGGGCGCACGCGCTGCGTGCCGTTCACGATCACGCGATCGCCGGCGGAAAGCCCGCTCACGATCACGCGCCGGTTGCCGTGCTGCATCCCCTGCTGCACTTCGCGGTACGACACGCGGCCTTGCTGGTCGACGACGAACACGAACTTCTTGTCCTGGTCGGTGTTGATCGCCGCGTCGTCGACGAGCAGTGCCTCGTGCGGCGCGCTGCCGCCCACCTTCACGCGTGCATACAGGCCCGGGACGAGCGCGCCGTCGGCGTTGTCGAAGCGCGCACGCACGCGGATCGTGCCGGACGACGTGTCGAGGCGGTTGTCGACCGAGTCGATCTCGCCGCTGCGCGAGTAGCCGGTTTCGTTCGCGAGGCCGAGCTCGACCGGCACCTTGCGGCCGTTGCGCGCGCCGTTGATGTATTGCAGGTAGGTCTGCTCGTCCGCGTCGAACGACGCGTAGATCGGCGACACCGACACCAGCGTCGTCAGCGGCGCGGCCGACGCGCCGGCCGACACGACGTTGCCGAGCGTGATTTCCGCACGCGACACGCGGCCCGAGACAGGCGCCGTGATCCGCGTATAGCCGAGGTTGATGCGCGCCGTTTCCAGCGCGGCTTCGGCGGCCTTCAGGTTCGCCGTCGCCTCGCGGGCGGCATTCTGCTTCTCGTCGTAGTCGCGCTTCGCGATCGCGTTGTCGCCGATCAGCCGCTGCGCGCGCTGCCAGTCGGTCTGCGCGTAGCCGTTGCGCGCCTGTGCCGCCGCGAGCTGCGCGGCTGCGCGATCGGTTTCGGCCTGGTACGGGCGCGGGTCGATCACGAACAGCACGTCGCCCTTCTTCACGAGCGCGCCGTCCTTGAAGTTCACCGCGACGATCGTGCCCGACACCTGCGGGCGCACGTCGACTTTCTCGACCGCTTCGAGGCGGCCCGAATAACTCTGCCAGTCGGTCACGGTCTGCGGCACGACGGTCGCGACGTCGACTTCGGGCAGCGGTGCTGCCGCTTTCTCCGGTGCGTTTGCGTTCACGCGCATCGCGCCGAATGTTCCGAGGCCGACGACGGCGAGCGTCACGATCGCCGCTGTCGCGATTCGGGAACGGGAGGTGCGTAGGATGGCCATGTGGATCTCCAGTAAACGTGGATTGGTTTTGGTTATTCGGAACGGTTCGGCTGGCGCGCCTGGAAGCGGCACTGGAAGAAGCGCACGGCTTCCTCGAAGGCGGCTTCGTGCGTCGCGAGCGCGGCGTGCGTGATGTCCGGATAGCGGATCACCTGCGTGAGCACGCCCGACGAGATCAGGCAGCCCGCATATTTCTCCGCCTCGACGTGCAGCACGTCGTTCTGCGCGGTGACGACGAGCGTCGGCGGCAGCCCCGCGAGGCGCACCGATTCGAGCGGCGCCGCATAGGGGTGCATGCGTTGCGCGGCCTGCGGCAGATACGCGCGATAACAGGCCGCGCATTCGCGCGGGGTGATGTCGGAAGCAAGGCGATCGGCGTCGCCGATGCGCGTCATGCTGGGGTCGAGCATCGGCCCGAACAGCGCCTGCGCGACGATCTGCACCTCGCCGCGATCGCGCGCGATGAACGCGAGGCAGTTCGCGAGCTGGCCGCCCGCGTCATGGCCCGCGACACCGATCTTCTTCGGGTTGCCGCCGAACGCGCGGGCGCGCGTCGCGGCCCACACGGCGGCGCGATACGCATCCTCCGGCGCGGCCGGAAAAGGAAAGGCCGGTGCGAGCGAATAATCGACCGACACTACGAGTGCTGGTAAGCGTTCTGCTAAAAAACGCGCGGCGAAATCGGCGTCTTCGAGCGAACCGCGCACGAAGCCGCCACCGTGGAAATAAAGCACTACTGGCAACCCGGTCTTGTCCGGGCGGCGGTACAGGCGCAACACGATGTCCTGCGCGTAGCCGGGAATTTCGACTTCGGCGACCGTCAGCGCCGCGCCTGCCGTGGCTTGCACGGGCAACGCGGCCTTCAGGAATTTGCTGAATTCAGAAGCGTCCATGACGATGCAGCATCCATTTCGAGATGGAACGAATTCTGGGTCCGGCAGACATTGGGATAAATGCCTATAATCCGGCAACACAATTCAACGCCCCCGAACAATCCGAGGCTGCGTTTACCCACGAGGTAGCGCAGCCTTCTTGTTCCGGAGGCTCATTAGATTGCGGAGGTTGTGATGGACCGGCTTCAGGCCATGCAGGTGTTTACTCGCGTCGTCGATACAAGCAGCTTCACCAAGGCAGCAGAAACGCTCAGCTTGCCGCGAGCGTCCGTCACGACGATCATCCAGAATCTCGAAGCGTTCCTCGGTGTGCGGCTGATGCACCGGACCACGCGCCGGCTGTCGCTCACGCCGGACGGCGCCGCGTACTACGAACGATGCGTGCGGATCCTCGCGGACGTCGAGGAAACCGAGGCGAGCTTCCAGGCGAACAACCGGAAGCCGCACGGAAAGTTGCGTATCGACATGCCCGGTTCGATCGGGCGGCTGCTCGTGATTCCGTCGCTGTGCGAATTTCATACGCGCTATCCGGACATCGACCTGCAGCTCGGCCTGTCCGACCGGCCGGTCGACCTGCTGCAGGAAGGGGTCGATTGCGTGATCCGCGTCGGCGCGCTGCAGGACTCGTCGCTCGTCGCGCGCCGGGTCGGCCTGTTCGAATGCGTGACGGTCGCGTCGCCCGACTATCTCGAGCGCCACGGCGAGCCGCAGACGATCGACGACCTGAGCCAGCACAAGGCCGTCAACTACTTCTCGAGCCGCACCGGCCGCACGATCGACTGGACGTTCCTGACCGACGGCAAGGAAGTCGAGATGAAGATGGAAGGCATCGTGTCGGTGAACGACGCGGATGCCTACGTGACCTGCGGGATCGAAGGCTTCGGGCTGATCCAGCCGCCGCTCTTCATGGTGCTGCCGCATCTGCGCGAAGGCCGGCTCAAGGAAGTGCTGCCGGGCGTCAAGCCGCTGCCGATGCCGATCTCGGTCGTGTATCCGCACAGCCGCCATCTGTCGCCGAAGGTGCGCGTGTTCGTCGACTGGATCGCCGAGGTGTTCGACCGCTGCCCGCTGCTGAGCGGCAAGGGCAGCCTCGACGCGACGTGCAGCAAGCGCACGTTCGAGGAAGCCGAACGCGCGCCCGCGCTCGACACGCCGGTCATCAACGAGTGGGTTGCGTAAGCGACTGAACTGAGCAACTGAACCGCACACGCGGGCTGCCCCGCCCGCGTGTCGTCCCGCCTCCGCGCCCCATTTCCCGCCCGGCGCACCCGATCCTTCCCGAATCCGCAGCAAACCTTTGTGCCGTGCGACGCAATCGTCCGCCTGCGTCGCCGCGCGCCGTCGCCGCTCCCGTGCGAGGCCCGCTGCAAGCGGGTTCTAGCGATTTCCGCATAACCCTGCCGGGTGTACGGATGGCGATTGTTCCACTGACACGACAATTCAATTCGCATCTGCCGCATTTATCGCGACGGAACAGATACCTAGAGTAAACCCTGTCGCGCACCTCGTTGCGTATCGAACAGATCCCGTTTGATGGGACCGGAGTAAGCGCTCAGCGCCAGCTCCGACATTCTAGGAGTCTCGCCATGAACCGCCGCCATCTTCTCTCCGCCCTCGCCCTCACGCTCGCCGTGTCCGCCCCGGCGTTCGCCGATTCCGGCACCGCGCATGCCGGCGACTACGGCAACACGTCGTGGTACTCGCAACACAACGGCCCGCGCACGCGCGCCGAAGTGAGCGCGGAAGTCGAGCAGGCTCGCAAGGACGGCACGCTCGCGTACCTGCGCAAGGCCAACTCGTATCCGCAAGGGCTCGAACTGGTGCAAGGCCCGTATCGCTCGTTGCCGGAAAGCAACCAGCTCGCCGGCGGGGGCCGGTAAACGCGCAACGCCGCGCAACGGGTTACCCCGCGCGCGGCGTTTCGAGCCCGCCATCGACGACTCGCCGAGTCAGTCAGCTAGATAGTTAGTTGCAGGAGAACATGATGAACGATCAACTCCCTTCGCCGCTCGATCACTGGGACGACACCACGCCGGTGTGGACGCCGTTCCGTTCGGCCCCGCATTCGCATTGATCGCGGCTGAGTCGTCGGCCGGTACTTAGCGGCGCGGCACGCCGTCGCGCCATTCGCCCCAGTGCGTCACGATGTCCTGCACGAGCGGATTGCCCGCGCGATACAGGTTTTCGGTCGCCGGGGCGAAGCCGCCCTGGTCCGCGTAGTTCAGCAGGTTGTCGGCACTCGTCTGCCCTGCATACGGCCGGTCGAAATCGGATCCGGTGCGCAGCACCGCGACGCGCGACAGGTCGACCCGCTTCACGCTCGCCGCGCGCTTGAGCGCTTCATACGTCGCGTTGTCTTCCTGCGCGGTCATGCAGTACGTGCCCTTGCCGTCGGTCAGGATCTTCGTCCACTGGCGCGCGCGCTCGCCGATCAGCGTGCCCGAGAACCACGTGTTGCCCGATGACGTGTCGCACTGGATCACCGTCGGCGGCCGGTTCGCCGGCGCGTAGTTGAACTTCGCGCGTGCGGCCTGCGCCTGCGCGCTGTCGGCGAGCACGACGTTGCGCGACAGCGCGACCGCGGCGTCGGTCAGCTGCGGGTTGAGCTGGAACACCTCGGTGCGATAGTCGAGCGGCGGCTTGTCGTTCGGGCTCTTCGTGTTGATGCCGAGGAAGCCCGTATTCCAGCCGGCCGGAATCTCGCGTGCATCGAGCTCCCACTGCAGGCTGAAATCGACGAGGTATTTCGACCACGCGGCCGAACCGACCGTGCCTTGCGCGGGGTCGACACCCGCGATGCCGGAGATCAGGAAGTACGTGCGGCGCAGATCGAAGCGCTGCGAGAACGTGAGCGCCATGATCGTCGCCGACGCGTTCGCATAGCCCATGCCGGTCGTGACCACGCACACGTCCTGCTTGTTGCAATGCACGTTCGGATAATCGGGCGACAGGCCGGGTACGGCGATGTCGCGCCACGGGCCGAGCCGGTCGAGCCAGGCCTGGCCCTCCGGACCGAACATCGTGATGATCATGACCTTGACCGGGCGGCCCTGTGCACCGGTCTCGGCGAATGCATTGTTGCCCGCGTTGTTGCCCTGGTTGTCCTGCGCGATCGACGGCGCGGTCGCACAGGCTGCGAGCGAGAATGCAGCGGCGGAAAGAATGGAGCGAGTCAGCATCGGCGTTCCTTGTTTCGATGATGTTGGGTGAGAACGGCTCTCGTAGACTGCGCGTCGGAGTATAGAACGCGCGTGCCCGATGCGGAACCCGACTACGAAACGGCGACGGTGCGTCGGTGCGGGTCCGCTACGCGCGGGAATGACGAAGGAAATGGTCTCCGCGCGTCGACACACCATCAGGATTACTATCCGGTTGATCGACTCCGACACGTCAATCGCACTGGCACGCGCGTAACCCGGCGAACCGCTACAACCGCGCCAGCCCCGCCACCCCGTAACTCAGCACGACAAGCGCGGCGACCACATGGCTCGCCGCGAGCAGCGCCGGCGACTTCACGATCCGGCCGATCACGCTGCCGCCGAATGCGAACACGAGCTGCCCCGCGAGGCTGCCGGCAAACACGCACGCGGCACCCAGCAGCCAGTTTCGATGCGCACCGGCGGCAGCCGTTGCATAGCCATAAAACAACAGGATCGTGAGCGGGTTCGCCAGCGTGACGAAGAACATCGATGAAAACGGGCGGCTGCCTGGTGGCCGTGCATCACCGTCGAGCGTACGGCGGCGATCCCCCAGTGCCTGCCACAGCATCCGCGCGCCCATTGCGAGCAGCACGAGCGCGCCGACCAGCCGAAACAGCGACAGATGGGCGGCGAGCGTGCTCGCGAGCATCGCGCCAAGCGTGAATGCGACGACCGCATAGCAGCCGTCGGCCGTCGCGACACCCACCGCCGCGCGCACGCCGCTTGCGGTGCCGGCGCGCATCCCGTAGTTCGCGATCATCAGCGCGACAGGCCCGACCGACAGCGCGATCATCAGCCCGAACAGGAAGTCGTTCATCGGTCGTCGATGCCTTCGATGGAAGGCATCGATTCTAGCGACCGCAAAAAAATCCTGTGTGGCGCTTGAGCGTCACGCGACGTCGACGCGTGCGGGCCCGTCCACCATCTCGCCGATCACGCCCGCGCGGTCGAAGCCGTCGGCACGGAAGCACGCGAGCACGTCGTCGACGGCCTCCGGTGCGCATGCGACCAGCAGGCCGCCCGACGTCTGCGGATCGGTCAGCAGCGCCTGCGCGACGGGCGGCAGCGTGGCGGCCAGTTGCACGTCCGCGCCATACGCGGCCCAGTTGCGGCCCGATGCGCCGGTAAACACGCCATCGGCGACGAACGCCTCGACGCCCGCGAGCCACGGCAGCGACGCATAGTGCACGCGCGCGGTGAGGTGCGCGCCGCGCGCCAGCTCGAGCGTGTGGCCGAGCAGCCCGAAGCCCGTCACGTCGGTCAGCGCATGCACGCCCGGCAGCGCGGCGAGTTCGGCGCCCGGCCGGTTCAGCTTGGTGGTCGTCGCGACCATCTGCGCATAGCCGTCGGCATCGAGCTGGTTCTTCTTCAGCGCGGCGGACAACACGCCGACGCCGAGCGGCTTGCCGAGCACGAGCACGTCGCCCGCGCGCGCGGCCGCATTACGTTTCACACGCGACGGATGCACGACGCCGATTGCCGCGAGCCCGTAGATCGGCTCGACCGAATCGATCGAATGGCCGCCCGCGACCGGGATGCCGGCGTCCGCGCACACGGATTCGCCGCCGCGCAGCACGGCCGCGATCGTTTCGTGCGGCAGCACGTTGATCGGCATGCCGACCAGCGCGAGCGCGAGGATCGGCTTGCCGCCCATCGCGTAGACGTCGGACAGCGCGTTGGTCGCGGCGATGCGGCCGAAGTCGAACGGATCGTCGACGATCGGCATGAAGAAGTCGGTGGTCGCGACGATCGCCTGTTCGTCGTTGAGGCGGTAGACGGCCGCGTCGTCGGAGGTCTCGGTGCCGACCAGCAGATCCGGGAACAGCGCGGGCGGCGTCGCGCGCTTCAGCAGCTCGGACAGCACGCCCGGCGCGATCTTGCAGCCGCAGCCGCCGCCATGTGACAGGCTCGTGAGGCGCGGAACGGCAGGCTGGGCTTGGGTGGCTTCGGTCATGGTCGGCATCCGGTGAATAACAACACGCCATTATCGACAATTCCTTGCGAGTGCGCCCGATACCCACATAATGATCGCGCCGCCTCCGCTCCCGCCCCTGTCCGCCGCTTCGTCCATGGACCACCTCTTCATCGGCCTCGTGCTGTGCTCCGCGTTGCTGCACGCGATCTGGAATGCCTTCCTCCACGTGAGCGAAGACCGGCTCGTCCAGCTCGGCACGATGTCGCTGCCGTATTTCGTGTTCGGCGTCGCCGGCGCCGCGCTGCTGCCCGCCCCGGCGCCCGCCGCATGGCCGACCATCGCCGGGTCGGCCGTGCTCGAGGTCGCGTACTGCTTCACGCTGGCGCGCGCATATCGCAGCGGCGAATTCGGACAGATCTACCCGATCGCACGCGGGATTTCTCCGCTGCTCGTGTCGGTACTCGCGCTCGCGATGCTGCACGAGCGGCCGACGCCGTTCGGCTTCGCGGGCATCGCGCTCGTGTCGTTCGGCATCATGTCGCTCGCGCTGCGGCGCGGCTTCCGGTTCTCCGGCGAAGGCGTGCCGTTTGCGCTGCTCACGGGCGTGTTCATCGCCGCGTATTCGATCTGCGACGGCATCGGCTCGCGCGTGTCCGGCAGCTCGCTCGGCTACATCGCGTGGGTGTACGTGCTGTGGAGCGTGCCGCAGTTCGTGCTGGTCTGCGCGGTGCGGGGCGGCCCGCGCGCGGTGCTCGGCTCGCGCACCGCGCTCACGCAGGGCGCGATCGCCGGCACGATCTCGCTCGCGGCGTACGGGATCGTGATCCTCGCGTACCGGTACTTGCCGGTCGGAACGGTGTCGGCGCTGCGCGAAACGAGCTCGATCTTCGCGGTCGCGATCGGCTGGCTCGTGATGCGCGAGCGGCCCGGCGCGCAGCGGCTCGCCGCATGCGCGCTGGTGGTGGCGGGCGCGGCGCTGATCCGGCTGTAAGCAGAACCAGCGCCCGCCCGCGGCCCGCCGCCGCGTCAGAACTTGTGGCGGATGCCCGTCACCGCGACGATCTGCGTGCGCGTGCTCGACGGATTCGAGATGCCTTCGATCGCGGCCACCGTGTTCGACGACGCACGCTGGTAGAACGCGTTTACGTAGATATCGGTGCGCTTCGACAGGAAATACTGCGCACCGACGCTCGTCTGCAGGTAGTGCGAACTCGGCTTCGGCCCCTGCGACGCGAGCACCTGCGTGTAGGTTTCGCCAAGCGCGAATTGCAATGCGGGCGTCATCAGGTAGCGCACGCTGCCCTCGTAGTTGTTGAAGCGCATCGCGCCGCCCGTCTGCAGGTTGAACAGCGAGCTCGTGTACAGCACCCCGAACGTCGCGGCGCCCCATGCATACGCGCCGCCCGCGCCCCAGATCTGCTGGCGCGTCACGCCCTTGATGAACGTGTAGTAGTTGTCGGATGCCGCCGCGCCGGTGGTGTCGAGCGCCGGATGATCGACGCGCACGTAGGCCGCGCCGAGTTGCAGCGGCCCGTTCTCGTAGCTCGTGCCGAGGCTCCACACACGGTTTTGCGCGAACGACGTCGAATTCGAGAAGCCGTACAGGCCGACCGCGCGCAAGCCGTACCAGGTGGGCGTCTGGTACTGCACCGAATTGTTGGTGCGGAACGTGTTGTTCAGGTCGTCGGTGTCGAACGGGTGTAGCGCGTACTGCGTGAGCGCGGTGGTCGCGCCGATCTGCAGCGGCTCCAGCACTTCCTGCGCCGCGTTGTACTGGCGACCCATCGTCAGCGTGCCCCAGCGGTCGTTTTCCAGCCCGACGTACGCGCGGCGCCCGAACAGCCGGCCGCCCTGGCTCGCGGCGCCGCTCTCGATGTTGAAGCCGTTCTCGAGCCGGAACACCGCGCGCGTGCCGCCGCCGAGGTCTTCCTTGCCGAGCAGCCCGAAGCGCGTGCCCTGCTCGTTGCCGCCGGTCGCCTGCCACGCGGCGTGGCCGTTCTGGTTGTTGGTATACGTGATCCCCGAATCGACCACGCCGTACAGCGTCACGCTCGACTGTGCATGCGCGTGCATCGCGCCCGCCACCGTTGCGAGTCCCGCCAGCGCGACCGCCATTCCTTTTCGCTTCATCTCCGACCCCTTTTATCGATTGAACATGGGGAGCGATTTATTTCGCTCGACGCGTGTTTTATTGAATAAAACATCGTCTTACTAATTGTCGAATTCGGCGATTTAAAGCGTCAAGCGATGTCAAAAATCTCACATGGGAGTCGAATACCTCTGAATCCACAGGCGTTTCAAGGAATGAAACAAGTCCAATAAACACGGTCATTCCAGCCCGATCACGACACGCAATCCCGGCATCGTAAAAAGCCCTTGACCGCGATTTTCAGTCGTTGTGAAATATTGATACGCTGTTTTAATGTTTAAAACAAACGCACGAGACGCTTCGAGAAACTAGGTAAAGAACCTGATCCCCATGCTGACGTTTAATTGCAACAACGCGACTGCCGGCGCATCGCCTGCGTATTTCGTCGCGACGCCGACGGTGCCGGCCCTGCCGATCGTCGTCGATTCGCCGCACAGCGGCATCGCGTATCCGCCGGACTTCGCCACCGTTGCGCCCGATGACGCGATCCGCACGACGTGGGACGCGTACGTCGACGAACTGTGGGCCGGCACGCCCGCGCGCGGCGGCACGTTGCTCGGCGCGACGTTTCCGCGCGCGTACATCGATCCGAACCGCGCGGAAACCGACATCGACGCAACGCTGCTCGCCGAGCCGTGGCCCGAGCCGCTGTCGCCTCAGCCGTACACGCAGCGCGGGATGGGGCTGATCCGGCGCGACGCGCTGCCCGGCGTGCCGCTGTACGACCGCAAGCTGACGCTCGAGGCAGTACGCCACCGGATCGACGCGTACTACCTGCCGTACCGCCACGCGCTCGCCGGCATCGCCGAGCCGCTGCACGCCGCGCACGGCGCGCTGTGGCATATCGACTGCCATTCGATGAAGTCGCGCGGCAACGCGATGAACGTCGACGCCGGCGCATGGCGGCCGGACGTCGTCGTCAGCGATCGACGCGGGACGACCGCCGACCCGGCCTTCACCACGTGGACCGCGCAATGGTTCGCCGACGCCGGCTATCGCGTGCAGGTCAACGACCCGTACCAGGGCGGCGACCTGCTGACCGCGCTCGCCGATCCCGCGCGGCAGCGCCACAGCATCCAGATCGAATTCAACCGCGCGCTGTACATGGATGAGGCCGCGTTCGCGAAACACGCGGGCTTCGCCACGCTGAAGCGCTCGGTCGACGCGTATCTCGACGCACTCGCCGATTACGTCCGCGCGCGCATCGCGCCGCAGGGAGACACCGCATGACGACCTACATCGTCGACGCCGTCGACAGCGCACTGAAGCTGCTGACCTACGTGGCCGAGCATCCGAACCTCGGCGTGACCGAGCTCGCGTCGCAGCTCGGCATCAACAAGTCGCGCACGTACCGGATGCTGTGCACGCTCGAACTGCACCGCTTCGTCGTGCAGGATCCGCGCACGTCCACCTATGCGCTCGGCCCGCAGGCGTTCGTGATCGGCGTGGCCGCGTCGCAGCAGAACGCGCTCGTGCGCGCCGCGCACCGGCACATGCTCGCGCTCAACCAGGCGATCAACGAGACCATCGTGCTGCGCGTGCGTGAAGGGCTCGAATCCGTGTGCGTCGCGCGCTGCGAAACGACGCACACGGTGCGCACCGTCGGCGCGGTCGGCAACCGCCGGCCGATCAATTTCGGCGCATCGGGCAAGGTGCTGCTCGCGTTCGCGCCCGACGCGGTGCGCGACGACTATCTCGCGCAACTGCGCCGAAACGGGCACGCCGACGATCCGGCGAAGCTCGCCGGCGAACTCGACGCGGTCGCGCGCAAAGGCTACGCGGTGAGCAGCGGCGAGGTGACGCCCGGCGCGGTCGGGATCGCGGTGCCGGTGCGCGACCTGACGGGGGCGACAGTCGCATCAGTCAGCGTGACGGGGCCCGAGGCGCGCGTGAGCCACGCCGACATTCCCGACTATCTCGAACGACTGCAGGCGTGCAGCCTCGCGATTTCCGCCGAACTCGGCTACGTCCCGGCGCGCGCCGCGCTGCAACCGGCCTGACGGCCCGCTTCCTTCTCCGACGAGGATCCGATGACCGCCTCTTCTCCGAACCCTGCCGGCGCACGCGCCGCCGACGCCACCCCGCTCGCGGCACCGGCTGACGCAGCGACCCACGACGCGGCCGGCAATGCGCCCGGCGACGCATCGGCCCACGCCGGCCGCGCGCCGCATCCGCACGGCAAGATGCTGCATCCGGTCGTGATGATGCTGTGGGTGCTGGCCGTCGCGATCGCGCTCACGTGGAGCGTCGATTCCGGCCGCTTCGAGCGCAACGGCCGGCTCGTCGTGCCGGGCACCTATCACGTGGTGCCGAAGGCCACCGCGCTCACGACGCTCGTTGCACCGGCGGTCAGCCACAGCACGCCCACGCATGCGATGCCCGCGAGCCTCGTCTCGGCATTCGTCGCGATACCGGAAGGATTGCTGAAGAACGCGCCGCTGATCGTGATGGTGATGTTCGTCGGCGGGATGTTCGGCGTGATGCGCCGCACCGGCGTGGTCGACGCGGGCATCGACCGGCTGCTGCAGCTCACCGGCAACAATGCGTACCTGCTGACACCGATGCTGATGATCCTGATCGGGCTCGGCAGCACGCTGCTCGGCTTCATCTCCGAGTACCTCGTGATCATTCCGATGGTGGTCGTGATCGCGCGGCGCCTGGGTCTCTCCGACCTGTTCGCGGTCGCACTGGTCGCGCTCGCCGCGAAGATCGGCTATATCGCGTCGGTGACGAACCCGCTCGCGCTGGCCGTCGCGCAGCCGCTCGTCGGCGTGCCGCTGTTCAGCGGCGTCGCGTTGCGCGCGGCCGTGTTCGTCGTCTTCCTGACGATCGGCATCCTGTACCTGCTGCGCTACGTGCGCAGCACCGGCTATCGCGCCGGGCAGACCGCCGCCGGCCATGCCGCACACACAACCGCGAAGCTGTCGTTGCGCCACAAGGCGACGCTGGCCGTGTTCGCCGCGGCGGTCGCGATGCTGATCTACGGCACGCGCGAACTGAAGTGGGGCAACGTCGAGCTGGCGGCGTTCTATACGTTCGTGAGCATCGTGACGGCCGTGATCGGCGGGCTCGATTCGCGCAGTGCGGCGGACGCGTTCGTCGACGGGATGAAGAACATGATCCTCGCCGCGCTGTTGATGGGGCTCGCCGCGTCCGTCGAACTGCTGCTGCAGAACAGCCTCGTGCTCGACACGCTGATCCACTTCTTCACGCGACTCGCGGACGGGCAGTCGCCGGTGTGGGTCGCGAACGGGCTGATGGGAGTGCAGATGGTGCTCGACGTGTTCATTCCGTCGGTGTCGGGCAAGGCCGCGGTCAGCATGCCGATCATCGGGCCGATCGCGCAGCTCTCCGGCGTGAGCGGCCAGACGTCGGTGCTCGCGTTCGTACTCGGCGGCGGGCTGACGAACCTCGTCACGCCGACGTCCGGGATGCTGCTCGCGTATCTGGCTACCGCACGCGTCGATTTCGGTGCGTGGATCCGCTTCGTGCTGCCGCTGTTCCTGACGCTGCTGGCGCTGTCGTGCGTCGTGCTGACGTTCGCGGTGTGGATCGGGTATTGAGGTTCACGGCAGGGTCTGCACAACGCGCGTGCTCTTCGTGGTGCGCAGCGCACGCCGCCGTCCGGTATCGATGGCCACGGCGGGCATCGCCACGCGATACCGCCGTCGAATACACCGCTCAAGCCACCTCGACCACCCGACCAAACGCCCGCTCGTCGATCGCCTCGGCGAGCGTCGCGAACGCGGTCGCGATCTCGTCCTCCGGCACGCACGCATAGCCGAGCAGCAACCCCGACGCCGCCCGTTCGCGATCCGCGTAATACCCCGACAACGGCCGCACGACGATATTGCGTTCGAGCGCGGCCTGCGCGACCGCGCGATCGTCGACGCCGTTCGGCAACTGCGTGACCAGATGCAGCCCCGCATCGCTGCCGAGCGCGTGCAGCGTGTCGCCATAGCGCTGCGCGACCGCATCGAGCAGCACCTCGCGGCGCTGCCCATATAACGTGCGCATCTTGCGGATATGCGACACGAAGTGCCCTTCCGCGATGAATTCGGCCAGCACCGCCTGCTGCAGCAACTGACCTTCGCGATACAGCTCGGCGCTGGCGGTCGCGAAACTTTCCGCGAGCGGCTCCGGTGCGACCAGGTAGCCGACCCGCAGCCCCGGGAACAGCGTCTTGCCGAAGCTGCCGACATAGATCACCTGCCCGGCCGTATCGAGACCCTGCAGCGACGCGAGCGGCCGGCTGCCGTAGCGGAATTCGCTGTCGTAGTCGTCCTCGATGATCCAGCAGCCGTGCTGGCGCGCGTATTCGAGCAGCATCCGCCGCCGCGCGAGGCTCATCACCATCCCGAGCGGATACTGGTGCGACGGCGTGACCAGCATCAGCTTCGGCGGCTCGGCGAGATCGGCGGCCGATGGCGCGATCCCTTCGTCGTCGACCGGGATCGGCCGCGTCGTCAGCCCCGACACGTTCAGCACGCTGCGCACGCCCCAGTAGCACGGATCCTCGGTCCAGATCGCGTCGCCCGGGTCGGTCAAGAGCCGCACCGCCAGGTCGATCGACTGGTGGATACCGGTCGTGATCACGATCTGCTCGGGCGTGCAGCGCACCGAGCGCGACGTGCGCAGGTAGTCGGCCAGCGCCTCGCGCAACAGCGCGAGCCCGCCGCCCGGCGCGTAGGTCAGCAGGTCGGGGCGCAGGCGCCGCCAGTACTTGTTGTGCAGCCGCGTCCACACGCGCGCCGGAAATCGCGACACATCGGGCACGCCCGGCATGAACGCGCCGCCCTGCCGCTTCGACACGCCGGCGCCTTCGACGAGCCGCGTGCCGCGCGCGGACAACCGCCGCGCGGACGGCTGCACGAGCGCCGGGCGCGCGGCGGCCGCGTCGGTCGGCGCGCCGACGATCTCGTCCGGCGCGCTGTCGGCGACGAACGTGCCGCGGCCGGTCGCCGAGTTCACGTAGCCTTCGAGTGCAAGCTGCTCGTAAACCTGCGTGACCGTGTTGCGCGCGATCCCGAGCTCGGCGGCCAGGAGCCGCGACGACGGCACGCGCGTGCCGGCCGGCAGTTCGCGCGACAGGATCGCCTGTTGCAGCAGCCGGTGAAGCTGCCGGTAGATCGGCTGTTCGCCGCCGCGCACGAGGCGCTGCGCCAGCCAGTCCGACAACACGCTCGCGCGCATGATTGGCTCCTGAATATTTATTGAAATGGCTCTGATTGCCAGAGCCAAATGTGATTATAGTCGCCTCCATGGGCGGTCGAAGCGCCCGATTTCTACTCACCGGAAAGAACATCAAGGAGATGACCGTGAAGAATGCCGACCTGCAGGCCCGCAAGAACGCCGCCACCCCGCGCGGCGTTGGCGTGATGTGCGATTTCTACGCAGCCCGCGCCGAGAACGCGGAACTGTGGGATGTCGAAGGCCGCCGCTTCATCGATTTCGCCGCCGGCATCGCGGTGCTGAACACCGGCCACCGCCACCCGAAGATCGTCAAGGCGATCGCGGATCAGCTGAACAACTTCACGCACACCGCGTACCAGATCGTCCCGTACGCGTCGTACGTCGAGCTGGCTGAAAAGATCAACGACCGCGCGCCGGGCGATTTCCCGAAGAAGACCGCGTTCTTCACGACCGGCGCGGAAGCCGTCGAGAACGCGATCAAGATCGCGCGCGCAGCGACCGGCCGTCCGGGCGTCATCGCGTTCTCGGGCGGCTTCCACGGCCGCACGATGATGGGCATGGCGCTGACCGGCAAGGTCGCCCCGTACAAGCTGAACTTCGGCCCGTTCCCGGGCGATGTGTTCCACGCCCCGTACCCGAACGCCGTGCACGGCGTGACGACCGCCGACTCGATCAAGGCGATCGAGATGCTGTTCAAGGCCGACATCGATCCGAAGCGCGTCGCCGCGATCATCTTCGAACCGGTCCAGGGCGAAGGCGGCTTCAACCCGGCGCCGGCCGAATTCGTGCGCGCACTGCGCAAGATCTGTAACGAGCACGGCATCCTACTGATCGCCGACGAAGTGCAGACGGGCTTCGCGCGTACCGGCAAGCTGTTCGCGATGCAGCACTACGACGTGCTGGCCGACCTGATCACGATGGCGAAGAGCCTCGCCGGCGGCATGCCGCTGTCGGGCGTCGTCGGCCGTGCGGACGTGATGGACGCGGCAGCGCCCGGCGGCCTGGGCGGCACGTACGCGGGCAACCCGCTGGCCGTCGCGTCGGCGCACGCGGTGCTCGAGATCATCGACGAAGAGAAGCTGTGCGAGCGCGCGACGCAACTCGGCGACGTGCTGAAGGCGAAGCTGAACGCCCTGCAGGCCGACGTGCCGCAGATCGCCGACGTGCGCGGCCCGGGCGCGATGATCGCGGTCGAGTTCCTGAAGCCGGGCTCGGGCGAGCCGGATGCGGAATTCACGAAGCGCGTGCAGGCGCGTGCGCTCGAGCGCGGCCTGCTGCTGCTCGTGTGCGGCGTGTACTCGAACGTCGTGCGCTTCCTGTTCCCGCTGACGATCCCGCAAGCCGTGTTCGACGAAGCGCTCGTGATCCTCGAGGAAGTGCTGAAGGAAACGGTCGGCGTGCCGGCCTGAGTGTCCGTCGACTTCATCCACTGAATGCGCCGCCGCCGTCTTCATGACGGCGGCGGCCGTTTCATCCGTCCTTTTCGAAGCAGGTGATTCATATGAGCACGGTTCAGGAAACCCTGGCACTGAAAGACCCGTCGTTGTTCCGCCAGCAGGCGTACGTCAACGGGGAATGGCAAGGCGCGACGAACGGCGAGACGTTCGAAGTCCGCAATCCGGCGACGGGCGGCCTGCTCGGCACGGTGCCGGCGATGGGCACGGCCGAGACGCGTCACGCGATCGAAGCCGCGAACGCCGCCTGGCCGGCGTGGCGCAAGAAGACCGCGAAGGAACGTGCGGTCGTCCTGCGCAAGTGGCACGACCTGATGATGGAAAACGCCGACGATCTCGCGTTGATCCTGACCACCGAGCAGGGCAAGTCGCTGGCCGAAGCGAAGGGCGAGATCGGCTATGCCGCCTCGTTCCTCGAGTGGTTCGCGGAAGAAGGCAAGCGCGTGTACGGCGACACGATCCCGACGCCGGCGAGCGACAAGCGCATCGTCGTGACGAAGGAAGCGATCGGCGTGTGCGCGGCGATCACGCCGTGGAACTTCCCGGCGGCGATGATCACGCGCAAGGTCGGCCCGGCGCTTGCCGCAGGCTGCCCGATCGTCGTGAAGCCGGCTGAAGCGACGCCGTTCTCGGCGCTCGCGATGGCCGTGCTGGCCGAGCGCGCGGGCGTGCCGGCGGGCGTGTTCAGCGTCGTCACGGGCGACCCGAAGGCGATCGGCGGCGAACTGACGTCGAACCCGATCGTGCGCAAGCTGTCGTTCACTGGCTCGACGCCGGTCGGCCGCCTGCTGATGTCGCAATGCGCGGCGACGGTCAAGAAGGTGTCGCTGGAGCTCGGCGGCAACGCACCGTTCATCGTGTTCGACGATGCGGATCTCGATGCGGCCGTGCAGGGCGCGATCGCATCGAAGTACCGCAACAGCGGCCAGACCTGCGTGTGCACGAACCGTTTCTACGTGCATGAAGCCGTGTACGACCAGTTCGCGCAGAAGCTCGCGGCAGCGGTCGGCCAGCTGAAGGTGGGGCGCGGCACGGAGCCGGGCGTCACGCAAGGTCCGCTGATCAACGAAGCCGCAGTGCTGAAGGTCGAGGCGCACATCGAGGACGCGCTCGCGAAGGGCGCGACCGTCGTGACGGGCGGCAAGCGCCACGCGCTCGGCCATGGCTTCTTCGAGCCGACCGTGCTGACGGGTGTCACGCCGGCGATGAAGGTCGCGAAGGAAGAGACGTTCGGGCCGCTCGCGCCGCTGTTCAAGTTCGGCAGCGACGACGAAGTGATCCGCCTCGCGAACGACACCGAGTTCGGCCTGGCCGCGTACTTCTACAGCCGCGACATCGGCCGCGTGTGGAAGGTTGCCGAAGCGCTCGAATACGGGATGGTCGGCGTGAACACGGGCCTGATCTCGAACGAGGTCGCGCCGTTCGGTGGCGTGAAGCAGTCGGGCCTCGGCCGCGAAGGCTCGCACTACGGCATCGACGACTACGTCGTGATCAAGTACCTCTGCCTCGCCGTCTAACGGTTCGGGGCCTGGCGCTCCGGCGACAGGCCCTGACCGCCCGGCCGGAACCGGGCGGTCCGACGCGGGCCGGCGTCCCTCTCTCTCCGTCGTGCCCGCGTCACTTCTTCCACCGCTCATCACCGAAACACGTTCACCGCCTCCACCAGCCGCGTCGCCTGCTGCTTCAGGCTCTCCGACGCCGCCGTGCTCTGCTCGACCAGCGCCGCGTTCTGCTGCGTAATGTTGTCCAGGTGCACGACTGCCTGGTCGACCTGCGCAACCCCGGTGCTCTGCTCGGCCGTTGACGAGCTGATCTCCGCGATCAAATCCGACACGCGCTTCACCTGCGTGACGATGTCCTCCATCGTCTTGCCCGCGCCATCGACGATCCGTGCGCCCGATTCGACCCGCTCGACACTCGCGCCGATCAGCGTCTTGATCTCCTTCGCCGCATTCGCGCTGCGTTGCGCAAGCGCCCGCACCTCGCCCGCAACCACCGCGAAACCGCGCCCCTGATCGCCGGCCCGCGCCGCCTCCACCGCGGCGTTCAGCGCAAGGATGTTGGTCTGGAACGCGATGCCGTCGATCACGCCGATGATGTCCGAGATCTTCCGCGAGCTGGCCGTGATGTCGTTCATCGTCGCGACCACCTCGCTCACCGCCTGCCCGCCGCGCTCGGCCGCGTCGCTCGCCGATACCGACAACTGGTTCGCCTGCAGCGCCGTCTCCGCATTGCTCGACACGGTCGCCGTCATCTCGGCCATCGACGCGGCCGTCTGCTGCACGCTCGTCGACGCCTGCTCGGTGCGCGCGCTCAGGTCGTTGTTGCCCTGCGCGATCTCGTTGCTCGCGCGCTGCACGTTCAACACCTGTTCGCTGACGTCGTCGACGAGCCAGCGGAACATCAGGCCGAGCTGGTTGATCGTGCGCAGCGTCATCCCGATTTCGTCGACACGGTTCATCCGCACGCCGCTGCGGCTTTCGCCGGTCGCCACGCGCAGCGCCTCGTCGCGCAACTGCATCAGCGGGCGCGCAATCTGTGCATCGAGCCACAGCGCCGCGGCAGCCGCCGCGCCGGCCGTCACACCGGCAAATGCCGCGAGCCCGCCGCCGGCCAGCCCGCACGCCCAGCCGCCGGCCACCACGACCGGCGCGAGCACGCACAGCGACGCATGGAGCCGCGCGCGCACCGACATCGTCTGGAACAGCGACGTGAATCCGGCCACGCCCTTGCGGACGATCAGCCCCTTGTGAAAATGCCGGTTGCCGGCGTGCCCTTCACGGAATTCCTTGTAGAGCGCCTCCGCGGCCGCGATCTCGTCGCGCGTCGCCCTCGTGCGCACCGACATGTAGCCCTTCGGCTGGCCGTTACGCATCACCGGAATCGCATTCGCGCGCACCCAGTAGTGATCGCCGTTCTTGCGGCGGTTCTTCACGAGCGCGGTCCACGGCTCGCCGCCCTTGAGCGTCGCCCACATGTCGGCGAACGCCTCCTTCGGCATGTCCGGGTGGCGCACGACGTTGTGCGGCTGGCCTTCGATCTCTTCGGGGGAAAATCCGCTGACCTGGATGAAGGCCGCGTTCGCGTAGGTGATGTAGCTGTTCGCGTCGGTGGTCGACATCAGGGTCGCGTCATCGGGAAAATCGAATTCGCGTTGCGTGACGGGCTGGTTGTTGCGCATGGTGTGGGGCTCCGGGTAACGGATCTTGCGTCCGCTTGTCGATTGATTCGAGACGCCGCGCATGACGGCCTGTCCGCATGCACGTTGGTCTTACCCCTGCGCTTTCGGCAAATTCCACGAAAACATTATGGTGTATTCGGGAAAATATGCATTAGAAAAGCATTATCTTGTTTTTACCGAAAACATTGTTTATGGATGAAACTAAACACCATGACTGGCAACGGTTTGGCGGATATTCATCTGACGATTCAACGTAATTCGCCTGAATTGATCCAAATCAAAAACGTGAAATCCTGAATACGAATATTTCTCGTTTTCCGCATTTTCAATGAATCGAAAAATCTGAACGCGCATTGCGCGCGTCAACCCGGATGGTTTGATTTGGCGCGCACATCACATGCGCGCCTCGACGATCACCGGAACACGTTCACCGCATCCACCAGCCGCGTCGCTTGCTGCTTCAGGCTCTCCGACGCCGCCGTGCTCTGCTCGACCAGCGCCGCGTTCTGCTGCGTGATGTTGTCCAGATGCACGACCGCCTGGTCGACCTGCGCAACCCCCGTGCTCTGCTCGGCCGTCGACGAGCTGATCTCCGCGATCAGGTCCGACACGCGCTTCACCTGCGCGACGATATCCTCCATCGTCTTGCCCGCCTCGTCCACGCGCCGTGCGCCCGATTCGACGCGCTCGACGCTCGCGCCGATCAGCGTCTTGATCTCCTTCGCCGCATTCGCGCTGCGCTGCGCGAGTGCCCGCACTTCACCCGCGACCACCGCGAAGCCGCGCCCCTGTTCGCCCGCGCGTGCCGCTTCCACCGCCGCGTTCAGCGCAAGAATGTTGGTCTGGAACGCGATGCCGTCGATCACGCCGATGATGTCGGCGATCTTGCGCGAGCTGGCCGTGATGTCGCTCATCGTCGTGACAACCTCGCCCACCGCCTGCCCGCCGCGCCCCGCCGCCTCGCTCGCCGACATCGCGAGCCGGTTCGCCTGCAGCGCGGTCTCCGCGTTGCTGTCGACGGTCGCCGTCATCTCGGCCATCGACGCGGCCGTCTCCTGCACGCTCGACGCCGCCTGCTCGGTGCGCGCGCTCAGGTCGTTGTTGCCCTGCGCGATCTCGTTGCTCGCGCGCTGCACGTTGTGCACCTGCTCGCTGACGTCGTCGACGAGCCAGCGGAACATCAAACCGAGCTGGTTGATCGTGCGCAGCGTCATGCCGATCTCGTCGACACGGTTCATCCGCACGCCGCGCCGGCTTTCGCCGGTCGCGACGTTCAGCGCCTGGTCGTGCAGCCGCTTCAGCGGACGCACGATCTGCGCATCGAGCCACAGGCCGGCCGCCGCCGCCACGCCGACCGTCACGCCGGCAAACGCCGCGAGCCCGCCGCCCGCCAGCCCGCATGCCCAGCCCGCGCCAACGACCGCCGGCGCGAGCACGCACAGCGCCGAGTGCACGCGCGCGCGCACCGACATCGTCTGCGACAGCGACGCGATGCGCAGCAGCCCCGTACGAATCACCAGCCCCTTGTGGAACCGGCGCTGGCCGGCCTTGCCTTCGCGGAACGCGCGATACAGCGCGTCGGCGGCCGCGGACTCGTCGTGCGGCGCCTTCGTCCGCACCGACATGTAGCCTTGCGGCTCGCCGTTTCGCATCACCGGAATCGCGTTCGCACGCACCCAGTAGTGGTCGCCGTTCTTGCGGCGGTTCTTCACCAGCGCGGTCCAGGGCTCGCCGCGCCTGAGCGTCGCCCACATGTCGGCAAACGCTTCGCGCGGCATGTCCGGGTGGCGCACCGCGTTGTGCGGCTGGCCGACGAGTTCCTCGTTCGTGAAGCCGCTCACCTGCGCGAACGTCGTGTTGGCGTACGTGATGATGCTGTCTGCGTCGGTCGTCGACATCAGCGTGACGTCGTCGGGAAAATCGAATTCCTGTTGGGTAACGGGCTGGTTGTTGCGCATGCAAGGCTCCGAAAAGCGGATCTGACGTCCGCGTCGCGCTGACTTCACGCTCAGTAGCCGAAAAACGGTTTATCGCTTTACGACGGTCTTCACTTACTGTCGGCATATTGGGGAAAAACCTTACCCTTTGATCGCATAAAATATTCAATTCGGCGGCCGCCATGATTTCGATCAAATAATCCGGCAATATTCGCTGCGCGCGTTCATCCACATATCACGCCGCACCGCCCAGCCTGGCCGCACGGCACGCCGACGCCGCCGGCCGTTGCACGCGGCGAAACGATTCCGTCTATCCTGCTCCATTCAATCGGTATTCGAATTCGATGAAAAAGGCATTGCACGAACTGAATCGGCTGTCCTGGAATACGGCGACAGTCGCGCATAACAGTCATAAAGGCGATCAGGCCGCATTTTTCCGCGCAGGCGGCTCGACGCTCTTCCCGGAAGAACGCGAACTGCTCGGCGACGTCAGCGGGCTGCGGCTGCTGCACCTGCAGTGCAACGCGGGGCAGGACACGCTGAGCCTCGTGCGCGACGGCGCGGACGCGACGGGCGTCGACATCTCCGACGAAGCGATCGCCTTCGCACGGCAACTGTCGGCCGACGCGGGCCTGCCCGCACGCTTCGAGCGCGCCGACGTGCTCGACTGGATGCCCGAGGCCGCCGCGCGCGGCGAACGCTTCGATCGCGTGTTCACGTCGTATGGCGCGATCTGCTGGCTGTCCGACCTGAACGCGTGGGCCCGCGGGATCGCCGCGCTGCTCGCGCCCGGCGGCCGTTTCGCGATGGTCGAGTTCCATCCGTTCGCGCTGTATTTCGACGAACACTGGAAGCCGCACTACGACTATTTCAAAGGCGATGCGACCGAGGAGCCGGCAGGCGTCGGCGATTACGTGGCCGCATCCGGCACGGGGCTCGGCGCGCAGCACGACCATCCGGGCGTCGTCGATTTCGCGAACCCGCATCCGAGCTACGAGTTCATGTGGGGCATCGGCGAAGTCGTGAACGCACTCGTATCGGCCGGGCTCGCGATCGACCGCCTGACCGAATATCCGTACGCGAACGGCTGGAAGGGCTTCGACGGCATGCGCGAGCTGGACGGCCGCCGGATGGTGCCGCCCGATCACATGCCGCGCCTGCCGCTGATGTATGCGATCGCCGCGCATCGGGAGGCCGCATGACGCGCCGCACCGCCGCCGAACGCGACGCGCTGTCCGCCCGCCTGCTCACGCGCGACGACGTGCCGCTCGTGTGGACCATCGACCGGCGCGAGATCATCGAGCACCTGTACGTACTGCGCGGCGGCGCGCTGCATCTCGTTCCCGATTTTTATGACGTCGCGGGCTGGCCCGACGGCGAAGCCGACCACTACACGCCGATCCTGCTCGACTGCCACGATCGCGGCGGCTGGTGTCTCGGCATGTTCGACGGCGCGCGGCTCGTCGCGGCGGTCTTCGTCGACAGCCAGCCGCTCGGCCCGCACGGCGACATGCTGCAGTTGAAGTTCCTGCACGTGAGCCACGACTGGCGCGGCTGCGGGCTCGGCCAGCAGCTCTACCGCGCGGCCCGCGAGCAGGCACGCGCGATGGGCGCTGCGCGCCTGTATGTGTCCGCGACGCCGTCGCGGAACACGATCGACTTCTACCTGCGGCTCGGCTTCACGGTCAGCGCGTCGCCTGATCCGACGCTGTACGCGCTCGAACCGGAAGACATTCATCTGGAAGGACCGACGGCCTGACGCACCGGCGCACGGGTGAAGCGTGGACTTTCCCGCTTTGCCACGGCCGCCATCGGCTATCACCGCATCACGGAGAGCGAAATTGCAGAACGAAGCGCAGCCGCAAGCCATGCCGAAAATCCTCGTCAGCCTGTGCGTGATCGGTCATCCGGTCCGTTACAACGGCTCGGCCAGGACCGCCGCGCACGAGGCGCTCGAACGGTGGCAGCGCGAAGGGCGCCTCGTGCCCGTCTGCCCCGAACTGGCCGGCGGCTTCAGCGTGCCGCGCCCGCCCGCCGAAATCGCCAACGGCGAATCGGGGCAGCGGGTGCTGGCAGGCGCCGCGCGCATCGTCGACGTGAACGGCACCGACGTGACGGCGCCGTTCGTATCCGGCGCGCACACCGCGCTGGCCCTTGCGCGCGCGCACGATTGCCGCTTCGCGATCCTCGCCGACGGCAGTCCGTCGTGCGGCAGCACGTTCATTTATGACGGGAGTTTCGAGAACCGGCGGCACGCGGGCGCCGGTGTCACGGCGGCGTTGCTGCGCGAACATGGCATCGAAGTGTTCGCGGACACCGAGATCGACGCGCTCGATGCGCGCCTCAAGGAGTTGTCGCAGGCCGGTTAACGACGATGCGCGGCACGAGAACCTCGTGCCGCGCATCCATTCGAATTGGACGAAGCGGCGCGTGCGCTGCCGCTTCGCCGTGTGACGTAGGTCAGACGCGCTCGATCGCGATCGCGATGCCCTGGCCGACGCCGATACACATCGTGCACAGCGCAAAGCGGCCGTTCGTGCGATGCAGCTGATACATCGCGGTGGTCACGAGACGCGCGCCCGACGCGCCGAGCGGATGGCCCAGTGCGATCGCGCCGCCGTTCGGGTTCACGCGCGGATCGTCGTCGGCCACGCCGAGCATGCGCAGCACCGCGAGACCTTGCGACGCGAATGCCTCGTTCAGCTCGATCACGTCGAACTGGTCGATCGTCATCCCGAGCCGGGCGAGCAGCTTCTGCGTGGCCGGCGCGGGGCCGATGCCCATCACGCGCGGCGCGACGCCGGCCGTCGCGATCCCGAGCACGCGGGCGCGCGGCGTCAGGCCGAAGCGCTTCGCGGTTTCCTCGTTCGCGAGCAGCAGCGCGGCGGCGCCGTCGTTGACGCCCGACGCATTGCCGGCCGTCACCGAGCCGTCCGGGCGCACGACGCCCTTCAGCTTCGCCAGCGTTTCGAGCGACGTCTCGCGCGGATGCTCGTCGCGCGACACGACCAGCGGATCGCCCTTCTTCTGCGCGATCGTGACCGCGACGATTTCCTCGGCCAGCGTACCGTCCTGCTGCGCGCGCGCGGCCTTCTGCTGGCTGCGCAGCGCGAACAGGTCCTGGTCGGCGCGGCTGATGTCGTAGTCGACCGCGACGTTCTCGGCCGTCTCCGGCATCGAATCGACGCCGTGCAGCTGTTTCATCAGCGGATTGACGAAGCGCCAGCCGATCGTCGTATCGTAGATGTCGGCCTGGCGCGCGAACGCGCTCGCGGCCTTGCCCATCACGAACGGCGCGCGCGTCATGCTCTCGACGCCGCCCGCGACCATCAGCGCGGCCTCGCCGGACTTGATCGCACGCGCGGCCACGCCGACCGCATCCATCCCGGAACCGCACAGGCGGTTGATCGTCGAACCCGGCACGCCCTGCGGCAGCCCTGCGAGCAGCGCCGACATGCGCGCGACGTTGCGGTTGTCCTCACCGGCCTGGTTCGCGCAGCCGTAGATCACGTCGTCGATCGCCGTCCAGTCGACGTCGCGGTTGCGCTCGACGAGCGCCTTGAGCGGCACCGCGCCCAGATCGTCGGCGCGCACGCCGGACAGTGCACCGCCGTAACGCCCGATCGGCGTACGGATCGCATCACACAAAAAAGCTTCGGTCATCAGTGTCTCCGGTCCCAGGACAGGCTGGGGGAATGAACAGGGCGCGCCCCTTGCATTGCCCGTCGGGATGCGCTTAAATGTTCTGTATACGAACATAAGATCGTGTATCGAACGTTCAACGCATCATAGGGAGTGCGGGGACGACCTGTCAAGCGCGCGGTCCGCCGCGCGGTTGGCGTGCCGGGCCCCGTGCGCTATCTTCTCGGCTGCACGATATTCCAGGCGCTCATGACAACCGAAGACATTCAGACGAAACCCGGCGACTCCTATGTCCAGTCGTTCGCGCGCGGCCTTGCGGTGATCCGCGCGTTCGACGCGGCGCGCCCGGAGCAGACGCTCACCGAGGTCGCCTCGGCCACCGGGCTCACGCGCGCGGGCGCGCGCCGGATCCTGCTCACGCTGCAGACGCTCGGCTACGTCGAGGCCGACGGCCGGCTGTTCCGGCTCACGCCGAAGATCCTCGAACTCGGTTTCGCGTACCTGACGTCGATGCCGTTCTGGAATCTCGCCGATCCCGTGATGGAACAACTGTCCGCGCAGATCCACGAAAGCTGCTCGGCGGCCGTGCTCGACCGCACCGAGATCGTCTACGTGCTGCGCGTGCCGACCCGCAAGATCATGACGATCAACCTGTCGATCGGCAGCCGGCTGCCCGCGTACTGCACGTCGATGGGCCGTGTGCTGCTGTCCGCGCTCGACGACGCCGAGCTCGACGAGACGCTCGCGCAAAGCGGCATCCGCGCGCATACGCCGCGCACGATCACCGACCTCGGCGAACTGAAGGCGGCGATCGCGCAGGTACGCCAGCAGGGCTGGGCAGTGGTCGACCAGGAGCTCGAAGTGGGGCTGATGTCGTTGTCCGCGCCGATCCGCAACCGGCGCGGGCAGATCATCGCGGCGATGAACATCAGCGGCAACGCGCAGCGGCATACCGCGAAGCAGATGGTGAAGGAGTTTCTCGGGCCACTGCAGCAGGCCGCGCAGACGGTGTCGGAGCTGGTGGCGCGGCGGGGGTGAGGCCTGGTCGTCCTTGACCGACAGCAGCCGCACATAGGCCGACCACGGCAGCGTGAAGCACTGCGCCAGTTCGTCGAGTCGCCTCGGGCGTACCAGTGCCGGGGAAGATTCGCCAGACACTGTCTGGCGAATTGACATCGCTGCCGAACAGCATGCACGCTCGTCTACGACCTGTTTCACGACCTTCGCCACAGCGCGTTGCCGTAGGCGCACCGCAAAAAAACGGGCAGCCCAGGGCTGCCCGTATCAACTCCACTTGGTTACAACGTTCTTCTCACGGAACACGGAGCGAACTCCGCGCCGCACAATTTAGTGACGCACGGAACCGCGGTCAATTTGACAAGAACGAAACCGCGTCGCACACGGGTAGGACACTGCGCCGCTCACGCGCCGAGCAACATCCCCTTGCGCACCGGCACCGTGCCCGTCACGCGGCCGAGCGGTGCGCCCGCCGTGACGAACCGAATCGCGCGGCGCATGTAGAACACGCCGTCGGTGCCGCTCGAAATCGTCGTGATCGCGTCCGTCAGCGGATCGACGATATCGAACAGCGGATCGCCGGCGCGGATCGTCGCGCCGATCGCCGCGCGGTGCACGAGTATCCCGCTCACCGGCGCATGGAACTGCTCGCTGCCTGCGAGCGGCGTGGCCGGCGCGGCGAGCGGCGGCAGCGGCTTGGGTTCGCCCTGCACCGCACCGCGCCAGACGAGATAGTCGACGAGCGCATCGGCATCGCGTTCGGCATAGTCGTACGTCACGTCGCGCTGGCCGCGGCACTCGACCGTCACGGCCACGGTGCCGGCCGCCATCGGCGTGCCCGCCGGCAAGTGCTGCCGCAATTGCGACCACAGGAGGTGATGCGCATCGTCGAACGCGTGCCCGCCCGAATCCTCGGCGAGCAGCGACACCTCCGAGCCGAGATAACGCGCGAGCGGCTCGACTTCCGGCCATGCGGTCTCGCTCGTGTACACATGCATCACCGCTTCGAGCGAACAATGCAGGTCGATCACCACATCGGCGTCGAGCGACAGCTTCAGCAGCGTGAGCTGCAGCGCGTCGAACTCCGTGCGCGGCGTGATCTCGTCGAGCGCCGCGCCGACGCACTCGCGCACGATCGCGCGATTGCGCTCGCCGTCGTCGCCGAGCCGGTCGCGCGCATGCGCCGCGATCTCCGCGAGCGGCAGGAAGCCGCGATTGAAGTTGCGGCCGCTCGCCAGATCGAAACGGCCGATGAACTGCCCGAGCAGATGATGATTGAGACCGACCGGATTGGCGACCGGCACGAGCACGATCTCGGCTGCGAGCCGGCCGTCGGCATCGAGCTGCGCGAGACGCTGCTTCAGCACGAACGCCGCGAGCATCGCGGGCGTCTCGTCCGCGTGCAGCGCGGCCTGCAGGTAGATCTTGCGGCCGGTGTCGGCCGGCCCGAAATGAAAGCTCGTCAGCGTGCGCTGCGTGCCGATCGACGGCGACAGGAGCGGCGTGGTGCGAATCTGCATCGGTGGTCCCGAACGAAATGAAAACGAAGAAGCGGGTGAAACGTCGAGGTGACTCGGCGCTCAGTCGCCGTACGGGTTGAAGTCGAAATACTTCTTCGCGATCCGGTCGTACGTGCCGTCCTTCAGCATCGAAGCGATCGCGCCGTCGATCGACGCCTTGAGCGCCGTATCCGACTGCCGCATGCCGATGCCGACGCCGCGATCGCCCAGGTCGAGCGGTGCGCCGACGAACGCGAAGCCCTTGCCCTTCGGCGTGCGCAGGAAGCCGTAGTCGGCCTCCACGGTGCCGAGCAAGGCCGCGTCGAGGCGGCCGTTGACGAGATCGGCAAACACGTCGTCCTGGCTCTTGTACGGCATCACGCCGACACCGGCCGGCGCCCAGTGCGCGAGCGCCCACGATTCGAACTGCGTGCCCGACTGCACGCCGACGCGCTTGCCCGCAAGCGACGCGGTCGTGCTGTCGACGCCGCTCCCGGCCCGCGCGACGAGCCGCGACTTGAAGCGGAACAGCTTCGACGAGAACAGGATCTGCTTCTCGCGCTTCTCGGTGATCGCCATCGACGACAGGATCGCGTCGATCTTGCGCGCCTGCAGCGCGGGAATCATCCCGGAGAATTCGAGCTCGACCCACTGGCAACGCAACTGCGCGCGACGGCAGATCTCGTTGCCGAGATCGACGTCGAAGCCCTTCAGGCTGCCGTCAGGCGCCTTCGAATCCATCGGCGGATAGGTGGGATCGATACCGAGGCGCACGGCGCGCGCATCGAGTGCGTGCGCGGAACCGGCCGCGAGCGCAAGGCATAGGGAAACGAGCGGCAGGAAGGGACGTTTCATGGTCGACGAAGGCGGGACGATGGGCAAACGGCACGAGCCGGACTGCCTGCGATCGTAGTGCGCACGCGCCGTCGCCGGAATCGCCCGCTGCCTTATCATGATCACTTTTACCGATCACCGGCCCCGCGCTTGCCCATGGCGTTCACGCTCTCCCAGCTCCGCATCTTCCAGGCCGTCGTCGAGCACGGCAGCCTGCGCGCCGCCGCACGCGCGCTCGATCTCGCGCAGAGCGGCGTCACGCAGCAGCTGCAGAGCCTCGAGGCGACGCTCGGCGCGACGCTGTTCACGCGCACCAATCGCGGGATCGTGCCGACGGCCGTCGGCCAGCGGCTGCTCGCGCGCTCCGGGTCGATCCTCGGCGAATGCGAGCAGGTCGAGCGGGAAATCCGCCAACTGAGCGGCGCGTACGAAGGCACCGTCACGCTCGGCCTCGTGGCCGAACCGCTGATCGACGCGTTCGCGCCGGTGCTGAGCGCGTTCCGCGCGCGCTTCGACAAGGTCGACGTCCACCTGCGCACCGGCACGTCGCGGATGATGATTGGCTGGCTGCGGGAAAGCGCGGTCGATTTCGCGATCGCGCTGGTCGCGAAGCAGACCGACACGACCGATCTCGCGGTTACGCCGCTGCGTGCATCCGCGCCGGTGGTCGTGTGCCGCAACGGGCATCCGGCGATGCATGCGCAATCGCTCGCCGAACTGGCCGACTACGCGTGGGTGTCCACGCGCTCGCCGAATCTCAGCGCCGATCCCGTCGTCAACCGGCTGCTCGCGTACTTCGACGTGCACGGCCTGCCGCCGCCGAAGATCCTCGCCACCGTCGAAGGAATGTTCGAGACGCTGCAGCTCGTCACGCAGACCGATTGCCTGTCGCTCGAAACCGAAGCCGTGACGCGGCACGGGCCGTTTGCCGGCGCGCTCGCGAAGGTGCCCGTACGCGAACAGGCCGAATCGCAGGACATCTGCCTGCTGCAGCGCGCGGCCGTGCCGCTGACGCCGGCCGCGCAGGAACTCGCGACGATGCTCGCGTCGTACCTGAGGGTGGTGCGCGGGCGGTAAGCGCGTATCGCCGCTCGCCGCCCGTCGTGCCGTGCTGCGACGCGTATCAGTCGATCGAATCCCGTGCCGTCTCGCGCAGCATCGCCACCGCAATCAACGACAGCACCACGCAGGCGGCCACGTAGCCGGCCGGCGCGAGCTTGCTGCCGGTCGTCTTCACGAGCCAGGTCGCGATCAGCTGCGCGGTGCCGCCGAAGATCGTCACCGCGAGCGCATACGCGATCGAGATGCCGGTCGCGCGCACGTGGCGCGGCAGCGACTCGCACATCAGCGCCATTTCCGACGCCGAGCCGAGCGAATAGAACAGCAGCATCAGCGCGGTCAGCGGCAGGATCACCGACAGCGTCGGGTGATGATTCATCAGCCAGAACGCCGGGAACAGCAGCACGACCAGCACGCCGCGGCCGACGAGGATCGGCAGGCGCCGGCTGCCGAGCTTGTCCGACAGCCAGCCGAACAGCGGGCACGTGACCAGCATCACGCAGCCCGACGCGACGCCGACGAACATCGACAGCTTCATCGGCAGGCCGAGCGTGTGGATCGCGTAGGTCGGCATGTAGAACGTCAGGATGTAGGTCGACACCGTGCCGCCCATCACCGTGAGCATCAGCAGCACCACCGTGCGCGTGTGCTTCGAGAACAGCTCGTGCAGCACGCCGCGTTCGATGCCGTGATGGCGCTCGCCGGGCGCATCGTCGGCGAGCCGGCGGCGCAAGAACATCCCGACCGGCGCGATCAGCACGCCGACTAGGAACGGCAGCCGCCACCCCCAGCTCTCCAGCGCGTCCTTCGTCATCGTGTTCGACATCAGCGCCGCGAAACCCGAGCCCATCAGCGCAGCGCCGCCCTGCGTCGCGAGCTGCCAGCTCGCGCGGAACGCACGGCGCGACGTGCCGCCCTGTTCGAGCAGCGTCGACGTCGCCGCGCCGAATTCGCCGCCCTGCGAGAAGCCCTGCAGCAGCCGCGCGAACACGACCAGCAGCGGCGCGGCCACGCCGACCTGCGCATACGTCGGCGCGATCGCGATCAGGCCCGTGCCGAGCGCCATCAGCATGATCGTCAGGTTCAGCGCGGCCTTGCGCCCCTTGCGGTCCGCATAGACGCCGAGCACGACGCTGCCGAGCGGCCGCGTGAAGAAGCCGGCGGCGAACGTCGCGACCGACAGCAGCAGCGACGTGGTCGGGTCGCTCGACGGGAAGAACAGCTTGCCGATCAGCACCGCGAAGAAGCCGTACACGGTGAAATCGAAGAATTCGAGCCAGTTGCCGATCACGGCCGCGGCGATCGCACCGCGCCGCGTGGCGGCCGGCGCGCCGGGCACGGGACTGACTTCGGCCGCCGCCGTCGACGCGTGGTGCAGCGCGAGATGGTCTTTCTGCATCGTTATCGCCTCCTCTCAACGCGGCCGGAAGCGCCGGCCGCTCGCGCCGCCGCCGGCATCACTGCCCCAGGTAACGCTCCACGAGACGCGTCCAGTACGCCGCACCGATCGGCAGGTTGCGATCGTTGAAGTCGTATTTCGGGTTGTGCACCATGCAGCCGTCTTCGCCTTCGCCGTTGCCGAGCCGCACGAACGAACCCGGCCGCTGCTGCAGCATGAACGCGAAATCCTCGCTGCCCATCAACAGGTCGGTCTGCTCGACCACGTGCGCGTCGCCGACGAGTTCGCGCGCCACCTGCGCGGCGAAATCCGTTTCGGCATCCGAATTGACGACGACCGGGTAGCCTTCGATATATTCGACGTGCGCGGTTGCGCCGTAGCTCGCGGCCTGCGTTTCGGCCAGCTCGATGATGCGGCGCTTGAGCAGCGCGCGCACGTCGGGGCTGAACGAGCGCACGCTGAGTTCGAGGCGCGCGCCGTTCGGGATCACGTTGTTCGCGGTGCCCGCATGCATCGAGCCGACCGTGACGACCGCCGGCTGCGCGGGATCGACGTTGCGCGCGACGATCGTCTGCAGCGCCATCACGATGCTCGCCGCGACGACCACCGGATCGACCGTCAGGTGCGGCCGGGCCGCGTGGCCGCCGACGCCTTCGATCGTGATGATCGCCTTGTCGCCGGCCGACATGAACGGGCCGCGCCGCGTGAGGAACACGCCGGGTGCCGCGCCCGGATGGTTGTGCATGCCGAACACCGCGTCGCACGGGAAGCGCTCGAACAGGCCGTCGTCGATCATCTTCTTCGCGCCGCTGTCGACGCCATGCTCTTCCGCCGGCTGGAAATACAGGTGCACGGTGCCGGAGAAGTTGCGGGTCTTCGCGAGGTGTTGCGCGGCGCCGAGCAGCATCGTCGTGTGGCCGTCGTGGCCGCACGCGTGCATCTTGCCGTGCGTGCCGCTCGCATAGGGCAGGCCCGTCGCCTCGATGATCGGCAGCGCATCCATGTCGGCGCGAATGCCGATGCTGCGCGTGCCGTCGCCCACGCGCAGCGTGCCGACCACGCCCGTCTTGCCGACCCCGCGCGTTACCTGCCAGCCCCACTGTTCGAGCTTCTCGGCGACGAGCGCGGCCGTGTCGTGCTCCTCGTACGCGAGTTCGGGGTGGTGATGGATGTGGTGACGGATCTCGCGCAACCCGCCGGCGGCGGGCATCAGATCCTCGACTTCGGTGAAGCGGGTATCGGTGGACATCAAGGGGCTCCGGCTGTTTGTCTGCGCATGCAACGGGTGCGTGCGGGAAAGCGAGCCACTATATCCAGCCGATATCGGTTCAATAAGATGCGGAATTTTTCACCGTGATAAGGTTTTTTAATCAGGGTTAGTGCTGATCCCCGGTTTGGCCATGCGGCTTTCGATCTATGCAAATCCGTACAGCTTCGCCGGGTTGGTGACGAATATCCGTTGCTGCCAGTCCGCACGCCCGATCCAGCCGGCGATCACGTCCAGCAAGCTTGCATCGTCCGGCTTGTCCGTCTTCTGCGTCGGGTGCGGCCAGTCGGTGCCCCACAGCATGCGCTCCGGCGCCATGTCGATCAGCGCCTTCGCGACCGGCGCGACGTCGTCGTAGACAGGCGCGCCGGTCTTGCTGTCGACGTACGGCCCCGACAACGTGATCCACGTATGGCCCTTGTCGACGAGGCGTTGCGCGGTGCGAAACGCGGCCGACGAGAGCCCGCCGGGCTGCGGCACGTGCGCGATATGGTCGATGACGAGCGGACACGGCAGCACCGCAAGATGACGCTCGAGCTCCGGCAGCCGCGCGCCCTGCACCACCAGCTCGATATGCCAGCCGAGGTTCGCGATGCGCGCGGCGAGCGGCGCCAGCATGTCGAGCGTCGTCGCGCCCGGATAGCTCAGGTTGAACCGGATCGCACGGATGCCGCCGCGATCGAGCATCCGAAGTTCGTCGTCGCTCACGGTGCCGTCGACGACGGCCACGCCGCGTGCGTCGTCGCCGAACTGCGCGAGCGCCGCCAGCGTGCAGCGGTTGTCCGTCCCGTACGTCGACGGCGTCACGACCACGTTGCGCTTCACGCCGGTCCGCGTCTGCACGCCCCGGTATTGCGCGACGGTCGCATTCGGCGGGCGCAGCGTCGTGCCCGGCGCGACCGGGAACCGGTCGTCGTAGATGTGCATGTGGCAGTCGATCGCCCCGTCGGGCAGCCGGAACGCCGGCCGCTCGGTGCCGCTCGACCACGTTTCGTCGGCCGCGGCCAGCCTCGGCAATGCAGCCGAAGCCAGCGTCGCGCCGGCGATCCGGAGGAATTCGCGTCTCGCGATGCGCGCCATGATCAGATGGTCCCCGCCTTGCCGACCAGCTTGCCCGACGCATGATTGCGCGTGAGCAGCAGCAGCGTCGCGACGCTCACGAGCGTGAGGATCGCGAGCGGCATCAACGCGAGCGCGTAGCTGCCCGTCGCCGCCTTCACCCACCCGTACACGTTCACCATCAGCCCGCCGCCGAGCAGGTTCGCGATCGCGTTGACCGTCGCGAGCCCGGCCGCCACGGTGCTGTTGGACAGCATGTCGGTCGCAAGCGCCCAGAACGGGCCCTTGAACGAATACGCGCCGACCAGCACCGCGCAGAGCATGCAGACCGTCGGCAGCAGCGATCCGCTCAGCGACGTCGCGAACAGGCCCCCGCCGATCAGCAGCATCGGCACGGCCGTGTGCCAGCGCCGTTCGCCGACGCGGTCCGAGCGACGGCCCCAGTAGACCATCAGGACGGAGGCCACCGCGTAAGGCACCGAATTCAGCAGGCCGGTCTCCATGACGGTCAAGCCGAATGACTTCAGCAGTTGCGGCTGCCACACGGACAGCGTGCTGCCTGCCGCGGAAGCGCACGTGTCGACGAGCGCGAGGCACAGCACGTAGCGATTGCGGAACAGCTGCGTGAGCGGCAGCGACGGCACCTTCTTGCGCGTCTTGTGGCCGGCGGCGAGCGCGGTCGTGAGCCATGCGCGCTCGTGGTCGTCGAGCCACCTCGCGTCGTCCGGCTTGTTCGTCAGCACGAACAGGCACGCGATGCCGAGCAGCACGGTCGGAACGCCTTCGAGGATGAACAGCCAGTGCCATCCGCGCAGGCCCCACACGCCGTCCATCTGCAACAGCAGCGCGGAGATCGGCGAGCCGATGAAGCTCGCGGCCGGAATCGCGACCATGAACGTCGCGACGATCCGCGCACGATACTGCGCGGGAATCCAGTACGACAGATAAAGCAGCACGCCGGGGAAAAAGCCGGCCTCGGCCGCACCCAGCAGGAAACGCAGCACGTAGAACGTCGTCGCGTTGTGCACGAGCGCGGTCGCCGCGGACACGATGCCCCACGTGATCATGATCCGGGCGATCCAGATTCGCGCGCCGTATTTCTGCAGCGCGAGATTGCTCGGCACTTCGCAAAAGAAGTACGAAATGAAGAACAGGCTGCTGCCGAAACCGAACACCTGCGCCGACATCCCGAGGTCATGGTTCATCTGCAGCGACGCCATCCCCACGTTGCCCCGGTCGATGAAGGCAAGCAGGTAGCAGATCATCAAAAAGGGAATGAGCCGCCAGACGACCTTCCGTATGGTCCGGCGCTCGATCGCGGACGCGTCCATGAAACCGGTTTGCATGTTGTCTCCGTTTATTGTGCGCCTGAGCGCGTTCCTGTGAACCGTTGCCACGCGATGACCGCGATGACGCCGCACGCGAGCACGGCGGCCATGGCGGCGAAGGTGTGTCGCACGCCGAGCGCCTCGGACGCGCTGCCGACGAGCAGATAACCGAACGGCATCGTGCCGTTGTAGGCCATGCCGTACATCCCGACGAGCCCCCCGCGCACGTGATCCGGACACTGGCGCTGAATGGTCGCGTTCGTCGACGTGGCCGCGAACGTGAGGCTGAAGCCGAGTGCATAGAACGCGGGGATCGATCCCGCCGCATCGGTGGTCGCGGCCAGCACGGCCAGCGCGCCGACGGCCGTCCACGGCGCATACGCGATGAACCGGTGCGACGCACGCGGCCCGAGCGCCGACGACAGCAGCACCGCCGCGCTCAACGACCCGGCGCCGGCGCACGCGAAGAACACGCCGGTAAAGCGCGCCGCGTCGTGAAAGCCCTGATCCGCGAGCAGCGGCACGAGCGTCTGGTAGCTGCCGGCGAACAGGCCGATGCACGCGAGGATCGGCAGATAGCGGGCCGAGAACGCATCGGACAGCACGTAGCCGACCGCGTCGCGCAAGCCGCTCTCCGCGCGCGACGGGCGGCCCGCCGCCGCAGTCCGGATCGACCGCACGCATGCCGCCATGAAGCACAGCGCGAGCGCATAGATCGCAAACGACGTCCTGGGGCCCAGCGTCGGATAGACGAAGCCGGCGATGGTCGGGCCGACCATGCGCCCGACGTTGTAGACCATCGTGTTCATCGCGACCGCGTTGGAGGTGTGGGTCGCATCCTGAAGGCTCGTCAGCAGCAGCACCTGCCGCGCCGGCGTTTCCACCGCGCTCGACACGCCGATCGCCAGCGCATGCGCGAGGATCAGCTTCACGCCGAGCAGGCCGAGCAGCGACAACGTGAAGAGGCTGCTCGTCAACACCAGCGACGTCGCCAGCACGCAGAGCGTCACGCGCCGCGCGTTGGCCGAGCCGATGCGGGAGCCCGCCACCGGCGCGACGATCAACTGCGGCCCGTACAGCAGGAAGTTGAGCAGCGCGAGGATCGCCGCCGAGCCGGACAGGTGATAGATCAGCAGGTTCAGCGTGACGTTCTGCGTCCAGCTGCCGAGCACCGATGCGACCTGCCCGCTCAGGTAGCGCCGCAGCGACGCCTCGGTCAATGCAGGAAACAGCCTGTTCACCCACCCCGCTTGCGTTGCCACGTTCATGACAGCGCCTTCCCGCGCGTTTCGGGCGCGACCAGCACGACCGCGGCCGCGGCGACGAACGCGACGATCGTCGTCGCGAGCCCGAGCACGAAGCCGCCCGACGTCGACGCCAGCGAACCGATGACCAACGGCGCGATGAAACCGCCGAGCCGGCCACCGTTGTACGCGAGGCCCATGAAGAAGCCGCGCGAAGCCGTATTGCCGATGATCTCTGCGAGGAACGGGCCGGCGCCCGCGAAGATGCCGTTCACGCTGAATCCGGTCAGAAAGATCGCGGCCATCAGCAGCAACGGATTCGCCGACACGATATACACGCCGACCGCCATCGCGCCGACCAGCAGGTAGGCCAGGAACATCGGCCGCCGGCCGAGCCGGTCGACCCATGCCGAGAACAGCAGGAATCCGGTGATCGCGCCGAACTGCAGCGCCAGCACGAACTTCAGGCTATGCACGAAGTCGAGGTGCTTTACCGTGATGAGGAACGTCGGCGTCCACGTGAATACGCCCCAGTACAGGTACTGCAGAAAGAAGATGAAGCAGAAAGCGGTAAGCAGGCCGCGCACGTTCAGCTTCTCGCGGCTTGCCGTGTCGAGCGTGCGGGCCTGCGACTTCGCGTGCCTGCGTTCGAGCCAGATCGGCGATTCCGGGGTCTTGCGCGCAAGCCAGAACAGAATGAAGAACGGCGATGCGCCGATCAGGAACAGCACGCGCCAGCTGTCGCCGGCCAATCCGTCATGCGCGGCGCCGACGATGCCCGAGATCGCGATCGCGAGAATCGCGCCGATCGGCAAGCCCATCTGCATCAGCGCGCCGCCCTTGCCGCGCCGGCTCGGGTGCCAGGTCTCCGCGACGAGCGCCGCGCCGGCGGTCCAGGTTCCGCCCATGCCGAGCGCGCCGAAAAAGCGCAGCGCGGCGAACGAATGCGCATCGGGCGCGAATGCGATCAGGCCGGAAAACAGCGAGTAGATGCCGACGCAGAGCAGCGCGGTGCGCACGCGCCCGATCCGGTCCGACACGAAGCCGAACAGGATGCCGCCGACGATCTGCCCGGCCGCCGTGACGCTCGTGAACATGCCAAGCTGCGCCTTGCTCAGCCCGAACTGCAGCGCGAGCGTCGGCAGCAGCAGCGACAGCAGGAACGAATCGTAGCTCTCGAACGTCCAGCCGAGCCCCGCGAGCGACAGCGAACGCCACTCGATACCGGTCACGCGCGTGAGCCCTTTTTCCGCGGCTGCGGACGTCATGTCCTGTGTCGCCACGGTTGCACTCGTCTTCATGGGTTGTCTCCGGGAAGCGTGATGCGATACGTCGATGCGGCCGTCCGGCTGAATAGCGCGGCCTTTTCATCGGCCGACATCGCGGACGCGAGTCGTTTGAAGGCGTTCCACAGCACGCGATAGCCGAACATCCCCTTGTCGACGGGGAAGTTGCTCTCGAACATGCAGCGTTCGACGCCGAAGAGGTCGACGCAGGTGTCGAAATACGGCTGCCACGCGGCCGCCAGTTCCTGCGACGACGGCGGCAGGTCGCGCATGGCGAAGTCGAAGCCGAATACGCTCATGCCCGCGCCGCCGAGCTTCATGCGCGTGTTCGGCAGCGCGGCGAGAGGCGCGAGTTGCCGTTTCCATTGCGCATGGACTTCCGCGCGTTGGCCGGCATGCGGACCCACGCCGAGCGGACCGCCGAAATGGTCGATGACGACGGTGACGTGCTCGCATGCGCGCGCGAGTTCGTACAGGTCGTCGAGCTGCGTGTGATAGACCCACGCGTCGAGCGACAGCCCATAGCGGCCGAGCGTCGCCACGCCCCGCCGGAAAGCCGGATCCGACATCCGGTCGCGCGGCGGCGTCACCGGGCTCGATCGCACGTCGGGGCTCGCATGCCACGCGAGCGGATTGCGAATCCCGCGCAGTCGCCCGCCGGATACCTGCAGCATCGTGTCGAGCACCGCATCGAGCTCCACGCCGAGCGACAGATCGGCGCCGCCGACGATGGCCTCGCAGCACCGCGTGGGGCCGTATGCGCCGCTGTCGAACATCGCGGCGACGCCGCTCGCGAATGCCACTTCGCCCACCGGCTTGAATGCCTCGGGCCCGCTTGCACGCAACATCGATCGACACTGCACGTAGACCGTCGACACGACCCGATGTCCGCTGCGCACGTCCGCACCGAACTCGTCCGCGAGATAGCGACCGGTCTGGCGGTCCCACAGGTGGTGATGGGCGTCGACGATGGCAAGCTCGGGTTCGAGCACCGGCTCGTCGCGCAAGGCGAGCCACTCGGGCCGGACGGGCAGATGGGGCGCGTGAACGGTCTGCATCGCACGCGCCTCAGAACTTCTGGCGCATGCCGATCACCACGCCCGTCTGGTTGTGATCGGGCGCGACCGTGCCATAGCCGTTCACGCCGAGCGCGGAGCCGCCCTTGTTGCGCGCGAAACCGGCCGTCGCATAGATATCGGTGCGCTTCGACAGCAGATAGTCGGCACAGAGCACGGCAAGCCACGGATCGGCGCTGGTCGAATGCACGTCCTGGTAGTAGGCGGTTGCCGTGACCACGAACGCCGGCGACACCGCGTATTGCGCGCCGGCCCAGTACAGGTTCGCGGCGCTGGCTTCGGAACCGTTCGCGAGACGGATCGGGTTCGCCGGCAGGAACGCGTTCGACGCCTGAAGATAGCGATAACCGGCGAATCCCTTCACCGGTCCGATCGCATACGACGCGGCGGCCGTCGCGCGTCGCTCGGTGCGCGTGTTCGTCGCGACGGTGTTGCTGTTGCGCTGCTCGTACGACACGCTCGCGGCGAGCGGCCCTTGCGCGAACGTCAACGCCCCGCTGAAGAAGCGGCCGGTGAGTTGCGCGCCCGGCACCTCGGCGCCGTACCCGGTGTCGTAGCGGGTGCTGTACATGGCCTGCGCCGTGAGCGGACCGAACACGCCGGTGTACTTCGCCGAATTGTCGATACGCGCGGCCGCCGCGTAGTCGAGCGACAGCAACGAATACCGCGACGACGCGCCCATCGGGTCGAAGGCCACGGCCTGTTCGTAGAAGAGCGCATTCTGGCGACCGAACGTCAACTGCTGGCCCCGGTACGCCAGCCCGACCCACGCCTGCCGGCCGAAAATCCGCGACGTCGTGGCGGCATTCGAACCGAGGCCTTTCGTCGACTGCGCGGTCGTGCCGTCATTGATGTTGAAGCCGTCTTCCAGCTGGAAAATGGCCTTCATGCCGGCGCCGAGATCCTCGACGCCCTTCAATCCCCAGCGCGAACCGGACAGATTGCCCGACACTTCGCGCGTCTGCGCGCCGCCGGTGCTCGTGTTGTTGATGTGCTCGATGCCGACGTCGGCAATGCCGTACAGCGTGACGCTGCTTTCTGCCTGGGCGGCACCGCACCACGAGGTCGCGCTCGCGACGGTGATGGCGCCGAGCACGAAGCGGGAGGTCGGGCGGGTATTGCGGCTGGCCTGATTCGACAACATGGAGTCTCCAAACTGTTTTTTATGGGTGGGGCTGACGAAGGAAAATTCACGGCTCGCGGGCAACACGCGCTTCGCCGGCGCCCGAGCCCGGATCGCCGAGCCACGCGATGGTCAATGCGCCGAGCAGCAGCACACCCGACACGGCGATGAGCGGCGCGGTGAAGCCGCCGGAGAATTGCTTGAGCGCACCGATCAGCGACGGCCCGACGAAGCCGCCGAGATTGCCGACCGACACGATCAGCGCGAGCCCGCCCGCGGCGGCGCGGCCGGTGAGGAATCCTGACGGGATGGCCCAGTACGTCGCCTGGAACGCGAGGATCCCGCTCACCGTGACGCACAGTGCGATCAGCTTGAAAACCGGCGCATGAATGAAGGCGCTCGCACACAACGCCACGGCGGCGACAGCCAGTGCGCCTGCGACATACGGAATGCGGTGGGCCGCGCGATTGGCGAGACGCGCCCACCAGAGCATCACGACGGCACCGATCGCATACGGAATGGCCGTCAGCCAGCCGACCACCGCGTGTTCGACGCCGAACTGCTTGATGATCTGCGGCATCCACAAGCCGACGCCGAGCGAGCCGACGATCCCGCAGAAGTTGACGAACGCGAGCACGAACACGCGCCAGTTCGTCATCGCGTCGCGCAGTTTGCTGCCGTGCTTCGCGCCGATGTCGCGCTGCTCGAACGCGAGGCGTTTCGCGAGCGACGCCTTCTCTTCGTCACTGAGCCACGCGGCTTTCTCGGGACGGTCGGCCAGCACGAACAGGCACGCGATGCCGAGCATCACGGCCGGTACGCCTTCGATCAGCAGCAGCCACTGCCAGCTGCGCAGCCCGTGCAGGCCGCCGAGTTCGAGCAGCGCACCGGAAATCGGCGAGCCGATCATGTTCGCGACGGGGATGCCGACGAGGAAGGCGGCCGTCACCTTCGCGCGCCACTTGCCGGGAAACCAGTGCGTGAAATACAGGTAGATGCCGGGCGTGAAGCCCGCCTCGGCGAGCCCGAGCAGAAAGCGCGCCGCCGCAAAGCTTTTCGGTCCGACGACGAACGCCGTCGCCATCGAGAACAGGCCCCACGTGATCATGATTCTCGCGATCCACACGCGCGCGCCGACCTTCTGCATGATCAGGTTGCTCGGAATCTCGAACAGGAAGTAGCCGATGAAGAACAGGCCGGCACCGACACCGAATTGCTCCGCCGTCAGACCGAGATCCTTGTTCATCGTGAGCGCGGCAAAACCGACGTTGGTCCTGTCGAGATAGCTGATCACGTAGCAGACGAAGATGAACGGCAGAATGCGCCGGAACGCCTTCGCGAGCGTGCGCTCGCTGGCCGCGTAATCGTCGCCGGCCAGGCGCTCCGCGGACGAGGCGTCGGCGCGCGGTGCGTCATCGCCGGCACGCAGCGCGTGCGAAATGGTCATGCTTGTCTCCTTCGTCGCGCGACTGGCGGCGCGATCTTTCGGCATACGGGCGGGAAACCGGTGAGCGGCTTCCCGGTTCGCGGGTGTCAGTCCTTGTTCGCGGCCTGTTTTGGCAACGGGCCGGCAATGCGCATGTCCGCTTTCAGGACCGAACCGGATGTCGATTCGGTGATGAAGAGCGTCTTCATGTCGGCGCCGCCGAAGCACACGCTCGTGAGCGACGCCCCTTTCGGCCCGGTCAGGATCTCGACGGGCTCCGCGCAGTGGTTGAGCACCCACACGCGGCCGAGCCCCGGATTCGCGACGAACAGCCGGCCTTCGAGATCGACGGTGAGGCCGTCGGGGCCGCTCGGCCCGTAGGACGTGAAGAACGGGCTGACCTTGGTGACCGATCCGTCGGCTTGCAGCGGCATGCGCCACACCGCGTTGCCGCGCGTCATCGCGACGAACAGCACCTTCTCGTCGCGCGACAGCACGAGCCCGTTCGGGCTCGGGCAGGTGCCGAGCAGCATGTCGAGCTTGCCGTCGGGCGAGAGCCGATACACGCGGCCCGTCGGATCGTGCAGCCCGGTCTGCCCCTGGTCGGTGAAATAAATGTTGCCGGCCGAGTCGAACGTCAGGTCGTTCACGCCCTTGAAGCGCTCGGTGTTGCGGCGCTCGAGATACGGGCGAATTTCACCGCGCTCGATATCGAGCAGCATCAGGCCGTTCCGGTAGTCGGTGATGATCAGGTGCGCTGCGTCGAAGCGCTTCATTCCGTTGGGCTCGCCGTCGTATTCGACGACGAGATCCCATTCTCCCGACGGCGAAATGCGGAAGATGCGCCCGTGCGGAATGTCGGTCACGAACAGATAGCCGTCCGGATCCCAGACCGGCCCTTCGAGAAACGAATCGGTGACCATGCCGCCGCGATTCGCGCGTGCCCATTCCGTGCGGACGTCCGGCTTGCGAAACTTCTCCGGCATGCGCGTGAACACGTCGGCTTCGCGCACGTCGGGGCTCGTCAGATAAAACATGCGTACCTCGATGTCCAGGGTTCAAGCCGCGCTGTGCGCGCGTTCGTCGAGCACCGCGAGGACGTTGGCCGCCGCACCCTTGCCCATGTTCACGTACGCGGCATCGCTCACGCCGCCGACATGCGGAGACAGAATCACGTTGGGGATCTGCTGGAACGGGTGCGGCACCGTCATCGGTTCCACGTCGAAGCTGTCGAGCCCGGCCGCACGCAAGTGGCCGCTCGCCAGCGCGTCGGCCAGCGCGGCTTCGTCGATCAGACCGCCGCGCGCGGTATTGACGAGAATCGCCCCGCGCTTGAAACGCGCGAGCGTGTCGCGGTCGAGCATCCGGCGGTTGTCGGCCGTCAACGGACAATGCAGCGACACGACGTCCGACGCCGCGTACAGTGTGTCGAGCGGCACGAGCTTCACGCCGGCAGGCGCTTCCTTCGCGAACGGATCGAACGCGAGCACCTTCATGCCGAACGCCGTGCCGATCGCGGCCACGCGCCGGCCGATCGCACCGAGCCCGACGAGGCCGAGCGTGCGCCCGTCGAGTTCGACGGACTTGTGCGTCGACTTGTCCCAATGGCCTTCGCGCATGCGGATGTCGAGTTGCGGAACCGACTTCGCGCAGGCAAGCAGCAGCGCCCACGCGTGCTCGGCGACGGCGGCCGCATTCGCGCCGACCGCGGCGCGCACCGCGATGCCGCGCGCGGCAGCTGCGTCCTGATCGATCACGTCGATGCCGCTGCCGTGCTTTGAAATCACCTGCAGGTTTTCGGCGGCGTCCATGATTCGGCCGTTGACCTTGCCGTACCGGACAATGATCGCGACCGGCTTGTGCTGGGCGCAGAGCGCCACGATGTCGTCCTCGGTCGGTTGCTTGCCGGCGAACACGACGTCGAACTGCGCGAGCATCTCGAGCGCTTGCGGCGCAAGGTCGGCGGCGGTCACGAGGACCACGGGCTTGTGCGAAGCGATCTGCATCAGAGTGCCTCGCCTTCGGCCAGCATGCCGGCTGCGCGCAGCTCCTTCTCGATCCAGCCCGGACGAAGGTCGCCCTTGTGGATCGCTGCGATACGCGCGGTTTCGAAGTCGAGCTTTTTCTGCGCCAGATCGACGATACGCGCGACGTCCGCGCGCGCAATGACGACGACGCCGTCGGCGTCGCCGACCACCAGGTCGCCCGGACTCACCGCCGTGCCGCCCAGCGAGATCGGCGCATTCACGCGCCCCGCGACGCTTTTGGTCGGGCCGCACGGATTGAGGCCGGCCGCGAAGACTGGATAGTCGCCGTTGGCCAGTTCGTGCGCGTCGCGCACCGCGCCGTCGATGACGATGCCGGCGATGCCGCTCGCCTTCGCCTGCGCCGCCATGATTTCGCCGAGCAGCGCGCACGAGATGTCGCCCTTGCCGTCGACCACGACGACGTCGCCCGGTTTCGCGACGGCGAGCGCCGCATGGATCGCCAGGTTGTCGCCCGCGCGGACTTCGACCGTGACCGCCGGGCCGGCGACCTTCATCTTCGGCGACAACGGCCGCACGCGGCCATGCACCGTGCCGCGTCGGCCCGCGACGTCGGCCAGGATCGCGGCCTGGTAGCGCGCGGCAGCCTGAACGAGTTCCGGCGAGACGCGTTCGATGTCGCGAGTGATCGGCGAAAGGCTGGCGGATGGGTTGCTCATGATTCGACCTCAGGTTAAGCGTTGTACTCTGTACAACGCTGGTGTACATGGTGAAATCAATATAACCAGAGGAGACGCGTCATGGCACTGGCGTTTACCCTTTTACGTGGTAAACCAGCGTTTTACCCTGTACAATTCCGGGTGAATGTCGACCGGAGAAAAGGAATGGGAAACGACGGTGTCGTTGCCGTGGAAAAGGCGCTTTCGCTACTGGACTGCTTCAAGCCCGGCGCCGAATCGCAATCGCTCGCGACGCTGTCGCAGGCATCCGGCATGCACAAGACGACGGTCTATCGGCTGATGAACTCGCTGGAGCGAATGGGCTATGTCGTGCGCGCACAGTCCGGCAACTATTCGCTTGGGCACCGCGTGCTGTACCTCGGCAAGCTGTACGAGCAGTCCTTCCATCTGTCCACGGTGGTCGAACCGGCGCTGCATGCGCTGGCCGCGCTGACGAAGGAAAGCGCATCGTACTACGTGCACGACAGCGGGCACCGGCTCTGCCTGTTTCGGGTCGAGCCGTCCGAAGGCCTGCGTGAAACGCGGCTCGCGGGGACGATGCTGCCGCTCGATGACACGGCCATCAGCCAGGTGATCCGTTTCTGGGGACTCGGCGAACCGATCTATGACAAGCCGCCGGCACTGCCCCTCTTCACCGCGGGTGCGCGCGATGTGCATACGGCAGCGTTCGCGGTGCCGGTTTTCGGCGCCGGCGACAAGTTCATGGCGGCGCTGACGCTTTCCGGTCCCGCATCCCGCCTCAGTGTCGCGCACGAGTCGGGCGAGCTGGATCGACCACAGCTGGATGCCGCCGCCGATCTGTCGCGGAAGCTGGGCGCGAGTGTCGCGCTCTGCGAGCGTATGTATGGCAGTTGATCGCCGCTTTGGCAAAGGCCGGGTTCAGGTCGACGCGCCGTTCGTCGCCTGCCCGCGGACATGTTCGCACGACGCCACGCGCGGGCCGGGTGCGTGACACCTGCAGCGCAGCACCGACGCGACGGCCCGTCCGACCGGCCCGGCATACGGGCCATTGATTTTTGAGACGAACGGTCTATTATTCCGCCATGGACGCTCGAATCGATCCGCCTCGCCGCCGCGGCAGGCCACCCAAGCAGCACGACGACCTCGTCGCCACGCGTGACATGCTGTTGCGCACCGGGCTCGAGATCCTCACCGAAAAGGGCTTTTCCGCCACCGGGCTCGACGAGATCCTCGGGCGCGCCGGCGTGCCGAAGGGCTCCTTCTATCACTACTTCGACAGCAAGGAAGCGTTCGGCCTCGAACTGATCGACCGTTACGCCGAGTTCTTCGCGCGCAAGCTGGATCGCCATTTCAGCGACCCGGCACGCTCGCCGCTGCAGCGCGTGCGGGCGTTCGTCGACGACGCCCGCGACGGCATGGCCCGCTATGCGTACAGCCGCGGCTGCCTGATCGGTAACCTCGGACAGGAAATGGGCACGCTGCCGGAAAGCTTCCGCGAACGGCTGCGTGCGACGTTCGAAGACTGGCAGCGCCGTCTGGCCGAATGCCTGGGCGCCGCGCAGCAGGCGGGCGAGGTTGGGGATTCCGCCGACCCCGCCGCGCTGGCCGCGTTCTTCTGGATTGGCTGGGAAGGCGCGGTGCTGCGCGCGAAGCTCGAACGCAGCGACGGGCCGCTCGTGCTGTTCGCGCAGTTTTTCTTCAATGGATTGCCTCGACGCTGAAATTTTTTTGCTATTTATTAGACGATCGGTCTAGAAAGGAGGACACATGTTTCAAGGCATCGTGATCGACAAGGACGAAACCGGCCAGCACGCGCGGCTCCAGACGCTGGACGACGCGCAGTTGCCCGCCGGCAACGTGACGATCCGCGTCGGCTACTCGACGCTGAACTACAAGGACGGACTGGCGATCACCGGCAAGAGCCCGGTGGTCCGCAAGTTCCCGATGGTGCCCGGCATCGATCTGGTCGGCGAAGTCGAAGCGAGCACGCACCCGGACTATCGCCCCGGCGACCAGGTCGTACTCAACGGCTGGGGCGTCGGCGAAACGCACTGGGGCGGCCTCGCGCAAAAGGCCCGCGTCGACGGAGACTGGCTGGTGCCGCTGCCGTCCGCCTTTTCGCCGCAACAGGCGATGGCCATCGGCACGGCGGGCTACACCGCGATGCTGTGCGTGATGGCGCTGGAGCGACATGGCGTGCGCCCGAACGACGGCGAGATCGTGGTGACCGGCGCGGCAGGCGGGGTGGGCAGCGTCGCCACCGCCATCCTCGCCAAGCTGGGGTACCGCGTCGTCGCGGTAACGGGCCGCCCCGCCGATGCCGACTACCTGCGGCAGCTCGGCGCGGCGGAGATCCTCGAGCGATCGCAATTCAGCGAGCCCGGCAAGCCGCTGGGCAAGGAACGCTGGGCCGGCGCAGTCGACGTGGCGGGCAGCCACGTGCTCGCCAACGTGTGCGCGACCACGCGCTACCGCGGCGTCGTGACGGCCTGCGGCCTGGCCGCGGGCTTCGATTTCCCCGCGACCGTCATGCCGTTCATCTTGCGAGGCGTCACGCTCGTCGGAATCGACAGCGTCATGTGCCCGCGCGCCGACCGCCTGGAAGCGTGGCGCCGGCTCGCATCCGACCTCGACGTCGAGAAGCTGGGCGCGATCAGTCACCAGGTCGGCCTGGGCGACGCCATCCCGCTTGCCGGGGAATTGATCAACGGCAAGGTGCGCGGCCGCATCGTCGTCGACGTCAACGCGTGACGCCGCCGACGACCACCGGCGCTTCTTCATTCGGACAGCGGCTCGCGCATCGAGTACGCCCGCGCCACGTTATCCAGGAGACCTCATGACCGCCGCACACACCGCACCCATCAGCCGCTTTCCCGTGCCCGCGCTCGTAGACTTGCCCGAGGACATTCGCGAACGCATCGCGACCGTCCAGGAAAAGTCGGGCTTCATCCCGAACGTATTCCTGACGCTGGCGCATCGTCCCGACGAGTTTCGCGCGTTCATGGCCTACCACGACGCGCTGATGGACAAGCCGGGCAACCTGAGCAAGGCCGAGCGCGAGATGATCGTCGTGGCCACCAGCAGCGCGAACCAGTGCCAGTACTGCGTGATCGCGCACGGTGCGATCCTGCGCATTCGCGCGAAGGACCCGCTGATCGCGGACCAGGTCGCCGCCAACTACCGCAAGGCCGATATCACCGCCCGGCAGAAGGCGATGCTCGACTTCGCGATGAAGGTGTCGCAGGCCGCGCATGAGGTGGGCGAAGCGGACTTCGACGCGCTCGAGTCGCACGGCTTCGTCGAAGAAGACGTGTGGGACATCATGGCGATCTCGGCTTTCTTCGGCATGTCCAACCGCATCGCGAACGTGACGAACATGCGGCCGAATGCCGAGTTCTACGCGCTCGGGCGCTGAGCGCACACGACGCTCGGGGACGCGGCGGCCGCGCCCCTATCGACTGCGGTAAACGACGCCCTCGCCCGGCGTCGGCGCCGCATCGGCCGCCTCGTCGAAACGCTCGCGCGCTTGCGCGATCGGCTGCTTGTTTTGCTCCGCCCACCTGACGAGCGCCATCACGGGCTCCAGCAGCGTTGCGCCGAGCGGCGTGAGCGCGTAGTCGACGCGCGGCGGAATCGTCGGGAACACCGTCCGCGTGACCAGCCCGTCGCGCTCCAGCCCGCGCAACGACAGCGTCAGCATGCGCTGCGAAATCCCTTCGATCTCGCGTTTCAGCTCGTTGAAGCGCCGCGAACCGTCGTTCAGCGTCGCGATGATGTAGAGGCTCCACTTGTCGCCAATGCGATCGAGGATCTGGCGGGTCGCCTGGCAGTCGTCTTCGCTGGGTCGGGACATGGTGGCAGGAACATCGATGTAACTGGGGCACAACCCTGTGCGTTCTTGTGGGGCCCGGGCGCGAACCCTAGCATTCCACATGCTTTTCGGTAACTCAGTCACTAAAAGTTACCGGGTTCTCATCTTATCCCGAAAGGAACGCTCATGAGCCGCATCCTGCTGATCACCTCCAGCCCCCGCAGCACCGACAGCCTGTCCACGCGCTTCGCGCACGACCTCGCGCGGCAACTCGCAGCGCGCGACGCAAACAGCACCGTGACCTTGCGCAATCTCTCCACCGACCCGCTGCCGCATATCGACGATGCTTACGTCGTCGGCCGCATGCTGCCGCCGGAGGCGCGCAGCGCCGAGCAAGCGGAGGCCGTCGAGCTGGCGCAAGCGCTGGTCGACGAACTGCGCGCCGCCGACATCGTCGTGATCGGCTCCGCGATGACCAACTTCGGCCCGTCCACGCAGCTGCGCGCGTGGTTCGACCGCGTGATCTGGCCGCAGGTCACGTTTCGCTATGTCGAAGGCGGCGTCGCCGGCACGGTGGAAGGCAAGCAGGTCTATCTGGTCACCGCCAGCGGCGGCATCTTTTCGGAAGGCCCGTATGCGCCGTTCGACTACCAGTCCGGCTATCTGAAGCATCTGCTCGGGTTCATCGGGATCACCGACGTCCGCGAAGTGCGCGTGGAAGGCACCGTATTGGGCGCCGAGGCGGTGCAAGCGGCCATCGCGAAGGCCGGGCAGGACGTGCAGGCGCTGGTGGAACAGGCTGGTTGAGACGACGGCCGCGCCCGTCGATCGCAGCACGCGGGCGGCGCCGGCCGACGCTCGCCCTCATGTGCCGGGGCCGACGGGCCGCTCGCCTCTGCCCGGCGAGCCAACCCGATGTCAGCGCTCACTCCTGTCCCTTCGACGGCAATACGCCGCCCGGCGGCTTCGCGACCGTAAAACGGACACACACGCGATCCATCAAAAGCGTGCACTATTAGGGTTTTGCCGTACCGGCGCCCGACGCCGCCGATGTTCGTTTCACGTTCCCTGTTTCAAACCGCGAACCTCCCATGACGAATCAGCCTACCCAGACCGCGGCCGACCGGCCCGTCGACATGATCATCTTCGGCGGCGGCGGCGACCTGGCCGCCCGCAAGCTGTTGCCCGCGCTGTACATGGCGCACCTGCACTGCAACCTTCCGCCCGAGACGCGCATCATCGCGGTCGGCCGCCGCGACTGGGGCATCGACGGCTATCGCAAGTTCATGGACGAGCAGTCGCGCCCGTTCATCGACGAAAAGGCGTTCGATCCCGCGGCCTGGAGCCGTTTCCTCGACCTGTTCAAGTACGTGCTGATCGACGTGAACGCGCCGGACGACTACCTGCGGCTCGCGGAAGCGGCGCGCGGCGATGCGATCCGCGTGTTCTACCTGTCGACGTCGCCGGAGCTGTTCACCACCATCTGCGACAACCTGTCGGCCGCGCATCTCGTCGACAAGCACTCGCGCGTCGTCCTCGAAAAGCCGCTCGGCCACGATCTCGCGTCCGCGAAGGCGATCAACGATGCGGTCGGCAAGCACTTCGAGGAATCGCAGATCTATCGAATCGACCACTATCTCGGCAAGGAAACCGTGCAGAACCTGATGGTGCTGCGCTTCGGCAACCCGATCTTCGGGCCGCTATGGCAGGCGCCGAGCATCCGCAGCGTGCAGATCACGGTGGCGGAGACGGTCGGGGTGGGCAGCCGCGCGGGCTTCTACGACCATACCGGCGCGCTGCGCGACATGGTGCAGAACCACCTGCTGCAGCTGCTGTGCATCGTCGCGATGGAGCCGCCGGTATCGCTCGACCCGGACGCGGTGCGCGACGAGAAGCTGAAAGTGCTGCGCTCGCTGCGGCCGATGGCGGTGGCCGACGTCGCGCGCGACACGGTGCGCGGCCAGTACACGGCCGGTGCGGTCGACGGCCAGCCGGTGAAGGGCTATCTCGAGGAAGACAACGTGCCGGCGGACAGCCGCGCGGAAACCTTCGTCGCGCTGCGCGCGCACATCAACAACTGGCGCTGGGCGAACGTGCCGTTCTTCCTGCGCACCGGCAAGCGGCTGCAGCGCCGCCAGTCGGAAATCGTGATCGAGTTCGCGGACATGCCGTTCTCGATCATCCCGACCGGCCCGCGCCACTACAGCAACCGTCTCGTGATCCAGCTCCAGCCGGAAGAGTCGATCCAGCTGCAGATGCTCGCGAAGGAACCGGGCAGCGGGATGAACATGGTGCCCGTGAGCCTGAACCTCGACCTGCAGCAGGCGATTCCGGAGCGGCGCGCGGAAGCGTACGAGCGTCTGCTGATCGACGTGATCCGCGGCCGCCTCACGCACTTCATGCGCCGCGACGAGCTCGAAGCCGCGTGGTCGTGGGTCGAACCGATCCTCGACGGCTGGAAGCAGCTCGGTGATCGACCGCGCCTGTACACGGCCGGCACGTTCGGGCCCGCGGCTTCGTCGGCGCTGCTCGCGCGCGACGGGATGTCGTGGTCCGAAGAGGCGTAATCGCCACGCGACGGCGTGCCGGAGTACGGCACGCCGGATCGCACGTCAAATCGCACGGGATGTAACCCGCCCCGCTGTCCCGGCCGCCGCCTAGCGCGGCTCCATCCACGACGCCGCCTTGCGCCGCCCCGGCGCATCGTTTCCGCTACCGCCCAGCGCCTCGATCAGGTAATTGACGAACGACGCGATCCGCGACGAAATCGCGGTATTGCGGTAGTACACCGCGTGGATCGGCTGCTCGACCTCGAGCGTCTGGCGCGCGAGCACCTGCACGAGCCGGCCCGCCTCGCGATCCTGCGCGGTCATGAAATCCGACAGGCAGACGACGCCCGCGCCGTCGAGCGCAAGCTGCCGCAGCGTCTCGCCGCTCGACGAGCGGATGCCCGGCTCGATGCGGCACGGCTCGCCGTCGGTGCCGAGGATCGGCCACACGTTCAGCGATTCGGGCTGCGTGAAGCCGAGCAGCGTGTGCTTGTCGAGATCCTCCACCTTGCGCGGCTGGCCGTGCGCCGCCACGTACGCCGGGCTCGCGAGCATGCGGATCCGGCTGGCGCCGATGCGGCGGCTGTGCAGCGTCGAATCCTTCAGCCGGCCGATGCGGAACGCGACGTCGGTGCGCCGCTCCAGCAGGTCGATGATGCCCTCGTTGCTGTTCAGCTCCAGCTCGACTTTCGGGAAGCGTTCGCGGTAGCCGCGCACGAGCGGCACGATCACGTGCAGCATGAACGGCGTCGCCGCATCCACGCGCAGCCGCCCCGACGGCATCTCGCGCCGCGCGAGCATCTGCTCTTCCGCCGTCTCGACCGATTCGATGATCGCGCGCGCATCCTGCAGGAACGCGCGCCCTTCCTCGGTCAGCTCGAGCCGGCGCGTGGTCCGGCGCAGCAGCGTGGTCTTCAGCTTCTCCTCGAGCCGCCCGAGCGTGCGGCTCGTCGCCGACACCGTGAGATCGAGCTGCTGCGCGGCTGCCGTGATCGAACCGGAGTCGACCACGGCGGCAAAGGCCTGGAGTTCATCGAGCGTAATCTTCATCGCTGCATTCTTGATTTCAAATCAAAACAATTTGGTTTATAGACCTGTTTTTCAGCAAAAGTAAAGGCGGCACACTGCGCTCCATCCTCACCGGACCCTGGAGCACCCGTCATGCCACTCGCCCTGCTTGCGCTGACCCTCAGCGCATTTGCCATCGGTACCACCGAATTCGTGATCGTCGGGCTGATCCCAACGATCGGCGCCGACCTCGGCGTCAGCCTGCCGTCCGCCGGCCTGCTCGTCAGCCTTTACGCATTGAGCGTCGCGATCGGCGCGCCGCTTCTCACCGCGCTCACCGGCCGCGTGCCGCGCAAGACGCTGCTCGCCGCGCTGATGGCGCTGTTCACCGTCGGCAACCTCGTGGCCTGGCAGGCGCCCGGCTACGAATCGCTGATCGTCGCGCGCGTCCTCACCGGCCTCGCGCACGGCGTGTTCTTCTCGGTCGGCTCGATCATCGCGACCACGCTCGTGCCGAAGGAGAAGGCCGCCAGCGCGATCGCGACGATGTTCAGCGGGATGACCGTCGCGTTCGTCGCCGGCATTCCGCTCGGCACCTTCATCGGCCAGCACTTCGGCTGGCGCGCGACGTTCCTGGTCGTCGCGCTGTTCGGCCTCGTCGCGTTCGTCGGCGCGGTGGCGTTCGTGCCGCGCGGCTTGCCGCAAACGCCGCCCGCGCCGCTCGCCCGCCAGTTCCGCGTGCTCGCGCAGCCGCGCCTGCTGCTGGTCTATGCGATGACGGCCGTCGGCTACGGCGGCTCGCTGATCGCGTTCACGTACATGGCCCCGCTGCTCGAGCAGATCGCCGGCTTCACGCCGTCGCAAGTGAGCCTCGTGCTCGTCGGCTACGGCGTGTCGGTCGCGTTCGGCAACGTGTGGGGCGGCAAGCTCGCGGACGCCGTCGGCCCCGTGAAGGCGCTCAAGCGGATCTTCCTGCTGCTCGCGATCGTGCTGCTCGCGCTCACCTTCACGATCCACGTCAAATGGCTCGCCGTGCTGACGATGCTCGCGTGGGGCGCAGTGGCGTTCGGCAACGTGCCCGGCCTGCAGGTGTACGTCGTGAAGCAGGCACGGCACTTCGCGCCCGACGCCACCGACGTCGCATCCGGCTTCAACATCGCCGCGTTCAACCTCGGCGTCGCGGGCGGCTCGGCACTCGGCGGCGTGATCGTCGCGCACGTCGGCCTCGGCCATACGCCGTGGATCGCGGCAGCCGTCACGCTCGGCGCATTCGCGCTCACCGCACTGAGCGGTCGCCTCGACCGCAGCGCAGGCCTGCCTGAACGTACGGCGGAACCTGTCCAGCTCGCGCACTGAACGGAGCCCGACCATGTCCCCTTCCCTCACCGCACTCGACAAGCTCGCCGACAGTGGCTTCAGCATCGGCCTCGAACTGCCGCTCGACAACGACTGGTCGCCGGCCGGCAACGCGAAGCGCCAGCACGACCGTCGCTACCCCGGCGTCCCCGACCTCGCGCGCCACGCGACGCTCGCACAACGGGCCGACAGGCTCGGCTTCCGTGCGCTCTGGGTGCGCGACGTGCCGGTGTACGACCCCGCGTTCGGCGACGCCGCGCAGGTGTTCGAAACCTTCTCGTATCTCGGCTACCTCGCCGGCATCACGAACGACATCCTGCTCGGCACGGCGGCCGTCGTGCTGCCGCTGCGCGAGCCGCTGCTCACGCTGAAATCGGCCGCGTCGATCCAGGAACTGAGCGGCGGCCGCCTGCTGCTCGGCGTCGCCAGCGGCGACCGGCCCGTCGAATATCCGCTGTTCGGCCGCGACTTCGCATCGCGCGGCGCGAATTTCCGCGACCAGATCGCGCTGCTGCGCGACGGCGCGCGCGGGCATCTGCCGCCCGGCCTCGACGTGCTGCCCGCCGCCCGTGCGCCGCTGCCGCTGCTCGTCGCGGGTCTCGCGCAGCAAACGCCCGCGTGGATCGGCGAACACATGGACGGCTGCCTCGCGTATCCCGGCACGCCGGACGACCACCGGCAGCGCGCCGCGAACTGGCGCGCGGTGGCCGGCGACAAGCCGTACGTGAGCTTCATCCACCTCGATCTCGCAGACGACCCGCACGCGCCGCTGCAGCGTCACCGCTTCGGCGCCCGCGCGGGGCGTCTCGCGCTCATCGGGGAGCTGGCGGCCATGCGCGACGCGGGCGTGCAGCACATCGGCCTGCATTTCCGCCGCAACCTGCGTCCGCTCGACGAGACGCTGGCCGAGATCGCGGCAGAGGTACTGCCGGTGTTCCACGCGGATGAAAACGCACGGACGCGCGCTGCATGACACCGGCGGAATCCACTCCCGATACTTGATTTCAGATCAAATATTTTTGACCGGCAACGGCGTTTATCTCACCAATCCAACACGCCAGAATGACTTCCATGGCAAACCCGTTCCACTTTCCCAGGAGTACCTGATGAGCAAGATTCCCGCATTCGGCCTCGGTACGTTCCGCCTGCAAGGCCAGACGGTCATCGACTCGGTGCGCAACGGCCTCGAAGTCGGCTACCGCGCGATCGACACCGCGCAGATCTACGGCAACGAAGCCGAAGTCGGCGAAGCGATCGCCGCGTCGGGCGTGCGCCGCGACGACCTGTTCCTCACGACCAAGATCTGGGTCGACCACTACGCGCCGGACAAGCTCGTGCCGAGCCTCGAGGAGAGCCTGCGCAAGCTGCGCACCGACCACGTCGACCTGACGCTGATCCACTGGCCGGCCCCCGACAACGGCGTCGCACTCGACACGTTCATGACCGCGCTCGCCGATGCGAAGGCGCAGGGCCTCACGCGCCGGATCGGCATCTCGAACTTCAACATCGCCCTGACGAAGGAAGCGATCGCAGCCGTCGGCAAGGACGCGATCGCGACGAACCAGATCGAGCTGAGCCCGTACCTGCAGAACCGCAAGCTCGTCGAATTCCTGAACGCCGAAGGCATCCACGTGACGTCGTACATGACGCTCGCGTACGGCAAGGTGCTCGGTGATCCGGTGATCGGCGCGATCGCGCGGCGTCACGACGCGACGCCCGCGCAGGTCGCGCTCGCATGGGCGTTGCAGCTCGGCTACTCGGTGATCCCGTCGTCGACGAAGCGCGAGAACCTCGCGAGCAACCTGCTCGCGCAGACGCTGCGCCTGACCGACGAAGACATGGCGCAGATCGCCGCGCTCGAACGCAACGGCCGCGAAGTCGACCCGGCCGGCCTCGCGCCGACGTGGGACTGAACACGCCACCCGCCACTCGCATTGGATTCGCCGCGGCCCGCAGGCCGCGGCACCGACAGGACATCAACACCATGACCCAGGACCCGCTTTTCCAACCGCTGCAACTCGGCGCGCTGACGCTGCCGAACCGCATCGTGATGCCGCCGATGACGCGCTCGCGCGCCAGCCAGCCCGGCGACGAAGCCAACGAACTGATGGCCGCGTATTACGCGCAGCGCGCAAGCGCGGGCCTGATCATCAGCGAAGGCACCTATATCGCGCCGCTCGGCAAGGGCTACGCGTGGACGCCCGGCATTCACACGCCGTCGCAGGTCGCCGGCTGGCGCAAGGTGACGGACGCCGTGCATGCGGCGCACGGCCGGATCTTCGCGCAGCTGTGGCACGTCGGCCGGCTGAGCCACACGAGCCTGCTCGGTGGCCGGCAGCCGGTGTCGTCGTCGCCGCTCCAGGCGACAGGCGTGAACGTGTTCATCGCCGGTGAAGACGGCAGCACGCCGGGCTTCGTGCAGGCGTCCGAGCCGCGCGCGCTGACGCTCGACGAGATCCGCGAGATCGTCGATCAATACCGCGCCGCCGCGCGCCACGCGATCGAGGCCGGCTTCGACGGCGTCGAGCTGCACGGCGCGAACGGCTATCTCGTGAACCAGTTCATCGACTCGAATGCGAACACGCGCACCGATGCGTACGGTGGTTCGCTCGAAAACCGGCTGCGCTTCCTGCGCGAAGTCACGCAGGCGCTGATCGAAGGCACGGGCGACGCATCGCGCGTCGGCATCCGCCTCGCGCCGCTGACGACGCTGAACGGTTGCGTCGACGACGATCCGGAAACGACCTACCTCGCCGCTGCAAAGCTGCTCGGCGAACTCGGCGTCGGCTACCTGCACATCGCGGAAGCCGACTGGGACGACGCGCCGTTGATGCCGGTCGAATTCAAGCGGCAACTGCGCGCCGCGTTCCCGGGCGTGCTGATCTACGCCGGCGCGTACACCGCCGAGCGCGCCCGCGAAGCGATCGCCGCCGGCTGGGCCGACCTCGTCGCGTTCGGCCGCCCGTTCGTCGCGAACCCCGACCTGCCCGAGCGGTTGCGCACCGGTGCCGCGCTCACACCGCACGACCGCAACACGCTGTTCGGCGGCGGCGAGCGCGGGCTGACCGACTATCCGACGCTGGCACAAGCCGCGGCCTGACGCACCCGCTGGGGCCACACATGAAAGCAACGCTCGCCCAGCTCGCGCTCGCCGCGATCCTGCCGTTCGCGGCCGCGCAGGCACCGACGCCGGTTGGCCCGGATTGAGGTTGAATCGGGCAGGCGCGGCCGCGTCAACCAGCGGCCGCGCGTCCCGGGCCGCGCGTAATCGCAAGGGCTATCGCCAAGATTGTCATTTGCGCATTGCAGCCGGTGCAATTAGCGTCTAGCGTTGACGGGTTCGTCGACGAATACCCGTCACCCGCCCCGAAAGGATGCCTCGCCATGCGAAGCCGCTTCCCGAAACGCCCCATGCTGCCGGCCGCCGCGGCCTGCGTTGCACTCGCCTTCTGCGCGTCGTCCGCCCGCGCCGACGACGCCGCCGGCCTCGCGCCGCCCCAGCCGGCCACGCCCGTGCTGTCGACGACCGCGGCTGGCTTACAGGTCTACACGTGCGACTACGATGCCGGACACAAGCTCGCATGGGTGTTCCAGCACCCGGAAGCGATGCTGTTCGACGCGAGCGGCACGCTCGTCGTCCGGCACGGCACCGGGCCGTCATGGGAGGCGCTCGACGGCAGCCGCATCACCGGCAAAAAACTCGCGGAAGCGCCGAGCGCACGCCCGGGCAGCATTCCGCAACTCCTGCTCGCCGCGACGCCGGCCGCAACGGACGCGAAGGCCGCGGCCGGCACGCTCACCGGCGTGCGCTTCGTGCAGCGGCTCGATACCGCGGGCGGCATGCCGCCGGATGCAGCGTGTTCGACCGAGCATGCGGTCGGCCGCTTCCCGTATTTCGCGCGCTACGTGTTCCTGAAGTAACGCATGGCGGCGCCCGAAGCACCGGGTGCCGTCGCAGCGGCGGCATCCTCTCGTATCACATTGATCAGTTATCCTATTTTTGATGAAAGGATGCCTGCCGTCATCAGGTACTGCGAAGCTCAGCCGATCCGCATCGACAACTCGACATCGCCGCCGAACGGTACCGACAAATAACCGTTCTCCGGTACGCGCACGTAAGCGAGATAGTCGGGGCTGAAATCGGCATTGTCGGCAACGACGAACGCGCCGGGCCGCAACCGCTGTTCGACAAGAGCAAGCACCTCGGGATACAACGCCTTCGCACCGTCGAGCAACAGCAGGTCGACCGAATCCGGCAGATCGGCAGCCAGCGTGCGCAGCGCATCGCCCTCGCGAATCTCCACGAGATCGGCCAGCCCGGCCTCCGCCAGGTTCGCCCGCGCCCGCACGACCTTCGACGGCTCGAATTCGCTGGTGATCAGCCGCCCGCCGCCGTTGTCGCGCAGCGCGGCCGCGAGATGCAGCGTCGAAATGCCGAACGACGTCCCGAATTCGACGATCGACCGCGCGCCGCCGCTGCGCGCAAGCATGTACAGCAGCGTGCCGGTCTCGCGCGACACCGCGAGCGGATAGTCCTTCAGGCGCGCATACAAGTCGGTGTAGTCGGTCTTGCTGCGCATCAGCCGCGCTTGCTCGTCGCGCGACAGGCTGGCGAAGTCCGGGCTCGTCGCGGGCGACGACGCGTCGGCTTCGTCGAACAGGCGTGCCAGCAGCGAGGCCAGCGGGTCGAGCGTCAGGGTGGTCATGCGTATCTCCGGGTTCAGGTTGAGTGCGTCGGTGCACCTGGCTAGAATATGACGAACTATTCAGGTTTTACTATTCGCATTGGCCAGCCACGCATGACCGACCGCTCGAACGCCCGGATTGCCACGCGCAAGCAGCCTCGGCAGGCTCGCTCGACCCAGCTCGTCGAGGCCGTCCTGCAGGCCGCTGTTCAGGTTTTGGCGACCGAAGGCGCGCAGCGCTTCACGATGGCGCGCGTCGCCGAGCGCGCCGGCGTGAGCGTCGGCTCGCTGTATCAGTACTTCCCGAACAAGGCGGCCGTGCTGTTCCGGCTGCAGCATGACGAGTGGCGACAGACGGCCGAGATGCTGCGCGGGATGCTGGAGGACGTGAACCGCACGCCGCCCGAGCGGCTGCGCACGGCCGTTCACGCATTCATCCGTTCGGAATGCGACGAGGCGCGGATGCGCATCGCACTCGACGACGCCGCGCCGCTCTATCGCAACGCACCGGAGGCGCACGAAGCGAAGGCGGCCGGCAACCGCATCTTCCAGACGTTCATGCGCGAGGCGCTGCCCGATGCACCAGACGCCACGCGCGAACTGGCCTGCGACCTGATCGTCACCACGCTCACCGCGGCCGGCAAGGCGTTTTCGGAAAGCGAGCGCTCGCCCGATGAAATCGACGCGTATTCGAACGCGATGGCCGACATGTTCCGCGCCTATCTCGACCATCTCGCGCACAATTGAGGCCGGGGCGACGACGAAAATCGCCTCGGCGCGACAGTGCCATCGTCCGAATGCAGGTTGCGCGCGGCGGCGCGTCCCGTCACCGCCCCTGCTTCCACCGGCCTGCCCGGCCACCATGAAAGACATTTGTAATTTTCGATGCATCCCCCGCTTCCCCTTTGCCCGTCGACCCTGCATTCAAATAATCGCCTTAACGGATTCGAACTAGGCGTATACACGTGTGTCGACGCGACGGAGCCCCGTTGCACGCCGATATAAGCGCTGAGACATGCGCTGCATGCTCTTCCCCCAATGGGACGTGATGGGCGGTTCGCCTAACCTTCGCTACGGCAAAGCACACGTGACGGGGTCGAGCCCACAACGCGTCGCACGACGCGACACCCACGCGATCGTTTCGATTCGCACGTAATGACACGGATCACGCGTCATTCGTCCCCACGACGTTGCCGACAATCCCAACTAGATACGAGACACCCTGACGACGGTTCGCTACGGGCCGTTTCAGCATGCTGATAAAGGAGCAAGCTCATGAGTGATACCCCGGTGCAGCCGACGGTCGGCGTCGGCGCGGAAGAAACTGACTTTGGCACCAAGGGAGTCATCGACCGGTACTTCGACATTTCGTCGCGCGGCAGCACGCAGCGCCGCGAGATCATCGCCGGCGTCACGACCTTCCTCGCGATGGTCTATTCCGTGTTCGTCGTCCCCGGCATGTTCGGCAAGGCCGGCTTCGACACGAGCGCCGTGTTCGTCGCGGTGTGCCTCACGACCGCGTTCGGTTCGCTGCTGATGGGCCTGTGGGCGAAGCTGCCGATCGCGATCGGCTGCGCGATCTCGCTGACAGCGTTCACCGCGTTCGGCCTCGTGCTCGGCAAGGGGCTGTCGCCGACGGTCGCGCTCGGCGCCGTGTTCCTGATGGGCCTCGTGTTTACCGGCATCTCGGTCACCGGCGTGCGTTCGTGGATCCTGCGCAACCTGCCCGCGGGCGTCGCGCACGGCACCGGGATCGGCATCGGCCTGTTCCTGCTGCTGATCGCCTCGAACGACGTGGGCCTCGTGATCAAGAACCCGGGCGCCGGCCTGCCGGTCTCGCTCGGCCAGATCACCGCGTTCCCGGTCATCATGTCGATCATCGGCCTCGCCGCGATTTTCGGCCTCGAGAAGCGTCGCGTGCCGGGCGGCATCCTGCTCGTCGTGATCGCGATCTCGATCTTCGGCCTGATCTTCGATCCGAGCGTGAAATACCACGGCATCTTCGCACTGCCGTCGCTGAGCGCACCCGGCCATGCGTCGCTGATCGGCGCGATGGACATCAAGGGCGCGCTGTCGATGGCCGTGCTGCCGAGCGTGCTGGCGCTGGTGATGACCGCCGTGTTCGACGCGACCGGCACGATCCGCGCGGTCGCGGGCCAGGCCGGCCAGCTCGACGAGAACGGCCGCATCATCAACGGCGGCCGTGCGCTGACCGCCGATTCGCTCAGCTCGATCTTCTCCGGCTTCCTCGGCGGTGCGCCGGCGGCAGCCTACATCGAGTCGAGCGTCGGCGTGGCCGCCGGCGCGAAGACGGGCCTCGCGGCCGCCGTGGTCGGCCTGCTGTTCCTCGTCGTGATGTTCTTCTCGCCGCTCGCGGGCCTCGTGCCGTCGTACGCCACCGCACCGGCGCTGATGTACGTCGGCCTGCTGATGCTCGGCAGCGTGAGCAAGCTGCACATGGACGACATGGTCGACGCGATGTCGGGCCTCGTGTGCGCGGTGTTCATCGTGCTGACCGCGAACATCGTGACGGGCATCATGCTCGGCTTCTCGACGCTCGTGATCGGCCGCATCGCCAGCGGCGAATTCCGCAAGCTCAACGTCGGCACCGTGCTCATCGCGGCCGTGCTCGTCACGTTCTATCTCGGCGGCTGGGCGATCTGATCAGCGAATCGTGCGCGACGTCGCCGGCAGAAGGACGGCGCGCATCGGGACGACATCGTCTCCTCCACCATCATCGTTGATGGTCTCCGAGCCTGGGAACGCAAGTTTCCGGGCTTTTTTTGTTGATGGGGCGCAGTGCGGCGCGCATCGCGGAAACGGTGCGGCGTGAATCCGCCCCCGGTGCTACGATCGGGCTTTGCCTTCGGGAGCCCCCATGAACGCGCTCGGCATCGTCTCCGAATCGAGCACCCGGACGTCGGCGCGCAAGCCGCCGTTCATCCCGTCGTTCGGCTTCCACGAAGTGCACGAATCGAAGCCGATCGATGCCGCGCCGGCGCGCATCATCGACACGGTCGCCACGCTCGACATGCGCACGGATCCGATCGTCGACGCGCTGCTCAACGTCCGCGAATTCCCGGCAGCCGTTGCCGCATCGCTGCGCTCCGGCGCCACACGCGTCGAACGAGAACGCTTCGGCCTCCATGCGTTCACGCCGCTGCATCGCGACGAAACGTCGCTGTCGCTCGGCCTCGTCGGCCGCTTCTGGCGCCCGGACCTCGGCGTGCTGAAGATCGCCGACGCGGCGGCGTTCGTGCGGCACGGCGATCCGCGCGATGCGAAGCTGGTGCTCCGCTTCGAAGTCGTCGGGCTCGCGTCGGGTGCGCACCTGCTGCGCACCGAAACCTTCGTGCATTGCCCGACCGCCCGCACGCGGCTGCTGTTCATGCCGTACTGGCTCGCGATCCGGATGGCGAGCGGCTGGATTCGACGCCGGACGCTGACGGCTGTCGAAATGGCGCTGGCGTAGGGCGTCGCCGCACCTGCCATTGCGGCACGTGCAGGCTATCCGCATCAACACGGCTTGATCACGACCAACCCGGCGACGAGCGCCGTCGCGGCCTCGACCGCACCTGCCGCCTGCCCGAGCCACGGCGCCGTAAACCCATGCGCACGCAACCGTCAGGATTGCCATCAAATTCCGCTTCAACCCATCGCCCGCCACAGCATCGCGCCAACCGGACCCGATCGATGACCCGCATCCGCAACCCCCTGAACCTCGCGCAGCTCCAGGCGTTCGTCTCCGCCGCGCATCACAAGAGCCTGCGCGCCGCCGCGCGCGAACTCGGCGTCACGCAGCCCGCGGTCACGCACACGATCCGCGAACTCGAAACGGCGCTCAACGCGGAACTGCTCGCGCGCAGCGTGCGCGGCGTCGAGCTGACCGCGTGCGGCCATGCGCTGCTGCCGCGCGCCGAGCAACTGCTCGGCGATATCCGCCGCACGGTCGAGGCCGTCGAGCAGGTGAAAGGCGAGATGTCGGGGCGCGTGGCGGTCGGCACGATGCCGTCGATCGCGCTCACCGCGCTGCCGCACGCGGTGACGGCGTTCCGCCAGTCGATGCCGAACGTGAGCCTGCATCTCGAGGAAGTGACGGTGCCCGACGCGCTCGCGCAGTTGCGCAACGGCACGCTCGACATCGCTGCGATGCACCACGTGCCCGCGCTCGACCGCGATTTCACGCAATTGCCGCTGCTGTCGACCGAATTCACCGTCGTGATGCGCGAAGGCCACCCGCTTGCGCAGGCGCGCCGGTTAGAGGATTTGCTCGATGCCGAGTGGATCGTCACCGTCGGCGCCGAGCAGTTTCCGCACAGTGTGATGGTCGGGATGTTCGAGGCGCACGGGCTGCCGCTGCCCAAACGTTTGCTGCGCTCGCCGATGTCGTTCGCGGTGACGCTCGGGCTCGTCGCGCGCTCGGACGTGATCGGCTGCTTCACGCGCCCGCTCGCCGCGATGGTCGCGCCGCTGGGCATCCGCACGGCCGAACTCGACGAAACCATGCCGCGCTTCGACCTGTCGATCATCGCGCGGCGCGACCTGCTGCCCACGCCCGCCGTCACGCAATTCGTCACGTGCCTGCAGCGCGCGGTCAACGAAACGCTCGGCTGAATCGTTCCTGTGTCTGAAACGGCGTCGCCCCTCATGCGCCGCCGCCGGGCCCGGTATCGGGGCTTGTCCTAGGCGCCCCGCCGGTATTTTGTCTTGATAATCTTCCGCACGTCGCGCGCCCCCATCGGGCGGGCGAAACGGACTGTCCGACGCGAAGCCGCGCCGGGCCGAAGGCTTACGGCGCGGCACAACCGCGCACCCATCGAACAAAACGAGGAGTCACCGAGTGAAAAAGATTCTTGCGGCTGTGACCGTAGCCCTGCTCGCCGTATCGGCAGGCACCGCGTATGCGAAGGACTGGACGACCGTGCGGTTCGGCGTCGACGCAAGCTACCCGCCTTTCGAATCGAAAGGCGCCGACGGCAAGGTTGTGGGTTTCGACGTCGACCTCGGCAACGAAATCTGCCGCCGCATGAACGCGAAGTGCGTTTGGATCGAAAACGACTTCGACGGGATGATTCCCGCGCTGAAGGCCCGCAAGTTCGACGGCGTGCTGTCGTCGATGTCGATGACGCCGGCGCGTCAGGAACAGATCGCCTTCTCGGCGAAGCTGTTCAACACGCCGACGCGCCTCGTCACGAAGAAGGGCGCGAACCTGCAGCCGACGGCCGAATCGCTGAAGGGCAAGTCGGTCGGCGTCGAGCAGGGCACGATCCAGGAAACCTATGCGAAGACGTACTGGGCGTCGAAGGGCGTGAACGTCGTGCCTTACCAGAACCAGGACCAGGTCTACGCCGACCTGATCTCGGGCCGTCTGGACGGCGCGCTGCAGGACGCGGTGCAAGCTGAAATCGGCTTCCTGAAGACCCCGCGCGGCGCGAACTTCGATTTCGCCGGCAAGGACATCGACGATCCGAAGACGCTCGGCAACGGCGCCGGCATCGGCCTGCGCAAGGAAGACACCGACCTGAAGGCGAAGATCGACGGCGCAATCGCCGGCATGCGCAAGGACGGCACGTACGACAAGATCGCGAAGAAGTACTTCGATTTCGACGTCTACGGCAAGTAATCCGCCCGGCAAGCATACGCTTCGCCTCGGCACGAACGGGCTCCGCAAGGAGCCCGTTTTTTTGCGCGGGCCGTGCCGGCAGCGTTATTTTTTCCGCCCCAACCTGATGATTCTCAAAGGGAAACGGCGTGTTCTGGCGCCGGTTTGATGGCGGCGAGGAAGGCAACGTACAATCGATCTTCCACGCACACCGGATCATTCGCGGCTGCGCCGCACTCCCCCATCATGCAAACGCAGACCCATCCGCTGATTTCCCCCGCCGTCGGTACCGAACGCCAGATCACGAGCTTTCACTACGGCCCGCGCGGCGGCAAGAAGGTCTATATCCAGTCGTCGCTGCACGCGGACGAACTGCCCGGCATGCTGGTCGCCACGCTGCTGCGCCGCAAGATCGCCGCGCTCGAGACGGCCGGCAAGCTGCGCGGCGAAGTCGTCATCGTGCCGGTGCCGAACCCGATCGGCCTGTCGCAACACGTGTTCGGCGATCACCTCGGCCGCTTCGAGCTCGGCTCGATGCAGAACTTCAACCGCAATTTCTACGATCTCGCGGCGCTCGTGCTGCCGCGCGTCGAACACCGCCTCACGAACGACGCGCAGCACAACCTCGTCGCCGTGCGCGCCGCGATGCGCGAAGCGCTCGACGAGCAGAAGCCGCGCACCGAGCTCGACTCGCAGCGCCTCGCGCTGCAGAAGCTGTCGTTCGACGCCGACATCGTGCTCGACCTGCACTGCGACAGCGATGCGGTGATGCACCTCTACACGAATCCCGATCTGTGGCCGGACGTCGAGCCGCTGTCGCGCTACCTCGACGCGCAGGCGTCGCTGCTCGCGCTGAATTCGGTCGGCAACCCGTTCGACGAGATCCACAGCTTCTGCTGGTCGGATCTGCGCAGCCGCTTCGGCGACCGCTTCCCGATCCCGAACGGCGCGATTTCCGTCACGATCGAACTGCGCAGCGAGCGCGACGTGTCGTACGAGTTCGCCGAAAAGGACGCACAGGCGATCGTCGAATACCTGACCGAGCGCGGGATCGTCGACGGCACGCCGGCGCCGCTGCCGCCGCTCGCGCATCCGGCCACGCCGCTCGCGGGCACCGATCCGCTCGTCGCGCCGGTGTCGGGCGTGATCGTGTTCCGGACGCCGGTGGGCGTGATGATCGAGGCCGGCCAGGCCGTGGCCGACATCGTCGATCCGCTGACCGATCGCGTCGTCACGCTGAAGAGCAGCGTGTCGGGCGTGCTGTACGCGCGCCAGATCGTACGCTTCGCGACGGCCGGCATGGAAGTCGCGCGGATTGCCGGCGCGACCGCGATCCGCACGGGTTCGCTGCTGTCGGCCTGAGCGGCCGGTGTGCGCGCCGGAGCACGGCGCGCACGTATCGCGCATACCCGCCCGCACCAACGAAATCGCCCGCTTGCGCGGGCGATTGGCTTTCCGGATCGTCGATCTTCGGCCATCCGGTACGTGAAAACGTTCAGAACGCCGGGATGATCGCGCCGCCGAACTTCTGGTCGATGAACTTGCGCACGTCGTCCGATTCATAGGCCGCGACGAGCTTCTTCACCCACGGCTTGTCCTTGTCCTGTGCGCGCACCGCGATCAGGTTCGCGTACGGCCCGCGCAGATCCTCGATCGCGATCGCATCCTTCACCGGCGTAAGCCCGGCCTTCACCGCGTAGTCGGTGTTGATCGACGCGGCATCGACGTCGGGCAGCGCGCGCGGCAGCTGCGCGGAATCGAGCTCGACGATCTTGATCTTCTTCGGGTTCTCGGCGATGTCGAGCGGCGTCGCATTCACGCCGTTCGCGCCGACGCCCGGCTTCAGCTTGATCACCCCGTACTTCTGCAGCAGCAACAGCGCGCGGTTGCCGTTCGACGGATCGTTCTGGATCCCGACCTTCGCGCCCACCGGCAAGTCCTTCAGCGACTTGATCTTCTTCGAGTAGAAACCCATGGGCGCCGTGTACGTGAGCCCGACGTTGACGATCTTGTAGCCGCGCTGCTTGATCTGGCTGTCGAGGAACGGCTGGTGCTGGAAGCCGTTCGCGTCGAGATCGCCGGCATCGAGCGCCGCGTTCGGCTGCACGTAGTCGTTGAATTCGATGACCTTGATCGCGAGACCTTCGCGCGCGGCGACCTTCGTCACCTCGGTCCAGATCTGCGCGTCGGGGCCGCTCATCGTGCCGATTTTCAGCGTTTGGGAGTCGGCGTGGGCGCCGGGCGCCGCGAATGCCAGCGCGGCGGCAAGTGCGCCGAGGCCGGTCAGGAATGAACGTCGCATGGTGACCTCTTGTCCCGTGTCGTTTGTTGGAACACGGATCGTGGCATGGGGCCGGAACGCCGCCAACCAAGCTTATTTCATGTACATATTCCTGATTTCGGACGAATCTCAGTCTGAATCGGTATAACCACCGACTATACAACCGGGCAGAATTCGGTGTCGCATCGACGCCACAGATTCTTCATATGACAGTCGCTGTCATATTCATTACGTGGCCCCTCGATAAAGTTGCCGCCGGTCCGTGAAAGCGCCCATAGAGAGCGCCGGAACCGCAACTGGACACGCCATTTATTCGCTCGGAGAATCCTTTGAACAAGAAACTGTTGACCATCGCCGTTCTGGCAGCAACGGCCGGCACCGCACACGCACAAAGCAGCGTGACCCTGTACGGCGTCATCGATGCCGGTATCAGCTACGTGAACCACAGCAAGACCGCCAACGGCGGTACGGGCAAGCTGTTCAAGTACGACGACGGCGTTGCCCAGGGCAGCCGTTGGGGCCTGCGCGGCACCGAAGACCTCGGTGGCGGCCTGAAGGCGATCTTCGTGCTCGAAAACGGCTTCAACAGCGGTAACGGCACGCTCGGCCAGGGCGGCGCGATCTTCGGCCGCCAGGCTTACGTCGGCCTGAGCCAGTCGCAATACGGCACGGTCACGTTCGGCCGCCAGTACTCGTTCTCGACGGACATCCTCGGCTCGAACTACTCGACGGGCGGCAACACGGTCGCGGGTAACTACGCGTACCACGTGAACGACCTCGACCAGCTCACGTCGAGCCGCATCAACAACGCCGTGAAGTTCCAGAGCGCGAACTACTCGGGCTTCACGTTCGGCGCGTTGTACGGCTTCTCGAACTCGACGGACTTCGCAGGCGCACCGGCGACGACGACGGGCACGACGACGACGGCAGGCTCGTCGCGCGCATACAGCTTCGGCCTGAACTACGCGAACGGCCCGGTCTCGGTCGGCGCAGCGTACACGGACATCCGCTTCCCGAGCCAGTCGACGCCGGCTTTCTCGACGACGATCGCGAATATCGCAACGGGCAACGTCCGCGACCTGCGCACGTACGGCGTCGGTGGCCGTTACGTCTGGGGCCCGGCAACGGCATGGCTGCTGTGGACGCGTACGCAGTTCTCGACCGTGTCGGGCGCGGGCGGCACGTTCTACAACGCGTATGAAGCAGGCGCGAAGTACGCGTTCACGCCGGCGCTGTCGGGCGGCCTCGGCTACACGTACACGAACGCGACGCAGAGCGGCAACTCGTGGCACTGGAACCAGGTCAACGGTATCGCCGACTACGCACTCAGCAAGCGTACGGACGTGTACGGCCTGGTCGTGTACCAGCAAGCGTCGGGCAAGGGCGTGCAAGCGCAGATCGGCTCGAGCACGAGCTACTTCAATACGTCGGGCACGGGTTCGAAGAACCAGATCGCCGCACGTATCGGTATCCGTCACAAGTTCTAAAGCATCCGCTTAACTCGCGGATCACGACGGCAAGAAGCGCCCCGCTCCACGCGGGGCGCTTTTTTATGGGCTTTTAAGTTTCGCTTAATTCTGGGCTGAGAGGATGCTCTCACCCCCCCTGTTGGCCGCCTGAACATCGGCGGCTTTTTTTTTGAACCGCCGACGGCGCCGCCATCGATTGCCCACAAGACAAGACAGGATCGGAGGCCATGATGATCGAAGATACCGTTTTCAGCCATCTGCACGCGATTCTGACGTGCCAACACTCGATGCCGGTCCAGAGCTGCCGCGTATCGGTCGAAATGCAGCGCCCGTGGGGCCGGCCGTATCGCCTCGTCGAATGGACGATGCATCTCGACGCGCCCGCGCGGCGCCAGATCGTGCCGGCCGAATCGACCGACGAAGAGATCGCCGAGGTCGTCGCCTCGCACGTGCCGGGCAGGCTTTACGGCGACGGCCGCCTGCAGTTCTGAGCGCCTTCCTGCTTCATCCGCTTCCCTGGTGTCAGCCGCGCCGCACGCATCGTGCGGCAGTCGGTCTCGTTTGATGCCGCAACGAAACCTGCTACGCTGCGCGTTTTCGTCCACGCAACACACGATGGAAAACGCATTCAACGAACGCGGCGTGATGATCACGCGCAACGGCCTGTCGGCCGCCGGGCAGGTATTCGCACTCCGTGACATCCGCCAGGTCGACGTCGTCAAGATTCCGAAGAACCGCCTCGTGCCGTCGCTGATCTCGCTGATCGGCGCGGCCGTCGCCGTCGCAGGCGGCATCGCCGGATCGAGCGCCGCGCTCGTCGTCGGCGTGATGCTCGTCGTCGTCGGCTATCTCGCCTGGGCCACCCAGGACGTCACGTATCGCCTGATGGTCGAGATGCCCGACGGCAAGCGCGAAGCGCTGTCGAGCGTCGACGTCGAGTTCGTCGAACGCGTCGCGCAGGTCGTGCGCGATGCGCAGGCCGCGAAAGCCGCCGGCTGATTCCGTTCGCTTCCCTGCACGTTTCGATTCGCGGTGCGCCGGCCACGCGTGGCGCGTTTCGCGTCGCGCGACGGCAGCGTCGATTGCCCCGTCGAATCGCATTCCGCCTCCCCGTCGCCCACACCGCGCCTGCGCGGCGACCGCCGACCGCCTAGTATGGAAAGAGCGGCTCGCCGCCGCATTGTCCGATGGAGGCCAGCATGAACGTCCAGACGCTGTCCGGCACGCTTCGCGCGCAGGAACTGCTGATCGTGTCGATGATCCGCGCGCTTCCCCCTGACACACGCCGAGCGCTCGTCGACCTCTACACCGAACAGATCGCGTTCGCCGAGCAGGCCGGCCTCGAAGGCCACGGCGATCGCGCGACGCATGACGCGTTCATCACGCATGCGCGCAACCTGCTGATTCGCATCGAAGCGCTGGCCTAGGGCCTGCGTTTTTCCCGAATTTCCCGCCGTGGCTCGCCCGAGCCGCGCAGGTAAGCGCTCACCCACGCGAGCCGCTTTCCGTTCTTGTATTGATAATAATTCTCATTTACACTGGTAAAGTTATCAGTTGCCTTTCAATTCGCCGCTCGCCGCCTTCCGTGCGCGGGCGGGCCAGCCAGGTGAACGCGTCACCCAGCCAGCCTTCGGGCTTGTCATCATCAATGGGAGACCACCTGTGCATTGCTATACGCTGGCGCGGCGGCCGATCTGTGCCGCGCTGTTCGGCGCGTTCGGCCTGTCCGCCGCCACGGCTCACGCCGATTCGACGCCGCAAGGCGCCAACCCGCCTGCCACCCTCCTCGTCGCCGCGTCCACGCGCGGCGACGCGGCGCTGCTCGATCCCGTCACCGTCACGGCCAACCGCACCGCCACGGCCACGAGCCGCACGGCAGCGTCCGTGTCGGTGATCACCGACGAGGATCTGGAAGAACAGCAGGCCACCAACATCAAGGACGCGCTGCGCTACGAGCCGGGCGTCACCGTGCGCCGCACCGCGTACCGGCCCGGCAACGCCGCGCTCGGCGGCGGCCGCGACGGCGATTCGAGCATCAACATCCGCGGCCTCGAGGGCAATCGCGTGCTGCTGATGGAAGACGGCATCCGCCTGCCGAACGCGTTTTCGTTCGGGCCGCTCGAAGCGGGGCGCGGCGACTACGCCGATCTCGACACGCTCAAGCGCATCGAGATCCTGCGCGGGCCGGCGTCGGCGCTGTACGGCAGCGACGGCCTGACCGGCGCGGTGAACTTCATCACGAAGGACCCGCGCGACCTGCTGTCGATCTACAACAAGCCCTATTACTTCTCGTTCCGGCCGAGCTACGACTCGGCCGACCGCAGCGTCGGCGCGACCGTGTCGGCCGCGGGCGGCAACGATCGCGTGCAGGGGATGATCATCGCCGACGGCCGGCGTGGCCACGAGGTCGACACGCGCGGCAGCAACAACTCGGCGAGCACGCTGCGCACCACGTCGAACCCGCAGGACGTCTATTCGGAATCGCTGCTCGGCAAGCTCGTGCTGACACCGACCACGCGCGACACGATCAAGTTCGCCGCCGAAACGGTGCAGCGCCGCGTGAGCACCGACGTGCTGTCGGCGATCAGCCCGCCAACCACGCTCGGCCTCACGACCTACGACCGGCTCGAGCGCAACCGCTTCAGCGTCGACTACGATTTCCGCGACGATGCGTTCCGCTGGTTCCAGACCGCGCACGTGCAGTTCTACTACCAGGACGCGAAGCAGGACCAGTACGCGTTCGAGACGCGCGGCCGGGCGGCTTCGCGTTCGCGCGACAACCAGTACAAGGAACGCACGTTCGGCGGCTCCGCGTTCGCCGAAAGCGGCTTCGCGACCGGCCCGTTCGCGCACAAGCTGCTTTACGGCGTCGACGGCAGCGTGTCGCGCGTGACGAACCTGCGCGACGGCACGGTGCCGGGCGTCGGCGAGGCATTCCCGAACAAGGCGTTCCCCGACACCGACTACACGCTGTTCGGCGCGTTCGTGCAGGACCAGATCGGCTACGGCCGCCTGCTCGTCACGCCGGGCCTGCGCTTCGACACGTACCGGCTGAGCCCGACCGAGAACGATCCGTTGTTCACGGGCAAGGCCGTGTCGACGAGCGCGAACGAACTGTCGCCGCGCGTCGCCGTGCTCTACGAGATCACGCCCGCGGTCATCCCGTACGTGCAGTACGCGCACGGCTTCCGCGCGCCGACGCCCGACCAGGTGAACAGCAGCTTCTCGAACCCGGTGTACGGCTACACGTCGATCGGCAATCCGAACCTGAAGCCGGAGACGAGCGACACGTTCGAAGCGGGCTTGCGCGGCAAGGCCGGCACCGGCTACGGCGTCGTGCGCTACAGCGCCGCCGCCTTCACGGGCCGCTACCGCAACTTCATCTCGCGCACGACGATCGCCGGCAGCGGCCGGCCAACCGACCCGTTCGTGTTCCAGTACGTGAACTTCGCCGACGCGCGCATTCACGGCCTCGAAGGCCGCGCCGAGTGGGTGATGCCGAACGGCATCACGCTGAAGACGGCGATGGCGTTCACGAAGGGCTCGACGCAGAACGACGGCGCGGCCAGCCAGCCGCTGAACACCGTCAACCCGTTCTCGGCCGTGTTCGGCGTGCGCTACGAGCCGACCGAGCGCTGGTACGTGCAGACCGACCTGCTGTTCCAGGCCGCGAAACGCGACAAGGACATCGACAAGTCCGACTGCTCGAACAAGGCGTGCTTCTCGCCGCCGTCGTCGTTCGTCGTCGACCTGCGCGGCGGCTATCGCTTCAACAAGCACGTGAGCGCGACGATCGGCATCCGCAACCTGTTCGACCGCAAGTACTGGAACTGGTCGGACGTGCGCGGCATCGCCGCCGATTCGCAGGTGCTCGACGCGTATACGTCGTCCGGTCGCACGGTCGCCGTCAGCATGAAAGTGGATTTCTGATGCGCGCCGCCCGCGCTGCCACCCCAACCGTTACTTGAAGGAGTCCGACATGATGCAATCCGCCCTTCCCGGTCAACCGGCCACGCCGGCCCGCGCAGCCGCTGCACTGCGCGACGCGTTCATCAAGCTCAAGACCGAGCGCCAGTTGCGCAACCGCGACGTCGCGCAGGCGCTCGGCATCAGCGAAGGCGAGGCGCTCGCCGCGTTCGTCGGCGAGCACGTGGTGCGGCTCGACGCGCGCTTTCCGGCGATGTTCGAGGAAATGCCGCGCCTCGGCCGCGTGATGGCGCTCACGCGCAACGACACGGCCGTCCACGAAAAGGATGGCGAATACGCGCAGATGAGCCACGATGGCCCCGTCGGGCTCGCGCTCGGCGATATCGACCTGCGCATCTTCTATCGTCACTGGGTATCGGCGTTCGCGGTGCGCGACGAGACCGCGCACGGCCCGCTGAAGAGCCTGCAGTTCTTCGACGCGCAGGGTCATGCGATTCACAAGGTCTACCTGCGCGCGCACAGCGACCACGCCGCGTACGACGCGTTCGTCGAGCGCTGGCGTGCGCCGTCGCAGGAGCCGGGCCTCGAGGTCGCGCCCGCCGCGCCGAAAACGCCCGAGCGCGCCGACTCCGAGATCGACGTCGCGGGTTTCCGCGCCGCGTGGGACGCGATGACCGACACGCATCAGTTCTTCGGCATCACGCAACGCTTCGGCGTGAGCCGCATGCAGGCGCTGCGGCTCGCCGATCCGCAATACGCGTATCCGGTCGAAACCGCGCATGCGCTGCGTCACGTGCTTCAGCAGGCGGCGGAAAGCGGCCAGCCGATCATGGTGTTCGTCGGCAATGCCGGGATGATCCAGATCCATACGGGCCCCGTCGCGAACGTACGCGAGGTCGGCGCCTGGATCAACGTGCTCGATCCGGGCTTCAACCTGCATGTGCGCGAGGACCTGATCGCCGCCGCGTGGGTCGTGAAGAAGCCGACGAGCGACGGCATCGTCACGTCGCTCGAGCTGTTCGATCGGCAAGGCGACCACGTCGCGCTGCTGTTCGGCGAACGCAAGCCCGGCAAGGTGGAACGCGACGACTGGCGTGCGCTCGTCGCGACGCTGCCGGCCGCGGCACGCGGAGGCGCGCGGTGAGCGCGCGACCGTTCGATCCGCGCCGCCGCGCGGTGCTGGCGAGCGCGGCGGCCGGCGCGCTCGCGGGCGCGCTGCCCGGCAGCGTGCTCGCCCAGGGTGCGCAGGCCGCGCCGAAACGCGTGGTCGTGATCGGCGGTGCGCTCGCGGAAACCGCGTTCGCGCTCGGCGGCGCGGAAACGCCGCGCTACCGGCTCGTCGGCGCCGACACGACCTGCACGTACCCCGACGCCGCGAAGCGGCTGCCGAAGGTCGGCTACCAGCGCGCGCTGTCGGCCGAGGGGCTGCTGTCGCTGCGGCCCGATCTCGTGCTCGCGTCGGCGGAAGCCGGCCCGCCCACCGCGATCGCGCAAGTCAAGCACGCCGGCGTTGCCGTCACGACGTTCGATGAACGCCACGACGTCGAATCGGTGCGCGCGAAGATCACCGGCGGCGCGCAGGCGCTCGACGTGCGCGACGCGGGCACCGCGCTGCTGCAACGTTTCGACCGCGACTGGCAGGCCGCGCGCGAGGCGGTCGCCGTCCGTGCGCCCGGCGGCGCGCAGCCGCCGCGCGTGCTGTTCGTGCTGAACCATACCGGCAACCAGGCGCTCGTCGCCGGCCAGCGCACGGCCGCCGACGCGATGATCCGCTACGCGGGCGCGCGCAACGCGATGCAGGGCTTCGATCACTACAAGCCGCTGACGACCGAAGCGCTGGCCGCCGCTGCGCCCGACATCGTGCTGATCTCAGACGAAGGGCTCGCGGCCGTCGGCGGCCGCGCCGCGCTGCTCGCGACACCCGGCTTCGGCGCGACGCCGGCCGGCCGCGCGCAGCGTGTGGTGGCGCTCGACGCGCTGTTCCTGCTCGGCTTCGGCCCGCGCCTGCCGCTCGCCGTCACGACCCTGCACCGACGCCTGTCGGATGCGCTCGCCTGATTCCGGACTGCCCCGATGCCCGCTCACGCTTCGCCTTTCCCCGCATCGTCGCCAGCGTCAAGCGCCGGTGCCGCGCGCATCGGCACGTCACGCCGTTTCGCGCCGTTCGCGCTGGCCGCGCTCGCCTGCCTCGTGTGCGCGATGTCCGTCGTCGCGCTGTGCGTCGGTGCCTATCGCATTCCGCTCGCGGAAGCCTGGGCCGCGCTGACCGGCGATGCGGCCGCGCAGCAGGCGCGCGCGGTGCTGTTCGACATCCGCGCGCCACGCGTCGCGCTCGCATTGCTGGTCGGCGGCGGCTTCGGCGCAACCGGCGCCGCGATGCAGGCGCTGTTCCGCAACCCGCTCGCCGACCCGGGGCTCGTCGGCGTGTCGAGCGGCGCCGCGCTCGGCGCGACGACGATGATCGTGATCGGCCCCGCACTCTTTGCCGCGCACGTGAGCGCGGCCGCGCTGCCCATCGCCGCGTTTGCAGGCGCGCTCGCGGTCGCCGCGCTCGTCTACCGGCTTGCCGCGTCGCGCGGCCGGCTCGCGCTGCCGCTGCTGCTGCTCGCCGGCATCGCGATCAACGCGCTGGTCGGCGCGGCGATCGGGCTCCTCACGTTCGTCGCCGACGACGCGCAATTGCGCTCGCTGACCTTCTGGAGCCTCGGCAGCCTCGGCGGCGCGCAATGGTCGGCGCTGGCGGCCGTCGCGCCGTGCGTTGCGATCGGCGGTGTAATGCTCGCGCGTGAACGCGACGCGCTGAACGCGTTGCAGCTCGGCGAAACCGAGGCGCTGCACCTCGGCGTGCCCGTGCAGCGGCTGAAGCGGCGCGTGCTCGTCGCGGTCGCGCTCGCGGTCGGCGCGCTGGTATCGTGCGCGGGCATCATCGGCTTCATCGGGCTCGTCGCGCCGCATTGCGTGCGGCTCGCGTGCGGCCCCGACCAGCGCGTCGTGCTGCCGGGCGCCGCGCTGCTCGGCGCGCTGCTGACGCTCGCCGCCGATCTCGCCGCGCGCACCGTTGCCGCGCCCGCCGAAATTCCGCTCGGCGTGCTGACCGCGCTGCTCGGCGCACCGTTCTTTCTCGCGCTGCTGTGGAAGAGCCGCGGCGCGCTCGGCGGCTAACCCTTCTTTCACGACGATCATGCTGACCGCCCATCACCTCGACGTCGCCCGTCGACACAACGCGATCCTGCGCGACCTGTCGCTGTCGATCGAACCTGGCCGCGTGACCGCGCTGCTCGGCCGCAACGGCGCGGGCAAGAGCACGCTGCTGAAGACCTTCGCCGGCGAACTCACCGGCGGCGCCGCGCCGAACGGCGTGCGCGTGACCGGCGACATCACGCTGAACGGCGAACCGCTCGCACGCATCGACGCACCGCGGCTCGCGTGCCTGCGCGCGGTGCTGCCGCAGGCCGCGCAGCCGGCGTTCCCGTTCAGCGTCGACGAAATCGTGCTGCTCGGCCGCTATCCGCATGCGCGGCGCAGCGGCGCGACGTCGCATCGCGATCGCGACATCGCGTGGTGGGCGCTCGAACGCGCGGGCGCCGAGGCGCTCGTCGGCCGCGACGTCACGACGCTGTCGGGCGGCGAACTCGCGCGCGTGCAGTTCGCCCGCGTGCTCGCGCAGCTGTGGCCGGACGACGATGCGATGGAAAGCGGCCCGCGCTACCTGCTGCTCGACGAGCCGACCGCCGCACTCGATCTGTCGCATCAGCACCGCCTGCTCGAAACCGTACGCGCCGTGGCACGCGAATGGCAGCTAGGCGTGCTCGCGATCGTGCACGATCCGAACCTCGCCGCGCGGCATGCGGATACGATCGCGATGCTCGCCGACGGCACGATCGTCGCGCACGGCACGCCGCGCGACGTGATGACGCCGGCGCATATCGCGCGGTGCTACGGATTCGCGGTGAAGATGGTGGAAACCGGGGATGGTGCGCCGCCGGTGATGGTGCCGGCGTAGCGCGTGTGGCGTGCGCATTGCGCCGCGCGATGTCATCGCATGATCGATAGCAACGACTTTTACGACGCGTCATTCGCGCTTCGCGCATTCCCTTCAAGGAGACCCACGTGCCACTTCCGATGACCCGCATCATCCTGTATGTCCAGGACGTCGCAACACTGAAGACGTTCTACCAACGGTATTTCGATTTACCCGTCATCGAGGAAATCGAACACGAGTGGGTCGTGCTCGGCGCAGGCGCCATCGAGCTTGCGCTGCATCTCGCCGGCCCGGCGTTCCGCCACGCGGTGGCGGCTCACACGGAAGCGCGCGCGGAAACCAGCCACGTGAAGTTCGTGTTCTCGATCGGCCAGGACATCGCCGCACATCGCAATCGACTGGCCGGCAGCGGCGTGACGGTGCGCGATCTCAAGCGCTACGACGGGTTCGCGTACACGATGTACGACGGCATCGATCCGGAAGGCAATGTCTTCCAGGTGATGCAGGCCGACTGACGTTCCGTTCGGCCGAGGCGTTCACTCAAACGCCCCGGCCGGCATCGCCGTCGCCCAGCGCCGCGCGAACGGCGCGCCGCCCCGCTCAATGCTCGAGATCCGCCGCGCCGAACGTCCGCATCTTCCAGCCGAGCCGCACGGCGAGCATCCGCATCGAGAAGCCGGCCGCCAGCGCGACGACCGTCGCGAAGCCCGCATCGACGCCGAGATGCTGCATCCCGACATAGAGCCCGCCCGTGACGAATGCGACGCTCGCATACAGTTCCTCGCGCAGGATCAGCGGCATCTCGTTGCACAGCAGGTCGCGCAGCATCCCGCCGCAGACGCCCGTGATCGCGCCGGCCAGCACGACGATGATCGGCGCGGTGCCGGTCGACGCGCCGACGTCGCAGCCGATGATCGTGAACGCCGCGAGGCCGATCGCATCGACGGTGACGAACAGCGTCTTCATTCGCGTGACATGCCGTGCGGCCCATGACGCGACGGTTGCCGCGACCAGCGTGATCACCAGGTACTCGGGATGCGCGATCCAGCCGAGCGGATAGTGGCCGAGCAGCACGTCGCGCACGGTGCCGCCGCCGAGCGCCGTCACCGCGCCGACGAGTGCGAGCCCGAAGCGGTCCATCCCGCGGCGCATGCCCATCAGCGCCCCCGACATCGCTTCCGCGACGATTGCAATCAGATAAAGCGTATGCATGGTGCGCGTCAGTCATCCGTGCGGAACAGATCGAGCACGCGCTCGCGCTCGGCCGCATCGACCGCGGCAGGTGTCGATTCGATGGGCTTGCCGTTGTCGCCCCGCACGTCGGACGCACCAGCCACCGCCGCCGCTGCCGCCCCGCCGCATGCGAAGCGGCTGCGGATGTAGGACGGCACGTCGGCCGTGCACGTACCGCGCGTGTATTCGGCGTAGACGAAGTCGCCGTCGACGAGCGCGACGTCCTGCGGCGGCGTTGCCTCGACCGGCGTACGCCCGTCGACGGCCATCTTCATGTAGTCGAGCCAGACCGGCAGCGCGAGCGACGCGCCGGTCGCACGCCCCATCGGGCGCGGCGTGTCGTAGCCGAGCCATGCGACCGCGACGACCCCCGACGAATACCCGGCGAACCACACATCCTTCGACCCGTTCGACGTGCCCGTCTTGCCGGCCGCGTCGTCGCGGCGCAGCGCGAGCGCGCCGCGCGCGGTGCCGGACTTCACGACATCGCGCAGCATGCTGTCCATCACGAACGCATTGCGCGCCGATACCACGCGCTCACCCGACGGCGCCGTCGCCTCGTACATCGCACCGCCGTGACGCTGCTTCACCGACAGGATCAGGCGCGGCTCCATCCGCGTGCCGCCGTTCGCGAACACGCTGTACGCGCTCGCCAGTTCGAGCGGCGTCACGGCGCCCGCGCCGAGCGCGAGCGGCAGCGACGCCGGATTGCGCTGCGCGTCGAAGCCGAAGTGCACCGCGTGCTGCTGCACGTAGCGCGCGTCGGTGGCCTGCATCAGGCTGACCGCCACCAGGTTCTTCGAGCGCATGAGCCCGCGCCGCACCGGAATGAAGCCCTCGTAGTTGTTGGCGAAATTGCGCGGGCGCCATGGCCGTGCGCCGGTTTCCTCATGCGTGAGCGTGCGCTGCGTATCGTCGACGAGCACGCCCGGGAAGTAGCCCTTTTCCAGCGCCGCCGAATAGACGAACGGCTTGAAGCTCGACCCCGGCTGGCGATACGCCTGCAGCGCATGGTCGAACACGTTGCGGTTGAAGTCCGCGCCGCCGACGAGCGCGAGCATGTCGCCCGTTGCCGCGTCGAGCGACACCAGTGCGCCCTCGAGCCCGTTGCGCGCATCGCGTTTCGCGCGCGGCTGGCGGCTCAGCGTGCGTGCGAGCGACGATTCGGCCGCTCGCTGGTCACTCATCGAGATCGTCGTCGTCACGTCGAGGCCGAGCGTATAGGCATCGTCATGAAAGCGCTCGACCATCATCCGGCGCGCGCGCTCGGCGACGTACGGCGCCGCGATGATCCCCGGCGGCGGCGTGGTGGCCAGCGCGATCGGTGCGGCGACGGCCGCGTGATACGTCGCGTCGTCGAGCTGGCCGAGCGCATGCATGCGGCCGAGCACGTAGTTGCGGCGCGCGGTCGCACGTACCGGATTGACGACCGGGTTGAACGCGGACGGCGCCTTCGGCAGCCCCGCGAGCACGGCCGCCTCGCCCGCGCTCAGCGCGTCGAGCGGCTTGCCGAAATACACGTTCGCGGCCGCCGCGAAACCATAGGCCCGCTCGCCCAGGTAGATCTCGTTCATGTACAGCTCGAGCAGCTTGTCCTTGCTGTATTCGCGTTCGAGCTTGGTCGCCATCAGGATCTCGGCGAGCTTGCGGCTCAGCACCTTGTCGCGCGTCAGGTAGAAGTTGCGCGCGACCTGCATCGTGATCGTGCTGCCGCCCTGCCCCGGCTGCCCCGTCACGACGTTCGCGAACGTCGCGCGCGCGAGGCCGTTGAAATCGACCGCGCCGTGCTGGTAGAACTTCGCGTCCTCGGCCGCGAGCAGCGCCTGCCGCATCAGCGGCGGGATGCGTTCGAGCGGCACGAACTCGCGCCGCTCGACTCCGTATTCGGCCAGCAGGTCGCCGTCGCGCGAGAAGATCCGCAGCGGCAGCGCGGGACGATAGACGGCGAGGTGCTCGACGGACGGCAACTGCGTCCAGATGCGCTGGATCGTCCATGCGCCGATGCCCGCGCAGGCGACCGTCAGGCCGAGCAGGGCGCCCGCAAGCGTGCGCCACACGCGGCGGCGGCGTGGCGGTGGCGCCGATGGCGGCGGCGGGGATGCGGTGTGGTCGGTCATGTCGGGCTCCTTCTTCGATGCTGCGACGGGCTGCGTTCAAGAGACGCCGACCGTCACGAAAGGCGCGCATTGTCGAAGGGATGGCGCGAAACCGGAACATTCTTTAGCCAAAGTTTGGCTGGCTAAATTTTATTTAGGAAAGTGGGGCGGGGTCGTTCACGTCGTATCTGCGACCGCGTGACGCATCGTTGGATGAACCGTGCTGCGCGCGATCCGGTTCGGCGGTAGCATCGTGTGATGTTCGATCGATACCTTGGCCTGTGGGGCCTCGTTCCCGACGGCGGCCCGATCCTGACCGCAAGCGGCGGCCTGTTGCCGGTCGTCTGGCAATCGCGGCCGGCGATGTTGAAAGTCGCTACCTGCGACGAAGAGCGTCGCGGTAATGCGTTGATGACCTGGTGGAACGGGCAAGGCGCCGCACAGGTGTGGCTGCACGACGGCGATGCGGTCCTGCTCGAACGGGCGCAGCCGGAACCGACGCTGGCGGGTTTTTCGGCATCGGGGCATGACGACGATGCGATGCGCATCGCGTGCGATGTCGTCGCCAGGCTGCATGCGTATCGTGCTTCGGAGCCGCCTTCGGTCGTGGCGCTGCATGACTGGTTTCAGGCGCTGCTGTCTGACGCTTCAGCCAGTGTCGTGCTTCGTTGCTCGGGAACGGTCGCGCGCCAGCTGCTCGCCGGGCCGCCCGCCGATGACGTCGTCCTGCACGGCGACATCCATCACGGCAACATCCTCCATTTCGGCGATCGCGGCTGGCGCGCGATCGACCCGAAAGGGCTGCGCGGCGATCGCACGTTCGACTATGCGAACCTGTTCTGCAATCCGTCGCACGACGTTGCGGTCGATCCGGTGCGGTTCGAGCGGCGCGTTACGCTCGTGGCCGATGCGGCGAAGCTCGACAGGCGCCGGCTGCTGCAGTGGATTCTCGCGTGGTCGGGTTTGTCGGCGGTGTGGCAGATCGAGGACGGGCTGTCGCCCGATACACGGCTGCAGGTCGCGACGCTCGCGGCGGCTGCGCTCGGTCTATAGCAATACGCATCGCCCGTGAAAACAGGTTCGTCGCGAATTTCCGGGGAGCGTGGGAAAAACCGACGGCTCCGGGCCAAAAGGGGACGTTCGACAAGGGTGCGAGAATCGTCGACAATCAACCCCGCTTATATAACCATTCCAACAAAGGCAAAACAATGATGACTTCCAGCGACGGCCTGACCAGTCCGGCACGTCTCCTGCGGCTCGCGTCGTGGGTAATTGCGATCATCTTCGCTGTCTTTCTGAACATGCTCGGCAGTCTCGTGATTCGCGACATGGCCTTCGCTCCGAGTGGCGGGCCGCCCGTCGTCGAGCAATTCGCGGATGCGCCATTGAAGGCGCGGCTGGATGCAGCCCGGCGCGATCTGCAGGCACGGCACGACACGCTTGCCGAAAAGGCCGACGCAATGGAGGTGGCACGCGGACGTGCCGCGAAGGAGTACGCGGCCGAGAAGGAAAGTTTCCGCAACTGGCTGGCAACCCGCTCGGTGACGGGAGACGGCGCGAGGGATCCGGACATTCTGGCGAGAACTCGCAAGCTGGATTCGCTCCAGGCCGTGGTCGTCAACTGGCAGCATCAGATCGATGCGATCGGCGACCAGCAACGGACCCTGGCGTCGCAGCAGACTCAAGTCGACACGCAAATCGCCGACGCGGACGCGGCAGCCCAACAGCGCTTCGAAAAAGCGGACCGGCATTACGAGTTGCAGGTGTTCGGACTGCGGCTTGCGCTCACGCTGCCGATTCTGCTGATCGCGATCTGGTTGTTCGTGCGCTATCGCAAGATGCGCTACTGGCCTTTCGTGTATGGCTTCGGCCTGTTTTCACTGAGCGCGTTTTTCATCGAACTGGTTCCGTACTTGCCGAATTTCGGCGGCTATGTCCGGGTCCTGGTCGGCATTGCGCTCACGGTGTTCGCCGGCCTTTACATGATGAAGGCCTTTCAGCGCTATGCCGAACGTAAGCGGCTCGAATTGCAGCAGGATCAGGGAGAACGTGCGCGCACGATCGGATACGAAAAGGCCGTTCGCTCACTCGAAAAAAAGCGCTGCCCGTCATGCGACAAACAATGGAATCTCGGCGGCGACGACTCCACGTTCTGCGTGCATTGCGGATTGCGGCTCTTCAACGTATGCGGATGCGGTGGCCGGAATTTCTTCTTCTTTCCGCATTGCCATCAGTGTGGCACTACGCAGGGCAGTGAGTCGCCAGCGGCATCCGACTGACGGTCTGTGTTCGCAACACGCACTGGCTGGATTCCGTCGATGCCGGATTGAATCCGCAGGCGATACCTGCCGTTGGAACCGCGCCCACCCGACCGTCGGAAACGGGGCGTCAAACGGCCCCCTGGAAACCCACGAAGATCCCGAAAAAAAACCCGCCGGCATTCACCGGCGGGCTTTCACATCCAACTGCCTGAACGACGCTTACCGCGCCGGATTCAGCAACAGGTTCATGTGACGGTTCACATCCTTGTACAGCAGATAACGGAACCGCCCAGGCCCACCCGAATAGCACGCCTGCGGGCAGAAAGCACGCAACCACATGAAGTCACCGGCCTCGACCTCGACCCAATCCTGGTTCAGTCGATAAACAGCCTTCCCTTCGAGCACATACAACCCGTGCTCCATCACGTGCGTTTCAGCGAACGGAATCACGCCGCCCGGCTCGAACGTCACGATGTTCACGTGCATGTCGTGGCGCATGTCGCTCATGTCGACGAAGCGCGTCGTCACCCATGCACCGTTGGTGCCCGGCATCGGGATCGGCTCGACGTCCTGCTCGTTGGTCACGAAGGCTTCCGGCAGCGGAATGCCGTCGACGGCCTGATAGTGCTTGCGCACCCAGTGGAAACGCACCGCTGCATCGCTGACGTTGTGCAGCGTCCAGTCCGCGCCCGGCGGAATGAACGCATAGCCGCCCGGCTTCAGCACGTGCTTCGTGCCTTGCAGCGTCAGCTCGGCTTCGCCTTCGACGACGAACAGCACGGCTTCGGCGTTCTTGTCCTGCTCGGGCTTGTCGCTACCGCCGCCCGGGTTCACTTCGACGATGTACTGCGAGAAGGTTTCCGCGAAACCCGACAGCGGGCGGGCGATCACCCACAGGCGCGTGTTCGTCCAGAACGGCAGCCAGCTCGTGACGATGTCGCGCATCACACCCTTCGGGATCACCGCGTACGCCTCGGTGAACATCGCGCGATCGGTCAGCAGATCGGTCTGCGGCGGGTGGCCACCGTGCGGCGCGTAATACGTTGTCTTAGACATAGTGCATCCAGGCAATGGGTTGGTCCGGCCCCGGGTGCCAACGGCATCGGGCGGCACGTACGCGCGTGGGGCACGCATGCGGCGGCGGGACATCGTTGCCGGGGTGGCTTGAAGGCGCATGCGCCTTCGTTCGGTCGGCCAGGCTTCGCGACGGGTTCGTCCGGTTCTTCGGACGGCGTCGGCCCGTGCTTGTGGGGCCGGCGACCGGGCCGTGGCGCTCGCGATCATGCGGCGAGGCGCGGCCAGCGGCACGGTGCAATGCCGTACGCGAGCATCGCCGACGATAGCGAAGTCGTTCGCAATCGACCAATTAAATGTTGCGATGGATTGCATTCGATTTCCCACTACCAGCCGGCAGCCGTGATACGCGGTGAGGAAGTGCGAAGCGACGGTCTGGCTATCAGGGAAATCCTGACGGGCGGGGCAGCGCGCACGTTCGCCGGGACGCCGGAGGGGCAAGTGAAAAGCCGCTGCAGTTGCATACGCGGTTCGCGATACATCATCCGGTTACGCAGACTGGATCGCGCCAACGTGCGCACGGCAGCAAGTCGCACCGCGCCAGTGTTGAGCCGTCGTCACGCCGAAGAACGGGCCAACAGAAATCGAACGGAACGCGAACGATATCGGCACGCCCCGGACGCATTCAGTCAAGACAGGCGATGTAGTCGGAAAACGGGGAAATAGAACGAGGAGAGAAACTTGCCGGCCCGTCGATCGGGCATCGGGTCGCGGCTGACGAAGCCGGAAGGAATTCGCCGGTCTGGCCGGCGATGACGGCCCGGCAGGCCGCCGGGCCGAATCTCGCGTCGGGTGCCGACGCCGTCGGCGCGCCGGTGCGCGGTTCACGCACCGGGCTGCGCCAGCGACGATCAGTCCCAGTCGCGGTGATGGTGATGCTTGCGGTGACGGTAGCCGCGATCGCCGCGACCACCGTAATCGCGCTCGTACGAGCTGCGCGACATGTTGCCGCCGAGCGCCGCGCCGGCGCCGCCGCCGACCGCCGCACCCAGCAGGCCGCCCGTGCGGCCGCCCATCGCGTTGCCTGCCGCGGTACCTGCGCCGCCGCCGAGGGCGCCGCCGATGATCGCGCCGGTGCGCTCGTGACGGTTCGACGTCACCGCGCCACCCGCGCCGCCGCCGATGGCGCCGCCGATCACCGAGCCCGTGCTGCCACCGAGCGCACCGCCGACCGCTGCGCCGGCTACCCCGCCGAGCGCGCCGCCAAGCGCGTTGTTCATGTCACCTGCCATGGCCGGCAGTGCAGTCGCGCCGGTCAAAGCGGCGACGACGAGAGCGGGGGCGATTTTCTTCCACATTCCCGTATTCTTCCTTGTTCGCAATCTGGTTATTGAAGGTCCGCTCGGTACGACGATCTGAATCGATCGACGTCGTGTCAGGCATTGTGCCGAACCGCGGACCAATTCATTTCATTGAGCTTGCGGCGAAGAATAGCACCGGTCCCACATCCTTGCCGTGGACATTCTGGTAACAAGTTGTTTACGAATAAGCGCGTTCGAACGGCTGCACCCGAACGCCCGCAAACCCGCGCCAGCATTGGCTCCGCCGCCGGTCCGGCCCTGTGGAACGACAGGCCGCCGATGCACGGCGTCGCACGTTTGCGACACACGTGGCAACACATCGGGAACGAATCGTGGGCGGCGCCCGAAAACGGTGTGGGGAAGCAATGAAGAGGGTCAGTACACGCCCGGCAGCAGACGCCAGGTCCGCGCGCAATACGCGTCGTATTCGGCGCCGAACTGCGCACGCAGCAGCGCCTCTTCGGAGCGGATGCGCGCGACGAGCGGCACCATCGTCAGCACGACCAGCAGCAAGCCGACACCCGATCGGAATGCGAGCGCCCATCCGACCGAATTGACGACCAGGCCGAGATAGCTCGGGTTGCGGATGCGACGATAGATGCCATCGGTCACGAGCGTATGGCCCGGCTGGATCGCGACGAGCCCGCTGAAGCGCTTGCCGAGCACGAATACGGGCCAGATGCGCAGCGCACCGCCCACGATGTACAGCACGACGCCGATCCAGCGCACCGCGTCGCCGCCGAAAGTCCAGAAGTCGAGCCGGTCGGTGAGCGCAGGCAGGTATGCGAGCAGGAACCCGCTCACCCCGAACGCCGCGAGCACCCAGCGGTTGTCGCGATTCTCGCGCTCGCCGCTGCTCAGGTTGCCTTCGGTGAACAGCGCGGCGACGGCCATCGCGAGCGTCGCGACGACGATGACGGTCAGCTGTGGATGCGAGAAGAACGCCGCGAACCCGCCGCTGCCGAGCACCGCGAGCCCGAGGTAGACGAGCGTGGAGAGGGCCGACGCGACTGCGATCTTGCGGGTGACTGCCATGGCTGCCTCACCGGAACGCGGAATGCGCTTTCCTGTGAAGTATAGGAAGCGCGCGCACGCCGCGCTGCGCAGCGCAGCGCACCGCCGTCATGCGATACGCGACTCCGCGCGCGTCTCCGGCGCAACGCGTCGGCGCTGACCGACGCGGCCAGCACCTGCGCCCAATGCCCGATCAGCGGATGCGGAAGTTGCCGCCGATGCCGACGCTGACGGGCGGCGCGTAATACGCCGGCGCATAGCCGTAGTAGGCCGGCGCGGGTGCATAGCCGTACGGCGGCGCGACATAGCAGCCGGACAGGCCGCCGATCAGGGCAAGCGTGATGAGAAGTCTGGTCATGGCTCGATTCCCGGCGCGAAAGACGAATGGCACCTCGCGAAGAGCCTTGCCGCCGTGAAGGGCGGCGGCCGGCACGAAGAGGCGATCCGCCCTTCCTGTCGCTCGGTGAAGCAATGCGCGGAGTCTAGCGCCGGGTGGGCCGGGCCGAGTTTCGCCGGCGGTTACACGTGTTACCTCGCATGACCGCTGAAACAGGCGTTGGCACGACGGCTGGCCGGTGCGTCAAGCCGTGCCGTCGCCGCGTGCAATCGACGCGTTACACGAAACGCGCGCGAATGCGCTGCGCGAGCGCTTCGAGCGTCGCCGCGTCGGCGATCTCGCGTGCATGCATCCGCAGCTCGGCGCCTTCCCAGCGCGGGATCACGTGGAAGTGCACATGCGGCACCGTCTGGCCGGCGGCCGCGCCGTTGAACTGGCCGATGAACACGCCGTCCGGCTCGAGCGCCGCGCGCACCGCCGCCGCCACGCGCTGCGTCATGCGAATGCCGGCCGCGGCGGCATCGCCGGACAACTCGAAGATCTGCGCGGCCGGCTCCTTCGGGATCACGAGCACGTGGCCGTCGGCCTGCGGCATCAGATCCATGATCGCGAGGGTCGCGTCGTCTTCCGCGACTTTCACGCACGGCAGTTCGCCGCGCAGGATCTTGGCGAACGGGTTGTTGTTGTCGTAGGACATGGCGTTTTCCGATGACGGTTGGACTGGGAGAGTGGGAAAGAAAAGCGATGCCGGACGATTATCGGCCGACGGCGGGGCCGTTTTCAACTCGTTCACCATGCGGTGACGGCCGAATCGTCGAGCAGGGCACAGGACGCGTAACGCACGGGCCACCGCCCGGTCGCCATCGCGCGTCAGGCCACCGCGATTGCAACGCATCGCCCGAACCTGAGACACTGCCGCATCGCTGCCTGCCGGCACGCCACCGAGGACGCTCGCGCATGACGATCCCCTTCAAGAAGCTGATCCTGCGCGGCGTCGCGCTCGCCGTCGTCGCGGCGGTCGGCTACACGGGCTATATGTTGTCCCGGCTCGCGCCGATCGCGACCGGCTATGCGGCGAAGGCGCTGTGTTCCGGCGTGTACGTGTCGGGCCGCCCGGCCGCGTCCGTGATCGACGTCGACATCATGGCCGGCGTGCATCCACTGCTGAAACTGGTACACCCGTCGATCGATCCCGACCATCATCGCGCGACGGCGACCTTCGCCGGCTTCGCCGAACGCGAAGCCGACTTCCGGCCCGGGCTCGGCTGCACGCTCGCGCTCGGGCCGTCGCCCGGCGCGTTGCCGGCCGCGCTGCCGCCGCTCCCCGATCCGCCGTCCACCCGGCCGGCACCGGCCACGCTGCCGGCCGGCATCGACGCGCAGAAGCTGCAGACCGCGCTCGACCGCGCGTTCGACGAACCCGATCCGGCGCGGCCGCGGCGCACGCGCGCGGTCGTCGTGATGTGGCGCGGCCAGGTGATCGCCGAACGCTATGCGCCCGGCTTCACCGCCGACACACCGCTGCCCGGCTGGTCGATGACGAAGACCGTCACGGCCGCGCTGGTCGGCACGCTCGTCGCGCAGCACAAGCTGTCGCCCGATGCGTCGGCGCTGCTCCCCGAATGGCGCGGCAGCGGCGATCCGCGCGCGGCCATCACGCTCGACGCGCTGCTGCGCATGACGAGCGGCCTGCAATTCAACGAGGACTATGACGACCCGCTATCCGACGTCGCCTTGATGCTGTATGCGCAACCCGATACCGCGCGGTTCGCGTCGGCGAAGCCGCTCGCCGCGACACCCGGCACGCGGTGGTCCTACTCGAGCGGCACGAGCGCGATCCTCGCACGCGTGATGCGCGAGGCACTGGGCGGCAACGACGCCGACTACCTCGCGTTACCGCGCCGCGCGCTGTTCGCGCCGCTCGGGATGCGCAGCGCGGTGTTCGAACCCGATGCGTCCGGCACGCTCGTCAGCCCGTCGTACATGTATGCGAGCGCGCGCGACTGGGCGCGCTTCGGGCAGTTGCTGCTGCAGGACGGCGTGTGGGACGGGCAGCGGCTGCTGCCGGAAGGCTGGGTACGCTACCTGACGCGCACGACGCCGCAGTCGGAGCGACAGGAATATGGCGCGCAGCTGTGGGTCAAGGTGCCGGAGCCGTTCAACGATCGCGATCCGCATGCGGTCGCGATGCCGGCCGACGCGTTTCATGCGGTCGGCCATGAAGGCCAGTTCGTGAGCGTGGTGCCGAGCCGGCAACTGGTGGTCGTGCGGCTCGGGCTGTCGCGGCCGGAATCCGCGTGGAATCACGAGGCGTTTCTTGCGCGCGTGCTCGACGCCGTGCCGGCGCCCGGCGCATGAAAACGGGCCCGAGGGCCCGTGCATATCGGTCGTGACGCGAACGCGGTGGCGCTTGCCACGCCGCCACATCGCACACGACCTGCGACACATCAAGGGTTCGCGCTGCCCGCGTATTTCTGGAAGCCTTCGCGCGTCGCGAGACGTTCGATATAGCGCTTCACCGCCGGGAAATCCGGATGCTCGAACGGCGTGCCGAACCAGCGGTTCACCGACAGGCCGATCGGAATGTCCGCGAGCGTGAAACTGTTGCCGGCCACGTACGCACCGGTCGCTTCGAGCTGCGCGTTCAGCACCTGCATGTGCTTCGTCCAGCCTGCGATCGACTGCGCGATGCCGGCCGGGTCCTGGTGGTCGGGCGATTTCCGCACGAGGCCGAGGAACGCACCCACCCACGAACGGTTCAGGTCCGCACCCTGCCAGTCGATCCATTGATCGACCCGCGCGCGCGCCTGCGGCTCGGCCGGATACAGCGCGTCGCCGCCATAGCGGTTCGCGAGGTAGCGGATGATCGTGTTCGATTCCCAGAGCACGAAATCGTCGTCCTTGATGACGGGCACGAGACCGTTCGGATTCAGCGCGAGATAGGCCGGATCGTTGGTTGTGCGGAAGCCCGCGCCCCAGTCTTCCTGTTCGAACGGCAGGTTCAGCTCGGTGCACAGCCACAGCACCTTGCGGACGTTGATGGACGGGATCTTGCCGAGGATGTGCAGCATGCAGTCTCCTTGTGAGGTCGGATGCGGAGCATTCGGGACGCACGACACGCGCCGAACGCGTTCACGCCGAGTTTATACGCGACCTCGGGGCAAACGACAGGCCGCACGCGGAAAATCCGCATGCGGACGATTCGTCAGGTCACGCAGCGCATGCTCGGCCGTCGGGAACCGGAACATGAATCCGTCCTGATGCAGGCGTGCCGGCATCACGCGCTGGCCGTCCAGCAGCAGCTCGGCCATCTCGCCCATCGCGACGCGCAGCGGCGCGGCCGGCACGTGCAGCCAGGCCGGGCGATGCAGCACCTTCGACACGACCTGCACGAACTCGCGCTGGGTCAATGGCGCGGGTGCGACCGCGTTGTAGACGCCGTGCATGCTCGAATTCGCCATCGCACGCGCGATGATCCGCAGCACGTCGTCCCGGTGGATCCAGCTCATCACCTGCGCGCCGTCGCCGAAGCGCCCGCCCATCCCGAAGTAATGCGGGAGCAGCATCGGGCGCAGCGCACCGCCGGGGCCGAACACGACGCCCAGCCGCAGCACCACCGAACGAACGCCATGACGCTCGAGCGGTTGTGCCGACTGCTCCCACTGCCGGCACAGCGCCGACATGAAGCCGGTGCCGGCGCTGCTGCTTTCATCGAGCCGCTCGTCCGAAGGACGCACGCCGTAGTAACCGATCGCCGATGCCTGGATCCACGTGCGCGGCTTGACCTCGGCGGTCTCGACCCAGCGCATCAGCGATTCCGTCACGCCGACGCGGCTGGCGAGCAGCACCGCCTGCCGGCGCTTGCTCCAGCGTGCGCCGAGCACCGGCGCCCCCGCGAGATTGATGACCGTGTCGAAACGCTCGTGCGGCCGCAGCTGTTCGACGGACGTGACGCTGCGCACGCGGCCGTGAAACTGGTAGGCCGCGCGCAGCGGATCGCGTGCCAGCAACGTGACCGTATTCCCCGCATCGAGCAACTGGTTCACGAGGGTTTCGCCGATGAAGCCGGTCCCGCCGGTGACGAGCACGTTCCCCGGCAGTTGCCCCGCGAACGGATTGACGACCGGCTCGCGTCGCGCGATCCGGCAGGCCGCAATTCCGTCGCGGATCCCCGATACCGTTACACCGACGGCAAAGAGGCTCAGCAACCAGCCGCGCCAGCCGAGGTCGATCGCCTGCAGCGCGGTCGGCTCGTGCGCCCACGCGGCCAGCTGCATCGCGATCATCCCGAACAGCGCGCCGCCGTTGACGGCCAGCAGCGTGTGCAGCACGCGCTCGGTCGCGGGCAGCTTGCGGCTCTGGTCCTCGACGACGAAATCCCACAACGTCAGCACCACCTCGACCACCACCACCGCCGCAAGAGCCGCGACCCACGCGCCGTGAAAGGCGACGTTCGCGATCGATGCGAACACGAGACCGTAAAGCACGGAGCGCACTGCGTGAATTCCCAGCTCGAGCCGCGCGCGCGGGCTGTGCGGGAGATCCTGCGTGAGTTCATGGTGATAGAGCGTGTCGAATGCGCCCATCGCGCCCTGCACGATCAGCAGGTTGAGCGCCCAGTCGTAAGCAGCCAGGGTGTTCATACCGCGTCCCTCCTCCAAAGCCAGACAAGCGGCGGCACCATCGCGACGAGTGCCGCCGCGTCGATCGCCACGTGGCCCGATACCCGGGCCTGCAATGAAAACAGCATGTCCTGCGGCGCCCAGATCAGCAGGCCGGCCAGCAGCCATCCCCACACTTCCCGTTTCTGCAACCTGTTGCCGAGGTGCACGAGCGCCAGCATCCAGACCGACGCGCATTGCACCGTCGCGCCCATCAGCGACATCCACCAGATCTGCTGCGTACGCGCCGGGTCCGGCGCCCTTTCCGTCCAGAAATGCAGTTCGATGACGCGGTGATACGCGTCGAGCCACGGCGCGCTTGCAACCCAAGGAACGGCAATGCCGACGAGCAGGTGCGCAAGCGCCGCGCAGTACATCCAGGTCACCACGAGGCGGCGCGCCGCGCCGCCCGCCGGACGATCCGCCGTGGGTGCGGCAGTAAGGTCGCGACCGCTACCGCACGCCGCTCCGTCGCACGGCGCTTCGGCGCGATAGCCGAGCCAGCGCGATACCACATGCCGGTTGCGCGCAAAGCGGCGATATAGCAGCGCCAACGCACCGCGCACGGCCGGCACGCGCAGCAGCCGGACGACCCAGCGGCGGCCGGTCAGCGCCTGGGCGGCCAGGATGCTGTCCACGCCGGTCAGCATGCGTCCGTCGGGCAAACGCGCGTGCAATTCGCGGTTCAGCGCGGGCAGGTCGACGCCCAGCGGCGCGGGATCGAAACCCGGCTCGGCGATATCGACGAAGGCCAGCCGGCGTCGCGCGTCGCGGGCCTCGAGACGCTTGATCTCCGCCACGCATAACGGACATCGTCCGTCGAAGTACAGCACCAGTTCACTTGATTCCATGATTCGCATTCCTTCTTATTACCCGTCGCGTGCTTCACGAATCGATCGACGGCTCTCCGCTGTGCCACAACGCCGCTTCTGGGCAGCGGCGGCAACGCACTTACATCGGCTTGAGCACCATCAGGAAGTAGACGGTCAGCATCGCGAAGAACGCCGGATAGCCGAGCAGCTCCCAGCGCTTCGCGTAAAGCCAGTACCGATCCGGCAGCGCGGCATCGCCGTTCGCGTGCGCGAGCTTCGCCATCGCGGCCAGTTCGACCTGCAGCCACACGACCGGCAACCAGCACACGCCGGCGATCGCGTACAGCACGATCGACGCCATGAGCCACGGCGTATCCCACGGCCAGCCGGCCGTGTGCGCGAGCCACAGGCCCGATGCCGGCTGGAAGATCACGGCCGGTGTCGTGAACCACCAGTCCGCGCGCACCACGAGCCGCGACACGGCCGCGATCGCGGGCACCGAGCGCGTGCGGTTCGCGAAGAACAGGTAGAACGCGGTGCCGAACCCGGTGCCGACCAGCAACACCGAAGACAGGATGTGAAGCGCCTTGATGACGAGATAGGTATTCATGCGTGTTCTTCTTCTGAAAAAAGGATCAACAGGATCGCGAGAATCGGTACGTTCTTGAGCACGGGGCCGAACGGTTCGGCGAGCAGGGCCGGCATCGTGACCGCGATGACGGCCGAATACGCGACGATCAGCGCGGCTTGCGCGGCCCACAGGCGGCGCGACGGCGCGACGACGGTTGCGACGCCAAACGCGAAGTCCAGCGCACTGGCCGCATAGAGCGCGATCAGCGCAGGCAGCCCCGTCAGGTGCGCGGGTGCAAGCAGCGCGAGGCTCGCGTGCAGCGGATGGATGAAGGCGCTGGCGATGGCCGTCCAGATCCACACGATCGCCAGCGCGCCACGCAACAGCGGGCGACGCCACATCGCGAGCGCGTCGCGACGCAGCGCCGCGGCGTCCGCGCCGATGAAACCGTCGATCCCGCGCAGCGGCCGGCCGAGCATCGCCGTGGCGGCAGCCGGATCGCCGGTGTTCCCGCCACGCAGCATCGTCCACGTATCGCGCGTGAACATCGCGCCCGGCAGCGTGCCGAGGAGCACGGCCGCCACACCGGCCAGCGGGCCCGGCAATCCGATGCGAACGGCCGGCGCAAACCCCAGCGCGGCGCGGTAGCGGGCCAGCATCTCGCGGTATTCGACTTCGTCGGTGCCGACCACGTCGATCACCGGGTGGCCGGCCGCCGGCGCATCGACGCACCGCGCGACGACTTCGGCGAGATCGTCGACGTGCACGGGGCGCAGCCGCTGATGGCCGCCCGCCGGCAGCACCTGCACCGGCAGGCTCGCGAGCATCCGGAAAAACCGCGCCGACGCGCCGTCCGTGCCGTAGACGAGCGCGGGACGCACGATCCGGAAGTCGATCGGCAGCGTCTGCAGGAAGCGGTCGGCCGCGACCTTGCTGGCGAAGTAGCGCGTATCGCCACGCTCGACACCGAGCGCCGAGATCTGGATCACGCGCCGCACGCCGGCGCGGCAGCACGCGGTGAAGAGCGCGCACGGCGCGGCGCGATGCACGGCGTCGAGCGTCGCGCCGCGCTGATCGGCAAGGATGCCGACCGCATTGATCACCACGTCGACGCCTTCGAGCCGCGCGAGCCACGCGCCCGGATCGACGTCCTTCGCGAAGTCGATCGCAACGTCGGACGGGCCGGCCACCTGACGCACGCCGCGCAGCACGCGATGGCCGCCGGCTTCGAGCTGCGCGCACAGTGCCCGCCCGATGAAGCCGTTCGCCCCGCACACGAGCACGGTCATGCTGCGCGCCGCGGTGCGGCCAGGCGGGCGGGTCGACGGCAAGGCGGTGTTCATTTTCATCCTCTATTTACAGTTATTTCTGTAAAAACAGAAATAACAACCCCAAAAAAAGCGGGCTGGCTGCCCGCACCGCGTGTCCTGCTTACTTCGACGGCTTGCGCCTGACCGTCTGGCTGATCTTCGCGCCGATGCCGAGCGCCTTCATCAGCGTATCGGGCTTGAGCCGCAGCATCTCGTCCGACCAGGTCGTGAGCGTCTCGACGAACTGCAGCGTGTCGCGGATGCGTTGCTCGGTCTCGCGGCTCTCGTTCGCGATCTCGGGATTCGTCAGGCAGTCGCGCAGCACCGTGAGCGTCGGCTCGATCTCGCGCTGCCGCCGTCCTTCGACGATCAGCTTGAACAGCTCCCAGATGTCGGTCGACGTCTCGAAGTGGTCGCGGCGGTCGCCCAGCACGTGCACGACTTTCGCCAGCCGCCACGCCTGAAGCTCCTTCAGGCTCGTGCTGACGTTGGAGCGCGCCACGTTGAGCGTCTCGGCGATCTCGTCAGCCGCGATCGGTCGGCCGGCCAGATAGAGCAGCGCGTGGATCTGCGAGACGGTGCGGTTGACGCCCCACCGCGAGCCCATTTCGCCCCAGTGGAGAATGAATCGTTCGGCAATCGGTGTGAGTTCCATGACGTGAAATTTAGGCATTTCAGTTATTTCTGTCAAGAGAGAAATAACTGGACGACCCGACCGGTTCCGGCGGCGCCCGCCCGCGATCGGCGGCTTCCTTTACAATGCGCGGGATTTTCCCGAATTCAGGCCGTTTTCTGCCTTTCAGACAAGAGGTTTCCATGATCATCAAACCGCGCGTGCGTGGCTTCATCTGCGTGACGACTCATCCGGTCGGCTGCGAAGCCAACGTCAAGGAACAGATCGACTACGTGACTTCGCACGGCCCGATCGCCAACGGCCCGAAAAAGGTGCTCGTGATCGGCGCGTCGACCGGCTACGGCCTCGCCGCCCGGATCTCGGCCGCCTTCGGCTCGGACGCGGACACGCTCGGCGTGTTCTTCGAGCGTGCCGGCAGCGAGACGAAGCCCGGCACGGCAGGCTGGTACAACACCGCCGCGTTCGAGAAATTCGCCGCCGAAAAGGGGCGCTATGCGCGCAGCATCAACGGCGACGCATTCTCCGACAAGGTCAAGCAGGTCACGATCGACACCATCAAGCAGGATCTCGGCAAGGTCGATCTCGTCGTCTACAGCCTCGCGGCACCGCGCCGCACGCACCCGAAGACGGGCGAAACCATCAGCTCGACGCTCAAGCCGATCGGCAAGACGGTCACGTTCCGCGGCCTCGACACCGACAAGGAAGTGATCCGCGACGTCACGCTGGAACCGGCGACGCAGGAAGAGATCGACGGCACCGTCGCCGTGATGGGCGGCGAGGACTGGCAGATGTGGATCGACGCGCTCGATGAAGCCGGCGTGCTGGCCGACGGCGCGAAGACCACCGCGTTCACGTATCTCGGCGAGCAGATCACGCACGACATCTACTGGAACGGCTCGATCGGCGAAGCGAAGAAGGATCTCGACAAGAAGGTGCTGTCGATCCGCGACAAGCTGGCCGCGCACGGCGGCGACGCGCGCGTGTCGGTGCTGAAGGCGGTCGTCACGCAGGCCAGCTCGGCGATCCCGATGATGCCGCTGTACCTGTCGCTGCTGTTCAAGACGATGAAGGAAGCCGGCACGCACGAAGGCTGCATCGAGCAGGTGTACGGCCTGTTCAAGGACAGCCTGTACGGCGCGACGCCGCACGTCGACGAAGAAGGCCGCCTGCGCGCGGACTACAAGGAGCTCGATCCGCAGGTGCAGGCGAAGGTCGTCGCGCAGTGGAACCACGTGACGAACGAGAACCTGTACGAGCTGACCGACTTCACCGGCTACAAGACCGAGTTCCTGCGGTTGTTCGGCTTCGAGATCGCCGGCGTCGACTACGACGCGGACGTAAACCCGGACGTGAAGATCCCGGGCATCATCGACACCACCGTCTGATGGGTCGGCCCGCCGCCCCCGCTGCACGCGCAGCCAGGGCAGCGGGCTCGGGATACCGGCGGCTTCAACGCGGCGCCGGTTCTTCCAGATAAACGCCCGACGACAGCGTGGCCTTCACCTGCCGCGTGAACTCGTCGGTCGACACTTCCTCCTCTCCCGCTTCGATCGCTTCGTACGCCTGGCGCACGACGTCGGCCGGCGTGGCCTTCGGCACGTCGAGGCCGGCCGTCAGGTCGGTATCGATGAAACCCGCATGCAGCCCGACGACCTGCGTGTGCTGCTCGCGCAGCGAATGGCGCAGCCCGTTGGTCAGCGCCCACGCAGCCGATTTCGACACGCCGTAGCCCGCCAGGATCGGCCGGTTCACCCAGCTCGCGACGGACAGGATGTTCAGGATCGCGCCGCCGCCATTCCCGGCGAGGATGCCCGCGAACGCGCGCGACATCGCCAGCATCCCGAACACGTTGGTTTCGAAGTGATTGCGCAACGCGTCGGGCGCGCCGTCGTCGGTCAGGCTGCCGAGCCGCGCGATGCCGGCGTTGTTGATCAGCAGCGTGACGTCGCGTGCGGCATCGGCCGCCGCGGCGACGGCCGCCGGATCGGTCACGTCGAGCTTCACCGGCACGACGCCCGGCAGCGTCACGGTGGCCGGATCGCGCGCCGCCGCATAAACCTTGCGCGCCCCTCTCGCCAGAGCCTGCTTCGCGAACTCGAGCCCGAGCCCGCGGTTCGCGCCCGTGATGAACACCACTGCACCTTCGATCTTCATGTTCGTTCCTTTCGCATGATGAATCTCATGCGCGCCGGCTCGCCGCGCGCGTGAGATCCGGTGGAAAACCAGCCTGCCCTTTGCTTGCCGAACCGTGGCGCCGCCGCCGGCAGACGGCGAGCCGCCCGGTGCCCGTGACCCGGCGGCGCCCAAGACCCCGACTGCTTGCCATCCGGTGTTCCGGTCGCGGCTTTGCTCCCGCCGCCAAGTCGGCTACACTCGATGTCAATGTCGATCACCATTGTCTTTGCGGTGCATTGTGTTCTCGCCCCTCGGGCGTGTCAATGGTGATCGCCATTGTGTTTTCCAATCGAAGCGATCGACGAAATCAGGGAGGGATCGATGGGCGTGTCAAGACAGCAGGCTGCCGAGAACCGGAGTGCGATCGTCGCGGCCGCCGAGCGGCTGTTCCGCGCGCGCGGCGTCGACGCGGTCGGGCTCACCGAGCTGATGAAGGAAGCCGGCTTCACGCAGGGCGGCTTCTACAACCATTTCAAGTCGAAAGATGCGCTGGTCGCCGAGGTGATGGAAAAAGCGATGCAGGACCGTGCGGATTCGCCGAATGCCGGCAGTCTCGACGCGCAGGTGGCGTTGTATCTGTCGGCCGCGCATCGCGACAACGTCGAGGCCGGATGCCCGCTGTCCGGTTTCGCGGGCGATGCGCCGCGGCTGACCGATGCGGCGCGAGCGTGTTACGCGCGCGGCCTCGCCACGTACCTCGATCGGCTGGAACGGATGGTGGCCACGGAAGGCGCGACGCCAGCGCAGACGCGTCGCGATGCGGTCGCGGTCTTCAGCCAGATGGTCGGCGCGCTCGTACTGTCGCGCGCGATCGCCGGCACCGATCCGGCGCTGGCCGACGAGATCCTCGCCGCCGGGCGGGAGACGCTCACCGCCGGGCGCGACGATCCGGGCGCGCCGGCGTAGCCGCGCCATGACGTCGTGACGTGTCGGCTCACGCTGCGTGTGAGTGGGCTCACTAGTGCGGCGACGTTTCGGCGTCTTGCCGCGCTATTCGACCGCCCGTGCGGCATCCCACAGCGGCTGGGCACCGCGCGCCGCATTCCAGGCGGCAAAACGCGTGCGCCACGCTTCGAACGGCTCCGCGAGCGGGTGGCGCGGGTCGTCGCTGAGCGAATACGCCATCCCTTCGATCAACCAGCGCGGCCGGGTCGCGACGGCCAGGTTGCCGAGTACTTCGGCCTGCCGGTGATGGATCAGCTCGTGCGCGAGAAAGTAGGTCTGCCAGCCGCGCGGTGCGACCACCACGCCGAAATTCCCGAGCGTCAGCGCCGCGCGTTGGCCGAGGCCGAATGCATCGGCGCACGCCCGCGTCGAGCAGAACACGACGCGCGGCGCCGCCTGGAATGCACCGACGGCCGCCGCCGCGCGCGCATAGCCGTCGCGATAGAGCTGCTGCGCGTCGCCGAGCTTCGCGGCATCGTCCGTGCAGATATCGGCGCTCGGGCACGACACACCGGGAACCAGTGCGGGCGCGACGACGCGCAACGGCTTGACGAGCGCATACGCGGCAATCGGCAGCGCGACGAGCAGGCCCGTGAGGGCGAAAGCGACATGGGAGCGTTTCATCGGGGCGGTGGTTCCGGGGCGTTCTCGTTCTGCTGAGGTCTTCCTGCGTGACTATATCGGACCGGCGATGTCCGCGGCCCTGCTTGATTCCCGGACGAAGCCCTGCCAATCAGACAACATGCCCCGTGCTCGCCTCGCCGGCGCCCGTCATCCGGCGGCTCCAGCGCATCCCCAGCCACAGAAGCGCGACACTGCACACGAACAGGAGCACCTCGACCAGCACGGTATCGACATGCCAGTACCGCGTCAGCAGTACGGCGGCGAGGTCGAACAGGAAATGAAACGCGATCGCATACGCGAGCCAGCGCTTCGTGCCGCGGACGAATGCCTGCAGCACGATCAGCGACAACCCCACATGCGCGGCCATGGCACTCGCACGCTCGAACAGCGCGAGTAACGGCGACGCGAGTGTCATGCCGGAGAACTGCGACCCGATCAGTGACTGCGCACCTTCAGGCACCACGACGCCTGCTCGCGCGAGCAAGTAGGCGGTAGCGAGCGCGATGAATCCGACGCCGACCAGCAGCATCGCCTCCAGCCCGCCGTGCCCGAGCCCGAGCATCACGGCAGTTGGCGCGTCATGTCGCTTCGGCAGCAGATACCGGAAAGCGACCCAGCGCCCGCACTCCTCGAAGAGGCCAGCCGTCAGCGCCGCGAACACGAGCATCGGCAGGTGCCAGCGCGCATCGTTGCCGAGCCAGTGGAACAGCGGAATCTGCCACGACATGCGCAATACCGGCTGGAACACGAAAAAGGTCAGCATGCCGTAGAAAAACACCCGCCACGGCACCTGCATGCGGCGCCGCCATGCGGCCGCGAGCAACACCGGCGCAGTCAGCGCCACGACGCCCACCGCGAGCGTGAGGAACAGGAGCGACGGGGCGACGGGATGCATGACGAATGCTGTTACGCGAGCTGCTTGTGGAAATACGTCGTCGCGCAGAGCGTGCCGTCGGGCATCAGCGCGTAGTTCGGCACGACACCGACACGCTGCCAGCCGGCCCGCTCGTACAGCCGCTCGGCGTCGCCGCCCGTCACGGTATCGAGTACGAGCACGGTCTTGCCCGCGTCGCGCGCGGCCGCATCGGCCGCCGCCATCAGCCGCGCGGCGATGCCCTGCCGGCGCGCGTGCCGCGACACGAGCATCTTCGAAATATCGGCGCGATGCGGCTGGTTCTCGGGCTGCGCGGTCACGACCTGCACGGTGCCGACGATCCGGCCGGCCGCGTCCTCGGCAACGAGCAGGATGCGCTCGTCGTTCGCGACGCCGTCGGCGACGTTCGTCCAGAACGCGACGGCGGTCGCCCGCTCGATCGGCAACATGAAGCTGACGGACGCGCCGCCCTCGACGCAATCGATCAGCACGTCGGCCAGTGCTTCGACACAGCGCTTCGCTTCGCCCGCGCCGACGCGGCGGACGGTAACGGATTCGGTCATGCCAACTCCGGTAGTCAGTGGGGTCGCACACGCGGGTTCGGCGTGCGTCCGGATGGGAAGGAACGCCGGGCGGCCGTCGCGGCTCGCGCAACGTCGGCAGGCGCGCGGCAACGCCGCACCCGGGCGGCGCGTGTTACCGCCCCATCATCCTACGCGACGAAAAATTCCGTTGCATCGCCGTTCGCCTCTCCTATACTTAGCCGCATGGCTAACTTTCAACCCGGCATCAGCGACGTTTTCCACGCCCTCGCCGATCCGACGCGCTGCGCGATCGTCAGCATGCTCGGCCACGGCGAACGAACCGTCTCCGCGCTGGCCGAACCGTTCGACATGGCGCTGCCGTCGTTCATGAAGCACGTCGCCGTGCTCGAACGCAGCGGCTTGGTGCAGACCCGCAAAGCGGGCCGCTCGCGCACCTGCACGCTGGTCGGCAGCCGGCTGACCGAAGCCGAGGCATGGCTCGCCGAGCAGCGCGCGCTATGGGAAGCCCGATCCGATCGTCTCGTCGAATTCGTCGAACGCCGTCACCAGGAGGAGCACGATGTCAGCCAGCCCCGTCGACCCCGTTGAAGCCCACGATCTCGTCATCACGCGCACGCTGCGCGCGCCGCGCCACGCGCTGTGGCGTGCCTGGACCGACCCCGAACTGCTGAAGCAATGGTGGTGCCCGAAACCGTGGACCACCGAAGTGCGCGCGTTCGACCTGCGTCCGGGCGGCGCCTTCCACACGTACATGCGCGGCCCCGATGGCGGCACCAGCGACAATCCCGGCTGCTTCCTCGAGATCGTGCCGGAATCGCGCATCGCGTTCACGTCGATGCTCACGGGCGGCTGGCGGCCGCAGGCGCCGTGGATGGGCTTCACCGCGATCATCACGATGGCCGACGACGACGCGGGCAGCCGCTACGAAGCGCGCGTGATGCATCCGGACGCCGCCACGCGCGAACGCCACGAAGCGCTCGGCTTCTTCGAGGGCTGGAACACCTGCATCACGCAGCTCGACGAATTCGCGGCCGCATTGCGCTGAGCCGAGCGCGACCGCGTGTGCGGTCATTGCATGCCGCCGTTCGCGCGCCTAGGATTCCTGAAGGAAGCATGACGACACGCCGGCCGCCGGCGTGCACCATCGTGCGCACGCCGCGGGAGGCCACATGTTGCACACGCACACGCATTCGACCCGGGTCAGCCGGCACCTGAACGCCCCGCGCGGGCGCGTCTACCGCGCGTTGCTCGATCCGCACGCGGTCGAGCAATGGAAGGTGCCCGACGGCATGACGTGCCGCGTACATGCGTACGACGCACGCGAAGGCGGTGCGCTGCGGGTATCGCTGAGCTACGACGCGCCGTCGGCCGGCACCGGCAAGACCACCGCGCGCACCGATACCTATCACGGCCGCTTCGTCACGCTCGTGCCGGACGAGCAGATCGTCGAGATCGACGTGTTCGAGACCGACGATCCGATGCTGCGCGGCGCCATGACGATCACGATCACGCTGTCCGACGAAGCGGGCGGCACGCGTGTGGACGCCGTGCACGACGGGGTGCCGCCCGGCGTGCCGGCCGCCGACAACGAGACCGGCTGGCAGATGGCGCTGGCGCGGCTCGCGGCGCTGGTGGAAGCCGGATGAGCCAGCGCCGCGCCGGGGCCGACGGCGCGCGTCAGCCGAGCCGGTAAGCGCGCGTGACCGTGCCGCGGAACAGCGCGTCGCGCTCGTCCGGGCTCGCCTGCGCGGTCAGCCGCTTGAACGCATTCCAGCCGTTCACGAACGAATACGAGCCCTTGTCGACCGGGAAATTGCTCTCGAACATGCAGCGCCCGGGGCCGAACGCGTCGATGCAGGTCATCATCCACGGCTTCCACGTGTCGGCGAGCTGCGCGGAAGACGGCGGCCGTTCGCCCTTCTCGAAATCGAAACCGTTGATGCGCATCCCGAGCCCGCCGACCTTCACGTACACGTTCGGCAGTTGCGCGAGCGTGCGCATCGACGCCGACCAGCGCTCGAACACCTCCGGCCGCTTGTCCGCATAACTGGCGATCCGCACGACACCGCCGCAGTGATTGACGATGACGCGCGTATCGGGGTTCGCCTTCGCCAGCTCGAACAGTTCGGGCAGTTGCGGAAAGAACAGCCACGCGTCATACGACAGCCCGAGCGGCGCGAGCTGCGCGACGCCCGCGCGGTACGCGGGATCGAGCAGCAGCCCGCGCGGCACCGCCGACAGCGGATTGGCGAGCGTCGGATCGGCGTCCCAGGTCGTCAGGTGACGCACCCCGCGGAAGCGCCCGCGACCGGCTTCGAGATGCGCTTCGAGCACCTCGCGCACGCGTTCGCCGAGGCGCAGGTCCGCGTGGCCGACGATGCCTTTCGCGACCGCCACCGGGCCGTGCTGCAGCGGCTCGGTCACGCCGGCGACGTAGGCCGTCTCGCCCACCGGTTTCAGTTCGGCCGGGCCCGAGTCGCGATAGCGCGTCTGCGCCTGCATGTAGACGGACGCCTGGATGTTGTGGCCCGAGCGCGCATCCTGCAGATAGTCGTCGAGCATGTAGATCCAGCCCGGCCGCTCATAGAAATGATGATGCGCGTCGACGATCGGCAGGTCGGGCTCGAGCGCGGGTTCGAGCGCCGACGCGAGCCAGTCGGGGCGGACCGCGAGATAGTTGCTTTGCGTCGTCATGCGGGAGACTCCTTCCTGGGTGGCCGCGCGCGCCTTGGTGAACGCGGGCAGCGCGAGCGAGGCGGCGGCCGCGCCGAGCAGCCGGCGTCGCTTGATCGACATCGTCGTGTCCATGTCATTCGCTCCGGTCGAATGCAACCAGCGACAGCGTGAGCAGCGTCGTGATCGCGAGCACGATCGCGAGGCCGAGCATACCGGCGGTAAAGGTGCCGAAGCTGTCCTTCAGGTAGCCGACGAGATAAGGCCCCGCGAAGCCGCCGAGCGCGCCGATCGAGTTGATCAGTGCGAGCCCGCCGGCCGCGGCCTGGCCGGACAGGAAGCGCGACGGCAGCGTGTAGAAGATCGTGCGGCCGGCGATCGTGCCGATCAGCGCGAGCGTGATGCCGACGAGGGCCGGCCCGAGCGTCAGGAAGTGCGTCGACACGCCAAGCGCCACCGCGCCGATGAACAGCCCGATCGCCAGATTCGCAACCGGGCCGCCGCGCCGGTCCACGCGCTTCGCCCACCACAGCAGCGCGATGGTCGCGAAGAAGTACGGCACCGCGGACAGCCAGCCCGTCTGCATCGTCGACATGCCGTGCGCCTTCAGCATCTGCGGCAGCCAGATGCCGATCCCGTAGGACCCCATCGTGAAGCCGAACGAGATCAGCGCGAGCAGGTACACGCGCACGTCGCGCAGCGCGACGCCGAAGCGCTTCTTGCGGCCGGCGGCCGTGCCGTCGCGCTCGAACGCACGCTGCAGCGCCGCACGCTCGTCGTCGGACAGCCACGCGGCATGCGCCGGCGAATCGGACAGCAGCTTCAGCACGAGAAAACCGAGCGCGCACGCCGGCAGCCCTTCGACGATGAACATCCACTTCCAGCCGGCCAGCCCGAGCACGCCGTCGAGCTGCAGCAGCCACGTCGACAACGGACCGCCGATCAGCGACGACAGCGGCGTCGACACGGTGAACCACGCCAGCACGCGCGTGCGGTAGCTCGCCGGAAACCACACGGCAAGGAAGAAGATCACGCCCGGAAAGAATCCGGCTTCGCCGATGCCGAGCAGCAGCCGGATCGCGTAGAAACTCGTCGGCCCGGTCGCCAGCGCGGTCGCGGCCGCCATCAGCCCCCACGTGATCATGATGCGGGCGAGCCAGCGCCGCGCGCCGAAGCGGTACAGCGCGAGATTGCTCGGCACCTCGAACAAGCAGTAGCCGGCGAACATGATCCCCGCGCCCCAGCCGAACTGCGTCGCGGTCAGGCCGAGATCGCGGTTCATCGTGAGCGCCGCGAAGCCGACGCTCGTGCGGTCCAGGTAGTTGAAGAAGTACGCGAGCGCGAGCAGCGGAATGAAGCGCCACGCGGCCTTGCGCACGGCCCGTTGCTCGATCGACGCATCGGTCTCGCGATCGTCGGCCAGTGCCGGGGAAGCGGATGTCATGGTTGTCTCCGTGGAAGGGGCGGCCGCGCCCGTGCGTGGCACGGCCGGGACGCCTTTGTTCGTTCGATGAATCGCGGCCGCGCTACGCGCTCGCCAGTTCGTTCGGTGACGGCGCGCCGCCCGGCGCCGCATCGTCCGCGCCCTGCTGGCCCGCGACGACGCCGGCTTCGATCAGCGCACGCGCATCGTCCGGCGTATAGCCGAGCTCGCCGAGCAGCGCGCGCGTGTCCTGGCCGAGCGCCGGTGGTGCCGCGCGCAGCCGCAGGCGTTCGCCGGCAAGCGTCAGCGGCAGCAGCGCGGTGCGCGTGTCGACCGGCCGCCCGGCGCTGCTCGCGTCGGCCGGCAACGTCACGGCCTCGAGGCCGCCCGTGGCGAGCAGGTGCGGATCGTCGAACAGGTCCTGCGGTTTCGTGATCGGCGCGTACGGCAGGCCGTTCGATTCGAAGATCGCGCCGATCTCCGCGGCCGAATGCGGCGCGAGCCGCGCGCGCAATTCGGGCAGCAGCCACTCACGCGCCTGCACGCGCAGGTTGTTGGTCGCGAGGCGCGGATCGTCCTTCAGCGCGGCGAGGCCGAACGCATCGCAGAACAGCGCCCACTGCGTGTCCGATACGACCGCGAGAAAGATCTGTTCGTCATCCTTAACTGAAAACACGTCGTAGACGGCCCATGCGGAAATCCGGCTCGGCATCGGCGACGCGGCCTGCCCGGTCACCGCGAACTGCATCATGTGCTGCGCGACGAGGAACACGTTGTTCTCGAACAGCGAGCTCTGCACCTGCTGGCCGCGGCCGGTGCGTTCGCGCTGCGCGAGCGCGGCCATCGCGCCGATCGCGCCGAACATGCCGCCCATGATGTCGTTCACGCTCGCGCCCGCGCGCAGCGGCCGCCCTTCCGGGCCCGTCATGTATGCGAGGCCGCCCATCATCTGCACCACTTCGTCGAGCGCGGTGCGATGCTCGTACGGCCCCGGCAGGAAGCCCTTGTGCGACACGTACACGAGGCGCGGATTCAGCGAGAAGAGCGCCGGATAGCCGAGGCCGAGCCGGTCCATCGTGCCGCTCTTGAAGTTCTCGCTGAAGACGTCCGCGGTCGCGACGAGCCGCAGCACGATCTCCAGCCCGCGCGGATCCTTCACGTCGACCGCGAGGCTCTTCTTGTTGCGGTTGAACATCCCGAAGAAGCCCGCGCCGGAACCGCGCAGCGCGCGCGTGCTGTCCCCCGCGATCGGTTCGATCTTGATGACCTCCGCGCCGAGATCCGCGAGCAGCATTCCGCAGGTCGGGCCCATCACCATGTGCGTCATCTCGATCACGCGCGTGCCTGCGTACGGCAGCGTCGAAGCCGGTTGGTGGTCGTTCATTGCGCGACTCCCGTCAGGCATCCTTCCGGTTGCACCGCGCTCGGGGCGCGGCCGTCCGCGTAACGGAAGCCCTTCGGCAACCCGGCGTCCGGCACATGGCCGTACAACGCCTCGGCCGGCAGCGCCGCGTGCAGGATCGCGCGCGCGGCGAGCAGCGCGTCGACGTCGATACCCGTGTCGAATCCCATCGCCTCGAGCAGGAACACGAGATCCTCGGTGACGATGTTGCCGGTCGCACCCGGCGCATACGGGCAACCGCCGAGGCCGCCCTGGCTCGCGTCGATCGTCGTCACGCCCGCGTCGAGCGCCGCGACGACGTTCGCGAGCCCCTGCCCGCGCGTGTTGTGGAAATGCGCGCCGCCGGCCTTGTCGCCGACTTCGCGCTGCAGGCGCAGGAACAGCCGGCGCACCTGCGCCGGATTCGCATAGCCGCTCGTGTCGGACAGCCCGATCTCGTCGACGCCGCATTCGCCCATCGCCACCGCCATCGCGATCGTCTCGTCGTCGCTCACCGCGCCCGCGATCGTGCAGCCGAACGCGACCGACACGCCCGCCTCGATCTGCACCGACGGAAACCGCTCATTGCGCAGCGCGACGATCGCACGCACCTCGTCGATCATCTGCGCGGGCGTCTTGCGGATGTTCGCCAGCGAATGCGCTTCCGTGACCGAGACCGGCAGCGTCAGCTTGTGCACGCCGGCCTCGAATGCGCCCTCGGCGCCGCGCAGGTTCGGCGCGAGCGCGGCGACATGCAGCCCGGGAATCGCCAGCGCGTGCGCGACGACTTCGCGCACATCGGCCATCTGCGGCAACAGCTTCGCCGGCACGAACGAGCCGACCTCGATCTCGCGCAGGCCGGCCGCGGCCAGCGCCGTGATCCAGCGCAGCTTGCCGGCCGTCGGCATCACGGCCTGGATGCTCTGCAGGCCGTCGCGCGGCCCGACCTCGCTGACCAGCACCGTCGGATATTCGGAAACGCTCATTTGATACTCCATCGTTCTATCTGAAAGAACATTGTTCTGTTTGATAGAACTCTATGCGCGCATCGAATGGGCTGTAAGCGGGGTATACCCGTGAAATTGCGATTTTTTGGAACTTGAGTTCTGTCAGGCAGAACGATATAGTCGATCGATCATCCTCAGAAGGAAGCACGCAGTGCCCAAGACTCACACCGATCACGCCGGCAGCGAGCCCGATTCGCCGGCCGAAGAAGCGTCCAGCGGCGTCGCCGTGCTCGATCGCGCGTTCGCGATCCTCCGTGCGTTCGGGCCGACCGACGACCGGCTGTCGCTCGCGGAGCTGTCGCGCCGCACCGGGCTGTACAAGAGCACGATCCTGCGCCTGCTCACGGCGCTCGAACATGGCGGCTTCATGCGCAAGCTCGACGACGGCCAGTACGCGATCGGACACGAGCCGCTGCGGCTCGCCGCGCTGTATCAGCGTTCGTTCCGGGTCGGCCCGGTGGTCGAGCCGCTGCTCGAGACGCTGAGCCGCGAACTCGGCGAAACGGCGTCGTTCTACGTGCGCCAGGGCGACATGCGCTCGGTGCTGTACCGGGTCGAGCCCGCCCGTGCGGTGCGCGTGTCGATTCGGGTCGGCGAGGAGTTTCCGGTGCGCCAGGGCGCGTCCGGGAAGGTGCTGCTGGCGTTCACCGACATGCAGGATGCGCAATGGCACGACGTGCGCGAACAGCTGTGGGCCGCGTCGTACGGCGAGCGCGACCCGGAGACGGCGTCGGCATCCGTGCCCGTGTTCGGCGCCGCCGGCGAGTGCGTCGGTGCGCTGACCGTATCGGGCCCGAAATCGCGGCTCGCCGACGCACCGGCCATGGCGGCAGCGCTCGCGATGCTGTTGCCGCTCGCGCAGAAGGCGACCGTGGCGCTCGGCGGCTCGGGCGCACGCTACGACGCAGCAGCCGTGCGCGACAGCCTCGCGCGGCTCGCATCGCCAGCGGACCACGGCGACGCGGAGTCATAACCGGCAGCAGCGCGCGCCTGGCCACGCCACTGCGCGAAAGGCGGCCGCGTGCGACACTGGCCGCCGATGCATGCGTCGCGCGCCGCCTGCTGGCATGCCGCGCGAGCCACCGCCAACCAGCCACGCTTGAGGGCCGCCACCATGAACGCCGCGCGCACCGCTACCTGGTATTTCGATTTCGTTTCGCCGTTCGCCTATCTGCAGCAGGAACAATTCGACCGGTTGCCGGCCGCCGCCGCGTTCGAGCCGAAGCCCATCGTGCTCGGCGCACTGCTCGCCCACTGGGGCCAGAAAGCACCGGCCGAGATCGCGGCGAAACGCGTCTTCACCTATCGCCACGCGCAATACCGCGCGGACAAGCTCGGCATTGCGTTCCGGATGCCGCCCGCGCACCCGTTCAATCCGATCAAGCCGCTGCGCCTCGCGATCGCGATGGGCAATTCACTCGATGCGATTCAACGAATCTTTCGGCATATCTGGCGCGACGGCAACGACGTGTCGACGCCGGAAGGCTTCGCCGCGCTGTGCGAAGCGGTCGGCTTTCCGGAAGGCGTGACGGCCGTCGACGCCCAGCCGGTGAAGGACGCACTGCGTGCGAACACCGACGATGCGATCGCGCACGGCGTATTCGGCGTGCCGACCTTCGCACTCGACGGCGACCTGTTCTGGGGCGAGGATGCGACCGACATGTTCGCCGACTGCGCGACGTCGCGCGCGTGGCTCGATTCGCCCGAGGTGCGCCGCATCAGCGCGCTGCCCGAAGGGATCCGGCGCGGCTGAAGCCGCTGCGGCCGCCCGCCGCCCTCCGCTTGCGACACATCCCGCGTCAGAGGTCAGGTATCGCGCCCTTCGACGAGCCCCGGCACGGCCTCGCGCATCATCGCGACGAACCGCACGAGCCGCGACGGATAGAACTGCGCATGCGGGTAGGTCAGGTAGACGGGCAGCGGCGCGGCCTGCCACTCGGGCGCAAGATGAACGAGCTCGCCGCGCGCGAGGTGGTCGGCCAGCATCCATGACGAGCCGACGCACGCGCCCACCCCCAGCAGCGCCGCGCTGCGTAGCGCGTACAGGTTCGCGGTCGTGATACGCGGGCGAATCGCGATGCGGCGCGTCTCGCCCGTGACCGAATGCGTGAGCGCCAGCTCCGTGCGGTAGTAGGTGCGCAGCGCGAGCCACGGCAACCCGGCCAGCGCGTCGGGGTCGGCCGGTACGTCGGCGCCGTTCAGCACGGACGGCGCGGCGACCACGAAGCGCGGCACCTTCGAGAGCCGGATCGCGACCACGGCCGGATCGGTCGGCTCGCCCACCTGGATCGCGCAATCGATGCCGCTGCCGACGAAGTCCCGCACCTCGTCCTGCAGCAGCCACTCCACCGACACGCGCGGATAGTCGCGCAGAAACCGCGCGAGCGGCTCGACGAAACGCTCCTGACCGAACGCGTGCGGCACCGCGACCCGCAACAGCCCGTCGGGCTCCTCCTGCGCGCCGCGCAGATCGGCCTCGAACGCCGCCCAGTTCGCCAGCAGCTCCTTCGCGCGCTTGAAGCAGCGCTCGCCGTCGACGGTCAGCCGCATCGTGTGCGTGGTCCGCTGCAGCAGCCGCATGCCGAGCGAGCGTTCGAGCGCCTGCAGCCGCCGGCTGATCGTCGGCTGCGTCGTATGCAGTTGCGCGGCCGCGGCCGACAGGCTGCCGGCCTCGACTATGCGTACGAAGGTTTCCATCAGCTCGAAACGATAGCCGGCGCCGTCCACCGGCACCGCCTGAATGCGCGCAGACCCGCCAGCAGTGGGAGAGAAGGGAGATTTTTCGGTCATTCGTGGAGCGTATAACAAATCTGCGCAGGGCGGCACTACCGTGGCCGGCCGCATGCCGCCACACTCGCGTCCATTCCTTCATCGCAACCAGGATGCACGCCATGTCCACCCCGTCCCGTCTCGATGCCGCGCCCCGCGCCGCCCACGCCCCGGCCCACTCGGCGGCCACCCATTCGATGCCCGATCGCCGGCTCGTGCTGCTGCTCGCGGCCGCCGCCGGCCTCGGCGTCGCGCCGCTCTACTACGCGCAACCGATGCTCGGCGCGCTCGGGCCCGATCTCGGCGCATCGGCACGCGCGATCGGCTTCGTGCCGACGCTCACGCAGCTCGGCTATGCGCTCGGCATCCTGCTCCTCGCGCCGCTCGGCGACCGGTTCGACCGCCGCCGCGTGATCGTGACCAAGGCCGCGACGCTGGTCGTCGCGCTGCTGCTCGCCGCCATCGCGCCGTCGCTCGGGCTGCTGCTCGCGGCGAGCTTCGCGATCGGCCTCGCGGCGACGATGGCGCAGGACGTCGTACCGGCCGCCGCGACGCTCGCGCACGACGCGCATCGCGGCCGCATCGTCGGCACGGTGATGACGGGGCTGCTGCTCGGCATCCTGCTGTCGCGGGTCGTGGCCGGGTTCGTCGCGGAAACAGCCGGCTGGCGCGCGATGTTCGCGCTTGCGGCCGCCAGCGTCGCCGTGATCGGCGTCGTGGCCGCGCGCGGGCTGCCGCACTTCGAGCCGACCACGCGCCTGCCGTATCGCGCGCTGATCGGGTCGCTCGGCGCGTTGTGGCGCCAGCATCCGGCGCTGCGCCGCGCCGCACTCGCGCAGGGGCTGCTGGCCGTCGGGTTCAGCGCGTTCTGGTCGACGCTCGCGGTGATGCTGCACGGCGCGCCGTTCCACCTCGGCAGCGCAGCCGCGGGCGCGTTCGGCCTCGCAGGTGCGGCTGGTGCGCTGGCCGCGCCGATTGCCGGGCGCCTGGCCGACCATCACGGCCCCGAGCGCGTCACGCGCATCGGCATCGGCATCGCGACGGTGTCGTTCGCGTCAATGGCCGCCGCACCGTTGATGTCGGCGCATGCCCAGCTCGTGCTGCTCGCGGTCGCGACGATCGGCTTCGATCTCGGCGTGCAGGCCACGCTGATCGCGCACCAGGTGACCTGCCCCCCGCGTTTAGTACGGTGACGGTGTAGAGTCCGTTCCAGAGAGGAACGGCAATGAAAAAGCGATTCACTGAAGAACAAATCATCGGCATCTTGAAGGAAGCCGAAGCTGGCTTGAAGCCGGCGGAGTTGTGCCGCAAGTACGGCATCTCGGAAGCGACCTACTACAACTGGAAAGCGAAGTTCGGCGGGATGACGGTCTCCGATGCGCAGCGCCTGAAGGAACTGGAGCAGGAGAACAACAAGCTCAAGCGCCTGTTGGCCGAATCAATGCTCGACAACGCCGCGCTGAAGGACCTGCTGGCTCGAAAGTAGCAAGCCCGCAGGCCAAGCGCGAAGCGGTCCGGATATTGATGACCGAACGCGCCATGGGGGTTACCCGGGCCTGCGGGCTGGTAGGGATTTCGCGCTCGCTGTTCCACTACGAATCACGCCGCCGAGTTGACGACGAAGCGCTGACTGGCCGGATGATGGCCATCGCCGCGCAGAAGCGCCGCTACGGTTATCGCCGGATTCACGTGCTGTTGCAGCGGGATGGTTGCTTCGCCAACCACAAGCGCATCTGGCGCCTGTACAGCAAGGCGGGACTGAGCGTGCGCAAGCGGCGACGCAAGCGTATTGCGGCTGTCGAGCGCACGCCGCTGCCGTTACCAACAGGCCCGAATCAGAGCTGGTCGATGGACTTCGTTTCTGACGGGCTGGCCTATGGTCGGCGGTTTCGATGCCTGAACGTGGTCGACGACTACACGCGCGAGTGCTTGGCCATCGAGGTCGATACTTCGCTGCCGGGCTTACGAGTGCAGCAAGTGCTCGAGCGGCTCAAGGAGATGCGAGGCTTACCCGCATCCATCACGGTCGACAACGGGCCGGAGTTCGCTGGTAAGGTGCTGGATGCATGGGCCTACGAAGCCGGTGTCACGCTGTCGTTCATTCGGCCTGGCAAGCCGGTGGAAAATGCCTATATCGAGAGCTTCAACGGGCGGTTCCGAGATGAATGCCTGAACGAGCACTGGTTCGTGTCAATGCGCCACGCCAAGCGGCTGATTGAGGAATGGCGTATCGAGTACAACACCGAGCGGCCTCATAGTTCGCTCGGTTATCTGACACCCGTGCAGTTCGCCCGGGCGCACGATGCAAAGCAACAGTTTTTAACCTCGGACTCTAACTGCAGTCCGGACTAAAACCGGGGGCAGGTCACAGGCAATCGTCTACCGGATCGACCCCGCGTCGCGCAGCCGCCTCAACGCGGTGCTGTTCGTCGGCATGTTCATCGGGATGGCGGCCGGCGCCGCGATCGGCAGTTTGTTGCTTGCGCAACTAGGCTGGAATGCGGTGACCGGGCTGGCCGTCGTGACGTCGCTCGCCGCGCTCGCCGTGCGGATCTGGCGCCGCTGAAATTCCGCATCGCACGCACAAGGCGGGCAGGCCCACAGGGCTTGCCCGCCTTTTCTTTTATTTTCGATCGCCGCACGCATGACGCGGCGCAACCCGGCCGATTCGTGCGCATTCGGCACGAAAAGCTCCCATTCCGCGCACGGTCCGCACCCGCTCGAACGAATGTCCAGTTCAACCGATTATTTTTCCGGCGGCCGTGCGCATCGACGCGAAAACGTCGGACGATTCGACGCGCCCCGCCACATGGCGCTCGCCCATCCGGCCCCACCGCACAGCCCCGTTTTATCAGGGGATTCCCGGTATTTTTTCGCATTTTCTTCGAAATATCGGGTGACATACTTGCCCCCCGTTGCGCTCCGGTACGAGCGCGCCTTTCGATCCTGCCGGCCGCATGTCATGCGCTGAGCGTCCGCCCGGGTCGCACAGAACATGAACGATTTCGACACCCCGATCCAGACCTTCCTCACCCACATCACGTTCGGCCCGCTGATGAATCACGCGATCCGCGTGATCGCGGGCCTGTACACGTTCAAGGGCTTCGTGCTCATTCCCGTGCTGTGCTGGCTGTGGTTCCAGCCGGGCCCGAACCGCGAGCGGCAGCGCGAACTGGTCGTCGCGACGATCGCGAGCGGGCTCATCGCGCTCGCGATCGGCCGGCTGCTCGCGCAGGTGCTGCCGTTCCGCGTGCGGCCGATCTACAACCCCGACCTGCACCTGCACTTTCCGTCGGCAGGATTACGTGCAGCCACGCTGCAGGCATGGAGTTCGTTTCCGAGCGATCACGCGATGCTGTGGATGGCGATCGCCACCGGCATCTTCATCATCGCGCGCCGCGTCGGCGTGTTCGCGCTGCTGTACGCGGTCGTGTTCATCTGCGTGCCGCGTGCGTATCTCGGCTTTCACTACCCGACCGACCTGATCGCGGGCGCCGCGATCGGCATCGCGCTCGCGTGGCTGCTGACGCGCGATGCAATCCGCTCGCGCTTTGCGCCGCAGGTACTCGCGACGATCCAGCGCTTCCCCGCGCCCGCCTATACGCTCGCGTTCCTGCTGTGCTTCGAGCTGATCACGCAGTTCGACGAACTGCTGACGCTCGCGCAGTCGGCCACCCACACGATGTGACGAGGAGAGACCGCGATGCTGCCGCTGCTTACGTTCCGTCGCCCCGGCACGCGCTGCCGGCCCTGCGCGGCAACGTCGCGCCGCGCGACGGCCATGCCGATCAGTCGCGATCAGGCGCACCCAGCGGAAAGAACGGGCGAAACGGCCGCGCCTCGTCGACCGCGCGCGCGAACGACGGCCGCGCCAGCAGACGCCGGCGATACGCCAGCACGTTCGCGAACGACGGATCGATCCGGTGCGTCCAGTCCGCGTAGAACAGGAACGGCGCCGCGCCGCAGTCGGCGAGGCTGAAACGGTCGCCGGCCGCCCATTCGCGATCGGCCATCTTCTTGTCCAGCCACGCGTACGACGTCTCCAGCATCGCGCGCGCATCGGCCACCCCGCGCGCATCGCGCTCGGCCTCCGGCCGCAGCGCGTCGAACACGACCTTCTGCTGCGGCGTCGACACGTAGTTGTCGAAGAAACGATCCATCGTCCGCACCTCGAGCGCCGCGTGCGGATCGTCGGGCAGCAGGCGCACGGGGCCAGGATGGTTCAGGCCGAGATACTCGATGATGATCGACGCCTCGATCACCGTGCGGCCGGCATCGACGAGCACTGGAAAGCGCTTCAGCGGCCACAGCGCGGCCAGCTCCTGCATCGGCTTCGGATCGTCGTGCGCAAGCACGCGATACGCGAACGGCGTGCCGTTCTCGTACAGCGCGGTCAGCACCTTCTGGCAGTAGGACGAAAAGGGATGGGCGTAGAGCGTGGGCTTCATCGTGCGGTCTCTCTGGGTTTCGGCGCCGCGTGATGCGGCGCCACGTGATCGGATACCTTGACGACGAACGGCACGCGGCCGTTTCGACAGCGAGTCGGAATTTCTTTGTCGTGCGACTGGGGGCGTTACGACCGCCCGTCCATCACGACGCGCCCTTCGGCACGCCAGCGCAGCATTCCGCCGCCGAGATTCGCCACCGTGTCGAAACCGGCCTTCAGCAGAATGACGGTCGCCTGCGCGGATCGCCCGCCGGCCCGACACACGGTCACGACCGGCCGGTCGCGCGCGATCTCGCCGGCGCGCGCGGCCAGTTCGCCGAGCGGAATCGGCGTCGCGCCGGGCAGGTGGCCGAGCGGGCCGGTGAATTCGTCCGGCTCGCGCACGTCGACGACCTGCACCGCCGGCAGATGATCCTCGAGCCATTGCGGATCGATTTCCCAGAACCCGGCGAACGTATAGACGAGCGGCGCCCAGTCGGGCGCGGCCTGCTCATCGGGCGCGTTCGCGGCGACGCCGCATTGCAGGTTCGCCGGCACCGCGACGTCGATCTGGCGCGGATGCGCGAGCCCGAGGTTGCGCATGTAGCCCGCGAAATCGTCTTCGCTCAGGTCGCCGCCGAGACGCGGATTGAAGCGCCGTTCCTCGCCGACGCTCGTCACCGTGAGCCCGCGATAGTCGTGCGCCGGATACAGCAGGCACGCGGCCGGCAGCGTGAAGAGCCGGCCGTGCACCGCGCGATACAGCGCGCGCGGGTCGCCCTGCTGGAAGTCGGTACGGCCCGTGCCGCGGATCAGCAGGCAATCGCCGGTGAACGCCATCGATTCGTCGTCGAGCACGAGGCTGATGCAACCGCTCGTGTGGCCGGGCGTCGCGCGCACGGTCAGGTAGCGCGCGCCGAACGCGCAGCGGTCGCCGTCGTTCAGATAGCGGTCGGCACCCTGCGCGCCGCTCGCGGCCGAGATCGCGATCGTGCTGCCCGTGCGCTGCTTCAGCAGCCATGCGCCCGTCACGTGATCCGCATGCACGTGCGTGTCGACCGTCGCGACGAGCCGCAGCCCGAGCTCGTCGAGCAGCGCCGCGTCGCGGCGCACCTGCTCGAACACGGGGTCGATCAGCACCGCTTCGCGCGACGCGCTGTCGGCAAGCAGGTACGTGTACGTCGACGATTGCGGGTCGAAGAGTTGCCGGAAGATCATCGCGAAGTTGCTCCGTCGCTGGTTAAGGCTTGTTCGATGCGTACCTGATGCTGTGGTCCGGCCCGCGCCGCGACTGTCGCCGTCGCGCGGGCCGCCGCGTCGTGGTCGTGCATGGCCACCATCCGGCCGGCACGGTGCGGTCAACGCGGCTGCGCCACGTAGCGCAGGTACGGCTTCAACGTCCGGAAGCCGTCCGGGTACTTCTGCTTCGCCGCATCGTCCGACACCGACGTCGGAATGATGACATCGTCGCCGGGCTTCCAGTTCACCGGCGTCGCCACCGTATGCTTCGCGTTGAGCTGCAGCGCGTCGAGCAGGCGCAGCACCTCGTCGAAGTTGCGCCCCGCGCTCATCGGATAGACGAGCATCGCCTTGACCTTCTTGTCCGGCCCGATGATGAAGACCGAGCGAACCGTCGCGTTGTCGACCGCCGTGCGCGGGCCGCCGCTCGCATTCGGATGAATCATGTCGTACAGCTTCGCGACCTTCAGTTCGTCGTCGCCGATCAGCGGATAGTTGACAGCGTGCCCCTGCGTTTCGGCGATATCGGCCACCCACTTCCGGTGATCGCTGACCGGATCGATCGACAGCCCGATGATCTTCGTGTTGCGCTTGTCGAATTCCGGCTTGAGCCCGGCCATGTAGCCGAGTTCGGTCGTGCACACCGGCGTGAAATCCTTCGGATGGGAAAACAGGATCGCCCAGTGGTCGCCGATCCATTCATGAAAGCGGATCGTTCCCTCGGTGGTCTCCGCGGTGAAATCGGGCGCGTCCTCGCCTAGTCGAATCGACATGTTCGTCTCCGTGAAAGGGGAATCGTCACGACGCCCGCGCCGCGGCTTGCGCGACGCGCGATCGTCCGCGCGCGAAGGGCCGGCATGGCACATGCCGGGGTCCGCGCGTTCATACAGCGTAGGTCAAAATGCGCGCGCCACCGGTATCGAGCACACGGCGTGCTTGCGTAACGTGGCCCATTCCGACGATGAATGCGGCGCGGCAGAACCTTGCGCCGCTCCCGGCCGCCGGTACGTGCTGACTTACACTACCGGCTGTTCTCGTCTTACGTTCACAGGAATTCCACCGACATGTCGATGACGATCGACCACAGACAAAGACGTGTAAATCGTTGATCTTTAACCACTAGTCTCGCGCCGGTCAGAACGCAGCCTAAGTAGGCTTTGTTGATTTTATTGAGTTTCCGCACTATCGATCTTTGTTGCAGGCACAGCGTGGTCACAGTTTCCTCAATGGCTACTACGACCCGAATCGGACCGACAATTCTTGAGATAACGATCATTCGAACAGAGTCTGGATGACTCTCGCTTCGAGGTTCCCTCGATGTCGCGAGCGCAGATCGGAAGCTTGGCACTACCCGTTTGTGCTGAATCTTCCCTTCTCACTTGGAATCGCGCTTGGGTTCGGCTTCGGCTACACCATCATTTTGCGCCTTCACGTTTTCGTTGTGTTCCCTCTGCACCTCTTTGAGTGCGTCCAGTGTTTCTTCCACACTCGCGAGAGATTGTTTTAAGTCCGAGGCAGATTCGCTCACGTCTGCCGCAGCGAGGATAATAGAAGCAACAATCAAGGTCTGCATGAAAACGATCTCAAGCCCTGATACTTGATAATGCATAAGAACGTAATAGGCGCCTCGAAGCCAAGTCAGTATGCCGACGCCCGATAGCATGCCCCCAAAAAGTCTGCGCCATAGCGGCTTCGTGAGAACCGACAGTGAGCTTGTAACGCTCAAAATAAGGTAGGCGCCAAGCAGCACGGCGGCCCATACGAAAAAATGCACTGCACTTCTGAGCGCGGCATCGAGGTCGCCGATCTTCAACGTTGTGAGCGTAATCACAACGAGGACAGAGGTGCCAAATAATGCCGCAACAGCACGTTGAAGCGATTCACGGAGTTCGATGAAGTCACGGAGTGCCATCTTGGTCTCACTTGGATCTTATGTGTTGGCGATGGTACTACCCGGGCATCCTCGAGCGCATAGCGCGATAATTCGACTAGGAGCGGGCTCACGGCGTCTCGCCTCATCTGCAGCTTCCGACCCATCTCACACGCCCGTTTCGATCGGAAACAGCAATTCGCAACGGTCTATGGAGTTACGCGTGATCGCCCTGTCGCCGCGGTCACCAACCTCATATCAGTTCCCTTCAACCAAGGGAATCTTTCAGCGCCGCAGCAGTCCATTCTGCGAAATTCGCATAAGAGTACTTGCGCCCTGAATCATCCAGTACCAGCATCAATACGCGAGGGTCACCAGAGGCATCGTCCCCATCAAAGCATGCGATGTCGCCACGACCATCGTCGACCTTTGCAAATGGGATGAGGTTTCTACCGTCGTGTCTCCGAATTTGATAGGCGAGTCTACCCGCCTTGGAGTTCGCATCAACGAGCCACCACGGAGCAATTACGGGATACTTTCCTGTAGACGCGAATTCTCGAAATTTTGGAGGGTAGACGAAATCTCGTGGAAGTTCCTCGGCAGGATAAAGCTTGAATTTCGACATCAGGCTTCCCTCAAAATCCATAACAGTACCCGCCCCTATCTTCGCAAGATGCCACAGAATGTCACCAATCTGAAGGCGTGACTTCAAGGACCGGTTATGCCGAATGCGGTCGGCTGACGCCGCGCAACGTGTGACCGTCGCAGATCGCCCCGAAGCGGCCCCACGGCTACCGACCGCTTCTGGTCGACTGCAGACAGCGCGGTCAGGCACCGATTCTAGGGTCGGTTTGCTCTAAGGGCCGTTGTCTGCAAAGACAGCTTGCTATATCACGGCGTTCATATATGTGCACACAGCCAGCCCCCTTTTTGAGACTCGATGGCCTCATCTTACTCCTCGCAAAACAGTGTATTCATACAGTGCCTTGCTCGCATCATGATCTTGCCCCCATTCGACCCTCCTCAGTTTGACGCTATGTCGGAATGGTGGCGCACGTGCACGTACGCCGACGTCCATCGGCTGATTCTCGAAGTGCTACACCTGCGAATTACGCTGCGTGAAATGTGCACCCTGACCGGCAATGCCGCGAGAATGATCGCGTACCTCGATCGCGCCGACGAGCTGCAATACGCAGCCCCGCTGCGCCGCCTGTCAAACAAGATCGACAAGGAGATCACGCGAGCCGGACGTATGGGCAATCCGCGCGCATCCGTTGCCCCATTCTCCGACGAGTGGCGTGCACGCGAAGCCATGAAATGCAGGCTCCACGAGGTCCCCGGCGAACCTGAAGAACGGCTACCCCGGCTCGTTCGCGCTCGACCAGCTCCGCCGCATGATTGAGGGTGCTCGCTTCGATTGACAATAGTTGACCGACTGCGAGACCGCCAACAATCAGCCCTTCTCGCGGAAATGGTAAATTCATACAAAAACCACACCTACGAGAGAACATATGGCCCGAGCCATGATTTGCGTCGGCGACACGACGACGCATGGCGGCCGCGTGCTGGAGGGCAGCGCGACCGCGACCATTGATGGAAAACCCATTGCCGGCGTCGGACACAAGGTGCTTTGCCCGCAGTGCAAAGGCGTCTTTCCGATCCTGCCGACTGGGCGGCAATACTCGCACACGTTCGACGGGCGAGAAACCGCCATCGAGGGCATGAAAACCGCGTGCGGAGCGACGCTGATCGCATCGCAGTCGTCGGCAACGTTCGATGACGTCGGATCGGGCAAAGCGACGACTGGCGGCGCAAGTGCCGCCGTCGCAGCAACTGCTGCAGCGCTCGCTCCTTCTCCGACGCTCTGTCTCGAATGTCTGAAGGCTGCGGCCGAGAACGCCGCGACGATGATCGCGCGCGGGTAGCACATGACCGAAAACTCGATCGAAGCTTTCTTCTTCAAGCGGCAACAGCAGTTGACCATGCAGGTGCATCTCTATGCGCTTGTCGACGGCCTGCTTTATGCCAACGCGGCCAATGGGTCTGCTCCTCAACGATCGCAGTCGGCCATAGCAGTATTCGACGGTACGCAGGACGCGTCACTCGCCGACGCCGGACCATGGCTTTTTGCCTACGAGCGCGCGACCGGTGATATCCGACGAACGCTTTCCAAAATGGCCAGCAGCTCCACTGGCGTGTCCTGGCTGATCAGCGCTTATCCGATCGAATCACTCGCTGACGAGCTGCGCAGCCGCCTCGACGTTCGCTTGCCGGACGGAAGCACTGCACTCTTTCGCTTCTACGATGCCCGCATCATGGCCGACTTGGCGTCGCTGATGGAATTCACGCAGCGCATGCAGTTCTTCGTCCCAACATTCAACTGGCTCGTCGAAACAAACGGAAAACTGAAGGGAGTACACCCGCATGCTTGAGCTGACGAGCGAACAGGTTGCCGGACTTGCCGAGATCGATGCGCGCGGATATGTCGAATGCACCCGACAGGATCTCGTCAAAGCAGACCCAAAGTTGGCCGACGACGGCACCCTACCCACGCGCCTTTGGAGCGCATATATCGCTGCTCGACAGTTCGGCATTCAATCCGACGAGAACGTCGCGGCGTTTCTTCGAATCGAGGCATACGCTCCGAGGTTTTACGAGAGGCCGGCCACACGCGCGTGGCTGACTCGGCCCGGGCGCTCGCCCGACGAACGGTTTCACGATTACCTACGCGTCATGAAATGGCGCGTCGAACATCAAAACAACAAGGAAGGGGCTCAGCATGTCGGGATTCTTGGTACCGGCGATCGAAGCGGCGATAGTGGAACTTGGACCAGTCTTGGCTCGCGCTGGAACCGCCTTATTGGGCGGGGCCGCAGTGGCCGGGACGGCTAGTCTGCCTGGAGACACACCGAAAGACTCGAGTAAGGCGGAGCCTGCCGTCCGTGCTATCCCACGTACAGGAGAGAGCTGCAAGAAGTGCCCGCCTGAGGCAGGGGGAATGCAACGCCGCAACTGGAGCATGAGTCACAACTCCCGAGAGTATCAAGGGCGAATTACGGGGTTCCCCTATAGCCTTGAAGAAGCCTGGAGCATGGAGTGGGTCTGGCAGCGCGACTTCGACGGCTTTCGACCGGAAAGCTGTTTGCTGATCGAAGCGAAGGCAAAGTACGACCAGTTCTTGAACAGGGACGATGTACCGTACACCAAGACCTTTGATGAAATGGAGGAGCAGGCTGCTGGTCAGGCCGCGGTTGTGGATGATCATCCTCCTGCGAGGTTGAAATGGTATTTTCAGACGGAGCGGACTTGGAACTACATGAGATTGCCGCTTAAGCGTCTTAAAGTCGATTCAGAATGGGTGCCCTGACAAACATGGAAATAGTCACGCAATTTCGTAGCCCTGCCGATTTCGCCCCGCTTGGCGATTTTGCGGCTCATCTCGTCCGTCTATGGCCGGTGGTTGAAGCCATGTCACGCGAGGACGAACGTCTGGGGCAGTGGTGGTTGAAGGCAGATACCGAGGAAGAAGCCCGTCTGTATCCCATGTATGAAGCGCCTGGCATACCTTCGACAGCCGTTTTGGCAGTCTTGGCGCAACGGTACGAAAAAAAGATGGACCTTCCTAAAGTATTTGGCTTCTGGAATGGTCAGATGGACGCGGCCAACAGCGCGAGGCTGAAGTTAGCTATAGATGCGAAGAGGCGGCCCAGTGAGGTTGAAATTGGGCTACCGGCATTGAATGCAGTTTCGGCGGACGAGCATAGCTATGAGGGCGTGGCTAAGATCGTGTCCGCGATGGTCTCGGTTTATGACCCGATGTATGTCTCTGTTTCGCCACGAGAGTATTTTCCCCGGCAGGTGTTTGATGACAAGCCGGGCGTTGGCTGGATGCTGTATCTCCCGAAGGTTCTCACGACTCAGCAAGTCCCGGAAGCACGCGAATTGATTCCAGTTCCCGATGCCGGCCGTAAGCAGACTGGGACGATCATTGTGAGCGTCGCTGACGCCGTTTTTTCAGCGGACAACGCCGAACACGTCGAGGTTGCCAACCGTATTGAGATCCGGCTCGTCGATCAGGACCTTCTGCCCGCGTTCGCTGACCTGTAACCACGGTGCCGGCGCGAAAGGATGCTCGAATATGCCGCCGGCCACCCTGTTTTTTCGAGACCGCTCGGCCTCTGGTTGCCGCGCTACTTCGGCAAATTGGTTTGCGCGTCCCCGATCAACACGTCGTAACTGACCTCGCACTGCCTCCCGGCGATGCCGCACTGGTCAGCGATCCTCGCCAACTCTCCAACGTCGAGAATTTTCGATTCGACGATGTCCGGCACACCTGGGCTAGCTGGCACGTTCAGAATGGCACACCGCTTGAGCGACTAAAGGACCTGGGTGGATGGTGTAGTTACGAGATGGTTCTCCGGTATGCACATCTAGCGCCGGACCATCTGGCACAACGTACCGAATCGGTCACAGTTTGGTCCCAACGTGGGACCGATTTCCGTGTCACACTCGATCGCCACGCATCATGATCGGCCGCAACGCCATAACTAGAAAGGCTTCATCGTTTTGAGTATCGCAATCTGTCTTGGGCTATCTGACATATGTCGATGACGATCGATCCGAAGCAGGCTGCCGCGCTGCTGGCCGTCGCCGACACGGGCAGCTTCGAGCAGGCCGCCGTGCGCCTGCACGTGACCGCGTCCGCCGTCACGCAGCGGGTCCGCGCGCTGGAGGCGAGCCTCGGCACGCCGCTGGTGCTGCGCACGCGGCCGTGCCGCCCGACGGTGGCCGGGCAACGCGTGCTGCAGCACCTGCGCCGCGTCGCGCTGCTGCAGGCCGACCTGCAGAGCACGCTCGCGACCGAGCGCGAATCGCCGATCTCGGTGACGATCGCGCTCAATTCGGACAGCCTCGGCACGTGGTTTCTGCCGGCGCTGACGTCCGTGCTCGCTGGCGAGCGCATCCTGTTCGAGCTGATCGTCGAAGATCAGGACCACACGTTCGCGTTGCTCGAAAGCGGGATGGCGGTCGGCTGCGTGACGACCGAGCCGAAGCCGATGCGCGGCTGCCTCGCGACGCCGCTCGGCACGATGCGCTACCGGCTGCTCGCCGCCGCCGCGTTCGCGGTGCGCTGGTTTCCGCGCGGGCTGAACCGCACGAGCGCGCGCAAGGCGCCCGTCGTCGCGTATTCGCGGCGCGATACGCTGCAGTCGTCGTTCCTGAAGGAGAAGTTCGGGTTGCCCGAAGGCGCGTACCCGTGCCACTACGTGCCGGGCACCCATTCGCACTTCGCGGCGGTGCGGCACGGGCTCGGCTACGCGATGGTGCCGGAGCCGCTGATCGGCAGCGCACCGCTCGACACGCAGGGGCTCGTCGATCTCGCGCCCGCGCATCCGACCGACGTCACGCTGTACTGGCACGCGTGGACCGTGCAGTCGCCGACGATGGCGTCGTTGTCCGAGCGGGTCGTCGAAGCGGCGCGGCGGCTGCTCGCGCCGCTGCCGTAACGCGTGTTTGAGCGGCACGGCAGCTGCGGTATGCGGTATGCGGTGTGCGGTGTGCGGTATGCGGTGTGCGGTGTGCGGTGTGCGGTGTGCGGTGTGCGGTGTGCGGTGTGCGGTGTGCGGTGTGCGGTGTGCGGTGTGCGGTGTGCGGCAAGAGTAACGACGAGAATCCCCGCCGCGCCGCCTATACTTTTTCCATCGGCCTGGCGAACGCGCCGCGCGGCCGATCACGCCTATCCGGCCGCGCCCTTTCCCGCAAGGAGAACGTCATGTCTCGCCGCTACATCGATTGCCGCGAGTTTCCCAGCACGATGAATTGCTCGGTCGCGATTTCTGCCGACTCCGACAACGAACTGCTGGAGGCCGCCGTGCAACATGCGGTCCAGGTTCACCAGCACACCGACAGCGCCGAACTGCGCACGCAACTGCAAGCGCTGTTCCACGACGGCACACCGCCCGCCGATGCACCCCGGCAAGCATGATCCGCCGGCTCGCCCGATATCGACAGACGGGTTGCCCCATCGCCCCGTCGCCTCTCCGCCCCCTGCTTCGCGCCACATCGGCCGGCGTCCCCGCCGGCCGGCGTATTCCAGCTTATGCGCGGCGTTGCGCGAAATACGCACCGACCGCGTCGATGAACGTATCGATGTCCGCACGCGACACGTCGCAGTGCGTGACGAAGCGCGACGCGTACAGCATCTGCGTGAGGATCCCGCGTTCCTTGAGCCACGCCTCGAGCGGCGCGCAATCGGCTTCGGGGAATTGCGCGAACACCATGTTCGTCGCGTGCGACAGCACCTTCACGGTGTCGATGCGGGCGAGGCCTTCGGCGAGATGCGCGGCATTCGCGTGATCGTCCGCGAGCCGCTCGACATTGTGGTCGAGCGCATACAGGCAGGCCGCCGCGAGAATGCCCGACTGCCGCATCCCGCCGCCGAGCACCTTGCGCCAGCGCTGCGCGCGCTCGATCAGCGCACGGTTGCCGACCAGCACCGAGCCGACCGGCGCGCCGAGCCCTTTCGAAAAGCAGATCGACACGCTGTCGAACGGCGCGCCCAGCTCGGCGATCGAACGGCCCGACGCGACGGCCGCGTTGCATACGCGCGCGCCGTCGAGGTGCAGCGACAACCCGCGGCTGCGCGCGAACGTGGTGGCTTCCTGCACATAGCCTTCCGGCAAAACCTGGCCGCCGATCGTGTTTTCGAGCGCGAGCAGGCGCGTGCGGGCGAAGTGATTGTCGAGCGGCTTGATCGCCGCGGCGATCTTCGCGAGCGGCAGCGTGCCGTCCGGCGCGTTCTCGATCGGCTGCGGCTGGATGCTGCCCAGCACGGCCGCGCCGCCGCCTTCGTACTTGTAGGTGTGCGCGAGCTGGCCGACGATGTACTCGTCGCCGCGCTCGCAATGGGCCATCAGCGCGGCCAGGTTGCTCTGCGTGCCGCTCGGAAAGAACAGGCCGGCCTCCTTGCCGGCCCGCTCGGCCGTCACCGCCTGCAGGCGCAGCACGGTCGGGTCGTCACCCCATACGTCGTCGCCGGTTTCGGCGGCAGTCATCGCGGCCAGCATTGCCTGGCTCGGACGTGTCACGGTATCGCTGCGTAAATCGATCATCGCTGAGTCCTGGGTAAACGCGGACCGGAACCGATGCGTCCGGCCCTGCCGAAACGAGACTCAGAGTGTACGCAATTCATGCAGCGCGTGCGTATCGACGGTCGATGCGCGCAGGGCTCACCGGCGCACGTGCGCGCGATGCCGTACGACGCCGTCCGGGCCGCCGTCAGTAGCGCGGCGGCGGCGGTTGAACGCCCGCCGGCGGCATCGGCGGCGCCGCGCGCGGTGCGCCCCCATATCCGCCCCCGCCATACCCGCCACCGCCGCCGCCGCTCATCCCGCCCGGCACCGGCACGCGGTTGCCGGTCGCGTACATGCATTGCAGGTAGCCATAGTCGTAGCGGCGCTGGATATCGTAGGCCGAGCCTTGCGCCGCACCGGCGCCGACCACGCTGCCCGCGAGCAGCCCCGCGCCCGCGCCGACAGCCGCACCCGTGCCGCCGTTGAACGCCGCGCCGGCCGCCGCACCCAGTGCGGTGCCGACGGCCGCGCTGCCGACCGCGCTCGCGGTCGACGCCTGCCCGGCGCTCACGCCGCCCGCTTGCTCGAACGCGTATTGGCGGCAGTTCGCATCGTCGGCGCGGAACTGGTCGAACGACTTGCCGGTGCCCGGCAGCGCCATCAGGCTCGGCCCGGTCGGCATGTATGCGCACGCGCCGAGCAGGCCGGCCAGCGCCAGCGCGACCGGCACGCGCCGCGGTCGAAATACGGATTTCATCGTCGCGCCTCCGTCACTGCGGCCGCGCCGGCACCGATCGCCAGCCCGACTTGCAGGTCTTCACATACGGGTAGTAATGCTTCGACGCGTCGCAGTAGTACCAGAGGTTCGCGTCGCCTTCGTCCTGCGGTTGCCCCTTCTCGACGTACTCGGGCGGCGGCCCCGGATCGACGGGCACGGCGACGACGGGCGGCGGGTAGTAGTAAGGCGCGGGGACGACGGGGTAGTAATACGGGTAGCCGGGGCCGATATAGACCCCGACCCGGGCGGCATGCGCGACGCCGCCCGTCGCGATCGCCGCTGCGGCCACCGCGCCCAGTGCGAGCTTCAATCCATTCACGTCACGTTCTCCGGCTGGCGGTTCGTCGATGCGAACCCACATCCCGAACGCTACGCCGCGCGCGATCCGTCATCCATTACGGGCCGGCGCGCCAATGTTGCGCGGCGTTACCCATGTGACAGCCGCCATCGGCCGCGGCCCGCCGGCACGACCGCGTGCGTTACGCGATAACGCACTGAAACGGAACGGCTGCGCGCGGTCGCCGTGACGCGCGGTGTCACCCAACGTTGGCGCCCGCGCCCAACCGTTCCGATGACGCGACGCGCCATATTGCCGCACGTGCGTCAGACCGCCACGCCGCGGCCGCGCGCATCACAAGCAGCCTTCTTGATACGAATCAACGATTTACCCCGGAAATGCGCGCGACGGGCTGGACATCTGCGACGAGTTGGCGCATTTCGCGGTGCAACATCGCGGCCCATACTCCAGCCAACCCCGACGCCCGTCTGCCGGGGTCCGCCGGCACCCGCCGGCGGGTATCGTCAGCCTCGGTCAACTGGTATGGACACCGCTCTTTCGGCCCTCGATCTGGCCCGCCTGCAATTCGCGTTCACCGTCTCCTTTCACATCGTCTTTCCGGCGCTGAGCATTGGTCTCGCCAGCTTCATCGCCGTGCTCGAATATCGCTGGCTGAAAACCGGCAAGCAGTACTACAAAACCCTCTGCCTGTTCTGGTCGAAGATCTTCGCGGTCGCGTTCGGGATGGGCGTCGTCTCCGGCGTCGTGATGAGCTACCAGTTCGGCACGAACTGGTCGGGCTTCTCGAGCTTCGCGGGCGCCGTCACCGGGCCGCTGCTGATGTACGAGGTCATGACCGCGTTCTTCCTCGAGGCCGGCTTCCTCGGCATCATGCTGTTCGGCTGGAACCGCGTGAGCCCGCGCGCGCACTTCGGCGCGACGCTGATGGTCGCGATCGGCACGCTGATCTCGACGTTCTGGATCCTCGCGTCGAACAGCTGGATGCAGACGCCGCAGGGCTTCGAGATCGTCGACGGCCGCGTCGTGCCGACCGACTGGTTCGCGATCATCTTCAATCCGTCGTTCCCGTACCGCCTGTTCCACATGGCGATCGCCGCGTTCATCGTCGCCGCGCTGGTCGTGGCCGCGACCGGCGCGTGGCACCTGCTGAAGGGCCGCCGCGACAAGGGCGTTAAGAAGATGTTCTCGATGGCGCTGTGGCTGCTGCTGGTACTCGCGCCGCTGCAGGCCGTGATCGGCGACCAGCACGGCATCAACACGCTGAAGCACCAGCCGGCGAAGATCGCCGCGATCGAAGGGCTGTGGGAAACGGAAAAGGGCGGTACCGCGCTCAACCTGTTCGGCATCCCTGACATGCAGGCGGAAACGACCCGCTACGCGGTGAAGGTGCCGCACCTCGGCAGCCTGATCCTCACGCACAGCTGGGACGGCGAGATCCGCGGCCTGAAGGAATTCCCGCCGGAAGACCGCCCGAATTCGACGGTCGTGTTCTGGAGCTTCCGGATCATGGTCGGCCTCGGCTTCGCGATGATCGGCCTCGCCGCGCTCGCGTGGTTCCTGCGCCGCCGCGGCCGCCTGTATGAATCGAAGTGGTTCCAGCGCTTCGCGCTCGTGATGGGCCCGACCGGCTTCGTGTCGCTGCTCGCGGGCTGGGTGACGACCGAAGCGGGCCGCCAGCCGTGGGTCGTGTATGGCGTGATGCGTACCGCGCATGCGGTATCGCCGCTGTCGGTGCAGCAGGTCAGCCTGTCGATGATGACGTTCGTGATCGTGTACTTCCTCGTGTTCGGCACCGGCGTGTACTACATGCTGAAGCTGATGAAGGCGGGCCCAGCGCTGCCCGACGTGAAGCACGACGACACGCCCGACACGCGCCCCGACCACACCGCGCGCCGCCCGATGTCGGCCGTCGACGAGCCGCTCGAGACCGTCTGAGCCCACTCTTTTCGCATACGAGAAAACCTATGGACGTCACCGTAATCTGGGCCGCGATCATCGCATTGGGGCTCTTCATGTACGTCGTGCTCGACGGCTTCGACCTCGGCATCGGCATCGTCTTCCCGTTCTTCCCGGACGAGAAGGAACGCGACCTGATGATGAACACCGTCGCACCCGTGTGGGACGGCAACGAGACGTGGCTCGTGCTCGGCGGCGCCGGGCTGTTCGCGGTGTTTCCGGTCGTCTATTCGACCGTGCTGTCGGCGCTGTACCTGCCGCTGATCTTCATGCTGGTGTGCCTGATCTTCCGCGGCGTGTCGTTCGAGATCCGCGCGAAGGCGCGGCGCACGAAGCAGCTGTGGGATCTCGCGTTCATCGGCGGCTCGGCCGGCGCGACGTTCTTCCAGGGCATTGCGCTCGGCGCGTTCCTTCAAGGCATCAACGTGAAGGACGGCGTGTTCGCGGGCGATGCGTTCGACTGGCTCACGCCGTTCAGCCTGCTGACCGGCCTCGGCCTGATCGTGACCTATGCGCTGCTCGGCTGCTGCTGGCTCGTCGCGAAGACGGAAGGCGACCTGCAGCGGCGCCTGCATCGCGTCGTGTGGCCGCTGACGGTCGTGCTGCTCGGCTTCATCGCGGTCGTCAGCCTCTGGACGCCGCTGCAGGATCCGGCCATCGCGCAGCGCTGGTTCGACTCGGGGCTGTTCTGGCGCCTGCTGCCGGTGCCGTTCCTGGTCGCCGGCTGCGCGGTGTGGATGCGCCGCGCGGTGCGCGCCCGGCACGACATGACGCCGTTCGTGCTCGCGCTGGCGCTCGTGCTGCTCGGCTACGTCGGCCTGCTCGTCACGCTGTTCCCGTATGCGATTCCCCAGACGATGACGATCTGGGAAGCCGCGGCGCCGCGTTCCAGCCAGACCTTCACGCTGGTCGGCGCAGCGGTTATCCTCCCGATCATCATCGCCTACACGACGATGGGTTACTGGGTATTCCGAGGCAAGGTGCGCCATGAAGACCAGCATTACTACCACCACTGATTCCGCCGATGGCCAGCCCGCTGCGCCGAAGCCGCGCATGCGCGGCTGGATGTGGTTCGTCGTCCTGTGGGCGGGCGGCGTGCTCGGCGCCGTCACGCTCGGCTATGCGTTCAAGATCTTCATGAACCTGACGCTGTTTGCGGTGAAGTAGACGAAGCGGCTGCCGGGTCGGGCGACGATCCGGCAGCCGTTTTCTCGCCGACGGCTCGCGCTTCGGCTGGATGCACCGGGCGCCGCACCGACATCGGCACCCATTCTCCAAGCGGCGGCAGCGCGCCTTCCGTTCCCCGTTCCTCCTTCACGCCCCCGGCGCCGGCACGTGCGTGCCGCTCACCGCTCGCACTTCGTCGCGCACATCGCCTTGTCCACTTCCGTGAAGAACGCCTGGTAGTACTCGGGCTCCATTACGGTCTTGGTCCGCGAATCTCCGGCGCTGTCCCACACCGTGCGATCGAATCGTGCCCGCACGATCGCGACATGCGCGTTTGCGACGTGCGCGTTTGCGACATGCGCGTCACGCCCCTCCCGAACCGTCACGATCGCGGCCACGCGTTCATGATCGGGCTTCACCGGCAGCATCCCGATGCGGGCCTTCAGCGCACCGCGCAACAGCTGACGCCACTTCGGGATCAGCGTATCGCTGCGCCCCGCTTCCACCAGCCCCGAATCGCGATCGACCGTCACCGGCGCATAACCCTGCGCGCGCAGCACGCCGGCCACCGCGTCGAGTGCGCGCCCCTGCGTCGCACCGGCATAGCGGCGATCGGTCATCATGCGCAGCGTCTGCTGCTCGCTTTCGGACAGGTCGACTTCGGTCTGGCTCGAGCTGTAGCGCACCAGCGATCCCCCGCTGCCGATCTGGCGTTCGTTTTCCGGCTTCGACGCACATCCGGCCAGTAGCGCGAGCAGCCCGGCACAGGCGAGCGCCAGCGCGCCGCGGCCGCGCGCCGGCGGCACCGCTGCCTCGCGACGCATCGCGCGCCGGGCGCGAAGTCGGCGGCGAATTCCGGTTGATCGGCAATCGGGTGGCGCTATGATCGTCATCGCGGTGTTCTCCTGTCGGCGCCATCATAGGGACGCGCCCCGACCGCCACAAACGACATTTTTTGACCCACTGTGTAGCTTTTCTTCGCGATCTCACGATGCGCCGATTGCCGCCCCTGAACGCGCTGCGCAGCTTCGAAGCTGCCGGCCGCCTGCAGAGCCTGACCCTTGCCGCCGATGAGCTGAACGTGACCCAGAGCGCGGTCGCGCAGCAGATCCGCGTGCTCGAATCGTTCTTCGGGCAGAAGCTGTTCGAGCGCGACGGACGCTCGTTACGGCTCACGCCGCGCGCGCGGCATTACCTCGTCGACGTCGCGAGCTGCCTCGGCCGGCTCGCTCAGGCCACGGGGCAGATGTTCGAACCCGGCGGCGGCCATCCGGTGCGGATCAACACGTCCGTCTCGTTCGCGCACGGATGGTTGCTGACGCAACTGGCTGCGTTCCAGGCCGACCATCCGGACATCGACGTGCAACTCGTCACGACGCCCGACAACGAGCGCGACCAGTTCGACGAAACCTGCGACATCGTGGTGCGCCGCTATACGCCGGAGCTGCGCCGCAAGGGGTTCGTGTCGCGGCCGCTGCTCGCGACCGTCGCGGTGCCGGTGTGCGCGCCCGGCCACCCGGTGCTCGACCAGGCACGCACGCCGGCCGACCTGCGCAACGCGCCGCTGCTGCATTACGCGGGTTTGCCGCAGGCGTGGCAATACTGGTTCCATCAGGCGGGCTCGGTCGTCACCGAGACGCTGCGCGGGCCGTTCTATCGCGAGTTCTTCCTGATGATCAAGGCTGCGGCAAGCGGGCTCGGCGTGTGCCTCGCACCGCGCGCGGTGGTGCGCGACGACATCGAGCAAGGGCGGCTCGTCGCGCTGTTTCCGGAAGTCCACCTGGAAGCGCCGCCGTTTCATTGCCTGTATCGCGACGACGACGATCCGTCGCTGCGCACGTTCGTCGACTGGCTGTTTGCGCGGGCGGAGGCGCTGGAGGGGGCGCCGCCGGGATAGCCGGCGAGGGGTAGAAAGCAGGAACCGATGAAGCAGCCCAAGGCGGCTGCACCGTCACGTCCACCTAGGCGTTCTGTCGCACCACACCGAGCTTCAATCCCAGCATGCCGAAGATGCGGTTCATCGTCTGTACCGTCCCGTCGCTGCGGCCTTGCTCGATATCCTGAATCGTCTTCGTCGACACACCGGCGAGCTTGGCCATTTCCGCGCTGGTCAGCCGCATCGCTTTCTTCAGATGACGTACCGATTCGCGCAACGACCACTCGGGATGCGCGAGCACGTCTTCGATCGCTTGTCGTCGGAGCGAAAGCTGTTCGGGAAGCGGCAGCGCGTTATAGCGTTTGTCCATTGCGTCACCCGTGCCTAGCGCAACGCATCCCGCTCACGCGCCAGCCGCTCGAGCCCCGGCTTCAGAAAGGCATGGACATCGTGCTCCAGCTTGAAATCAGAAGTCGTCAATTATTGGAAATACCGTCATTTCGGTGGAAATCTATACAAATTGCAACGAATAGCACATACAACTTATGTAGATTTCTGCCGAAACATGAATCCTTGCCGTTACTTCAGGCAGTGCTGAAAGCGCTCGGATTCTCGTTCAACGACCTATCGCCGCTCGCGCAACGCCGCCTCGATCTTCCGATCGGTCTTGTACTGGCTCAGCGCATACACCGACCAGATCGCGGCCGGCAGCCAGCCGACGATCGTGAGTTGGAGGATCAGGCAGATGATCCCGGCGATCGGGCGGCCGATCGTGAAGAACTGGAACCACGGCAGCAGCAGGGCAAGCAAAAGGCGCATCTGGACTCCTTTCGAGGCGTCGTTGAAGGTTCGTGCACCGCCAATATGGCGAGTTGCCCGGGCCATTTCAAGTCCGCTGCCGACGATCCCCGGACGAGAAGCCTCAACCTCATCCCATCGGCCTACGCCGAATCGGCCAGCCACCGCGCGACCCGCGCCACGAGCGGATCCGCTTCGTCGAAGCATTCGGCGCCCGCCACGCGCGGCGCGTCGCAAATCGCGAACACCGGCTTGCCCCACTGCAACCCGAGCGCGATCTCGGACAGCGTGCCGAGCCCGCCGCCGACCGCGATCAGGCACAGCGATGCCCGCGCGACCAGTGCGTTGCGCGTGATGCCGAGCCCGGTCGGCAGCGCGACGCTCAGGTAGGGATTCGCGAGCGTCGCATCGTCCTCCGGCAGCAGCCCGATCGCGCACCCGCCGGCCGCATGCACGCCGCGCGCGGCCGCCTCCATCACGCCCTGCTTGCCGCCGCCGACGATGGCGACACCCGCCGCCGCGAGTGCATGCGCGATCCGCTGCGCGACCCGCATCTGTTCGTCGGTCGCCTCGCGCGGACCGATCACGCCGACCGGCATGCGGTGCCGCCGCGTGCCGCGCTGCCGTTGCGCGAGTTGCGCCAGCGCGTCGGACGCCGCTTCCGACCACTCATCCATGACGTCGTTGCCGTACAAGGCCTTCCCCTAATGCAAGAACGCAGGTGCAGATCGCCGTCAGCACGATCGACAGCACGGCCGCCTGCGAGAAATCGGTTTGCCCGTCCGACAGCTTCAGATACATCAGCAGCGGCAGGATGTTGATCTGCGTGCCGGCCAGCGCGAGCGCCGTGCCGTAGGTGCCGAGCGCGATCGCCGTGACGAGGCACCACGCGGACGCGACCGACGGCCACAGTTCGCGCCACGCGACGTCGAGCCACGCACGCCACGGGCGCGCGCCGAGCGTCAGTGCCGCCTCGAGCGGCCGCCGGTCGAGATTCGCGAGCGCCGGGTAGATCATCAGCGCGACCCGCGGGATCAGGTAGTACGCATACGCGACCGCCAGCCCCGGCATCGTGTAGATCGCGCCGCCGAGCACGGTCGGGTCAGCGCCCAGCGACGCCGCGAGCGTGGTGACGAAGCCGGCGCGGCCGAACGCGAGGATGAAGCCGTACGCGATCACCAGCCCGGAGAACGCGAGCGGCACGCCGAGCAGCGCGAGCGTCCAGTGGCGGCGGGCGGGCGACTGCCCCGCCAGCGCGAATGCGACCGGCACGCCGATGCCGACCGACAGCGTGCCGGCGCCCACCGCCAGCGCCAGCGAATGTGCGATCGCATCGGCGACGAGCGGATCGCGCAGCACCGCACCGAACGCACGGCCGCCATCCGTGAAGGCCGAGCCGACGAGCGCGGCGAGCGGCAGCGCGAAGCACACCGCCAGCAATACCGCCGCCGGCACCGCGCCGAAGCGGCGCAGCGCGCCGCGTTCCGCCAGGGAGGTCTGCATCGCGTGCCCCTTACTGGCCGAGCGTCGCCTGCGACCAGAGCTGGTCGACCTCGGCCTTGCGCGCGGCCGCCTTCGCCACGTCGAGCGGACGCACCTGCGGCGCCTTCGGCAGCTTCGCCGCGACATCCGGCGCGACCGGCGTGCCGGGCACGGCCGGCCGCACGAAGCCCTGCGCGAACAGCGCCTGCCCGACGTCGCTCATCACCAGGTTCAGCCACAGCTGCGCGGCGGACGGGTTCGGGCCGTTCTTCACGAGGCTCATCGCATACGGCGCCGATACGCTGCCGTCCTGCGGAATCACGACGTCGGCTGCGTCACCCATGCCGTCGACGTACTTCGCCTTCAGGCCGTCGTTCTCGTAGCCGATCAGGATCGGAATCTCGCCCTTCACGAACTTTGCGTAAGGCGTCGTGCCTTCGACGCGCAGCACGTTGCCCGCACGCTTCAGCTTGCCGAAGAATTCCGTGCCGGGTTTCGGGTTCTCGACGCTACCGCCGTTCGCATACGCGGCCGCGAACACGGCGACCTGCCCTTGCCCGGTCGAACGCGGGTCGAGATAGACGACCGCGTTGCGATACTCCGGCTTCAGCAGGTCGGACCAGCGCTGCGGCACGTTCTTCACGAGCTTGCGGTTGACGAGGAACGCGATGTTCAGCGAGTGCACCGCGAACCAGCGACCGTCCGCCGAGCGAAACACGTCCGGCAGCTTGTCGAAGTTGACCGGCCTGAACGGCGCGACGACATCCTTGCTTTCGGCGTCGAGCGCCGACGCGGCGAAGTAGTACGCGGTATCGGCCTGCGGACGGCGGCGCGACTTGTCGAGCGACACCACGGTCGCGGCCGAGCCGATGTCGTTGTAGGTGATCTCGACCTTCGGATAGCGCTTGCGGAACTCGGCGAACAGCGCCTTCCAGTTGGCCCATTCGGGGCCCGTGTCGAACGACACGACGAGCCCTTCGTCGGCGGCCTTCGCATACAGCGCGTCCTCGCCCGAATACAGCGGCGCGGCGTGCGCCGGCACGGCGGCCAGCGCCGCGAACGCGCAGAGCGCCAGCACGCCGGCGCGTAGGGTTTTCACAAGAGGGTGGCCTGCAGGCATCGGGGATCTCCGTTGAATGAAAGGGGTCATTGCGCGTCCGGCGCGGCCGGCAGCACGAGCAGATGGCGCGGGTCGATCGCGATCCGCCGGGTGGCCGGCACGCGGCCTTCGCACAGCAGCGGGTCGGCCGAGCCGGCGGGAATGAAGTCGTAGCGTTGCATCGCGCCGAAGTAGCGCACGTCGCCCGGCGCGCCGTCGATGCGGTTCACGCCGTGCGCCGGCGGATCGGCCTCCACGTGCTCGGGCCGCACCAGCACCTCGACCTCGGCGCCCGGCCGGTGCCCGCCGGTCTCGACGCGCAGCGTCGCGAACCGCACGTCGACCGTGTCGGGCGCGGTCACGCGGCCGCGCAGCAGCGTCGAATGCCCGACGAAGCGCGCGACCCGCGCGGACACAGGCCGCTCGTACAGGTCGCGCGGCGCGCCGACCTGCAGCACGCGCCCGCCGTCGACGATCGCGACGCGGTCGGCCATGCTCAGCGCCTCGTCCTGGTCGTGCGTGACGAGCAGCGTCGTCGCGCCGCACGCGCGCTGCAGCGCGCGAATCTCGTCGCGCAACTGATGGCGGATGCCGGCATCGAGCGCGGCCAGCGGCTCGTCGAGCAGCAGCAGCTTCGGCTCGATCACGAGCGCACGCGCGAGCGCGACACGCTGCTGCTGCCCGCCGGACAGCATCGCGATGCCGCGTTCCGCATGCGCCGCGAGGCCGACGCGCTCGAGCATGTCATGCGCGCGCTGCCGCCGCGCATCGGCCGTGACGCCGCGCATTTTCAGCCCGTACGCGACGTTGTCGGCCACCGACAGGTTCGGGAACAGCGCGTAGTGCTGGAACACCATGCCGACCTCGCGCCGCCACACCGGCACGCCGGCCATGTCGGCGCCGCCGATCGCGATGCGGCCGCTGCCGCCGTCGAGCAGGCCGGCCGCGAGCCGCAGCAGCGTGGACTTGCCGGAGCCGCTGCGCCCCATCACCGCGAGCAGCTCGCCTTGCGCGGCGGACAGCGTGACGTCGTCGACGCCATGCCGCGCGCCGGGATACTGGAAACTGACGTGTTCGAACTCGAGACTCATGACGGACTCACTTCATACGTTGCACGGTGCCGACCGATACGAGCGTCGCGAGCACGGCGAGGACGAGCAGCACGACGGTCGCCGCGCACGCCATCCCCGACGCGCCGTAGAACGCCTGCAGCAGCACGATCGGATAGTTGCGATAGCGAAAGCCCGCGATCAGGTTCGAGATCTGGAATTCGCCGATCGACAGCGCGGCCACCATCACGAGCCCCGAAAACAGGCTGTGCCGCAGGTTCGGCAGCACGATCGTGACGAACTGGCGCAGCGGCGTCGCACCGAGCGTCGCCGCACAGGCCTCGAGGCGCGCGAGCCCGAGGTGGCGCAGATCGCTGAGCAGCGTCTGCAGCAGGTACGGCAGCGTCAGCACCGCGTGGGCCGCGATCATCAGCGGCAGCGTGCCGAGCCACGGCAGCGTGTCGCCGCTGAAGATCGCGATATAGCCGAAGCCGAGCGTCAGCGCGGGCACGGCCACCGGCATCAGCATCACGACGCGGGTCGCCATGCCGCGCCCGGCCTGCGCACGGTGATGCAGCGCATATGCGAGCGGCAGGCCGACCGCGGCGTTCAGCGCACAGCACGCCAGCGCCACCGTCAGGCTCACGCCGAATGCGCGGGTGAAGCTGCGATTTCCGGCGAGATCGGCGAACCAGTGCCAGGTGAAGCCGGTCGGCAGCAGCGTGTTGGTCCACGACTGGCCTACCGAGCCGATCAGCAGCAGCACGATCGGCAGCAACAGGTAGAGCCCGAACACCGCGACGAGCGCGTGCAGCAAGAGACGTCCGACACGCGGACGCACCGGCCTGTTACGCGAAATCGGAACACCATCGGCCAGGGCCGGGGCGGTAGACGCAGGCATGAAAACACTCGCGGACAAGAGACGAAGACACCGCGCAACGCCCGCCGGGCGGGGCTGTCACGCGTTTTATGGATGGCCGCAGTGTGCAGAGTCGACATGGCATCGTCATGAAAAAAACGTACAAAGCCCGCATCGATCTGTGCGCCGAAGGAATAGTCGCGATGAAGCACCTGTATCCGAACGTCTCGGAACTGCACGCATTCACCTGTTCTGCGAAGTATCTGAATTTCTCGTACGCGGCCCGCGAACTGGGCCTGACGCCCAGCGCGGTCAGCCGGCAGATCGCGAATCTCGAGGCGCTGTTCGGCGTGAAGCTGTTCGTGCGCGAGGGGCGCAGCCTCGTGCTCACGCGTGCCGGACAGGTGTACCACGCGCGCGTCGCCGGCCCGCTGCGCGAGATCGGCAACGCGTCGATCGAACTGCTGAGCGCGCGCGAAAACGGCGACCTGCTGACGATCGCCAGCGTGCCGACGTTTACGACCAAGTGGTTCGTGCCGCGCCTCTCGCGCTTCCTGGCCGTCGCGCCGGGCGTCACGCTGAGCTTTCGCCGCCATCTCGCGCACGGCGACATCTTTCCGTTCGGGCTCGACGCGGCGATCCGCTACGGCGACGGGGCATGGGAAGGGGTGCGAAGCGATTACCTGGACGGACGAACCTTCGTGCCGGTCTGTACGCGCGAATTCGGCGAGCGGCACGCATTGCGCACGCCGGCCGACGCCGCGCCGGCGCCGCGCCTCGTGCACGAGCAGGCGGAAATCGCGTGGTCTGCGTGGGCGGAACGCCATCGCGCGACGCAGATGAACGCGCTCGCCGGGCCGCGCTTCGAACAGTATTCGGTGCTGATCCAGGCCGCGCAGGCGGGACTCGGGCTCGCGCTCGTGCCGCGTTTCCTGATCGCGGACAATCTCGCGGCCGGCACGCTCGTCGAACCGTTCGATGCGCCCGTCGAGGTCGACGCGCAGGGGCACTACCTGTGCTATGCGCCGGAACGCCTCGAGACGAGCGAAGCATTGCGGCACTTCAGGGAATGGATGCTGGACGAATGCGCGCCGGCGTAAGCCGGCCCGCATTCGTCAGACGACAGGACGCGCTTGGCCGCGCGCCCCGCCGCCGCACCGGACACCACAGGGCAGCGGCGTCCGGCTGTCGCCGTCAGCGGCGGATGCCGAGCCCCGGCAGCACCTCCGTGCCCTCGGCCACCACCGCGTGCAGCAGGCGCGGGTCGGCACCGAGCAGCCCGAGGATCGTCGGCGCGACCTGCTTCGTGCCGACCGTGTCGGTCACCGTGCGTGCGCGATGCAGGCCCGGATACGACACGAGCAGGCCGAGGTGGCTGTCGTCCGGCGCGTTGCCGCCGTGCTCCTCGTCCTTCTTCGTGCTGGACGTGTAGATCACGCCCGGATTCGGCTGGACGATGATGTCCGGCGTGCGGCCGTTGGCCGGATCGCCGAAGCGCTCGGCGAGCGCCGCGCCGTACAGCACGTACGCCTGCGGGCCGTCCGCGCAGATCCCCGGCGCGTTGCAGCCGAGGTTCGCCTTCAGCGTCTGCACCACGGCCGTGCGCTGGTTGCGGTCGCGCAGCCAGATCAGGCCGACGTCGTCGGTCTGCACGAAGCCGGTGTCGACCAGGCCGGAGCCGTCGTTCAGGTTGCCCGTCGTCGTGTTGTTCTGGCCGAAGTTGCCGTTCGGGTCGATGTAGTTGTTCGCTTCGAGCAGCTTCGTCAGCGTGTCGCCGTTCTTCACGAGCTTCGTGTGATCCGTCGGCGACTGGCCGTGCTTCGCCGTGACGATCACGGCCGTCGACGCATACAGGTTCGCCTGCTTCAGCGCCGCGACGATATGGCCGATCGAGTTGTCGACGTACGTGATCGCGTTCGCGACCTGGCCGTTCGGCGTGAAGTTCGCATCGAGATAGCCGCCGCCCTTCGCGACCGGCGCCTTCTGCGCGACGCTGAGCGTCTGGAAGTTGCCGCCGAACAGCGTCGGCACCGGCGCGCTCTTCGTGCCCGTCGAGTCACGGCCGTTGATCTGGTTGATCAGCGCCTGCACGTGCAGGTTGTCGAACTGCGCGGTATGCGAATAGACGTCCGTGTAGTTCGTCTTGGTCACCGGGTCGATCGAGTTGATCTCGGTGCGCATCAGGTCGTCGACGCCGGTGCCCGACGGCCCGTTCAGCCAGTCGTAGCCCCACGCGTGCTTGTCGGCCCATGCGGTGGTCGCGTTCGGGATGCCGGCCTTCACGGCCTCGAACACCGTGTTGGTCTTCACGTAGTTGTGCGGATAGACCGGCACGCACTTGCCGTTGACCTTCGCGTTCGGGATCGCCTGCGGGTTGAACGCGCCGCCGCCGTTCAGGTGGACGAGCGCGCCGCCGTTCTGGGCATCGATGCCGGTCGTCTCGTCGAACACGACGTTCCAGCCCTGCTTGCCCGAGCAGCTCGTATCGCCCGGCGCGTACAGGTTGCGGTCGTACGACACGTCGTAGAACAGGCCGGCCGTCTTCGGCGAGCCGCCCGTCACGAGCGCCGCGAGGCCCGGGAACGAATCCGACAGGCCCGGCGTATAGGCATTCGTGTACGTCACGCCGCTCTTCGCGAGCACCGCGATGTTCGGGCACGTGTTCGCGCCGATGCAGCGCGCGAGATCCTGCTCGTGCAGGCCGTCGACGCTGATCAGCAGCACGTGCTTCACGACGCGGCTCGCGTGGCCGCGGTCCTCGCCGTGACTGTCGTCGTCCTGCTGCGCGGCGTGCGCACCCGCACCGGCGAGCGCCAGCGCGCTCGCGACCATCGCCACCACCTTCCGCTGCTTACCAAGGAAAGACATGATCACCCCACCTCTTCGATTGACGTTGAACTGCGTGACTTGCCATCAGGCGCGCAAGAATATGGGCGCGTCGTGGGTCGCTCGCATGAAGCGGGGCTTTCTGTTTTCTATCAAACGTAACCAATCGCAAGTGACACGAATCGGTCGCAAAGCAAGGTGGCCTGGCGCACATTGCGAAAGGCGCGCTCGCCTGCCGGCACGCCGCCGGTGCATCGGTCGATCCGTCCGCGGCGTCATCGGTCGTACGATTTTTTTTCCGGCTTGGCGCGCGACTATTGGCGTGTGATAAAGGGTTTTCCCTGACCCGGAGCACGAGTATGTCGACCCTGGAAGCCCTCCGGTTCGTGCTGGACGATGCACGCACCCCCGAAATCATTCGCCACCACGTCGTCGACGCGTTGCAGTACGCGTTGCGCAACTACGGACAGGTGTTCACCGCGAAGGAAGTCGAATGGCTGGCGCAGTGGGACGACGCGCGTCTGCCGCTGGCTGCGAAGAAGGAACTGGGCAAGCGCGAGGAACCGGCGATCGCCGCGCGCTGAAGGAAACGCGCCGCCGCGCCCGAACGGATGAACGGGCGCGGCAGCGGATGGCCTGCTTACTGCAGGCCGAAGTCGACGCGGGTCGTCGCGCCCTTGTCCTCGATGCCCTTCGCATCGAGCTTCGGCGCGACGATGAACACACGGCTCGAATCGATCTTCCCGTCGAGGTACTGGCGCACGGCCTGCGCGCGCTGCTGCGCGAGCGCACGCAGCGCGTTGTCGTCGGCCGGCGCGTGCTCGGCGAGCGCCTTCTTCATGTCGGCGTCGGGCAGCGTCTTCTGCAGGCCGATCACGTTGCGCGGCTTCTTGAAGTCGGCGGCCTTGTACGCGCGCGTCAGGTACTTGCTGTACTCGGCCGGCTCGACCTTCACCGACATCGGGTCGATGCTCTCGCCCTGCCCGATCACATCCTTCAGCTTCTGCTGGCGCACGAGCCGCTCGACGTACGCGTCACCCAGCCCCGAGGTGTCCTTCGACGGATCGACGCGGCCGATCAGGTCGAGGCGGATCGACGGTTTCTCGGTCAGCATCTTCACGACGGTGTCGAGCTTCTTCTGCTGCGCGTCGTCGAGCTGGTACGAGCCCGGCGCGAATTCGACGTAGCCGAGATCCTCGCCGCCGCCGCCGAACGCATGCGCGAGCAGCGAGAACGGCGACGTGACGGCCTTCGCGATCAGGTTCAGCACCGCACGCCAGATCAGCCCGCCGACGCTGAACTCCGGATTCGACAGCGAGCCCGACACCGGCAGGTTCACGTCGATCTGGCCGCGCGTGTTCTTCAGAAGCGAGATCGCGAGCTTCACCGGCAGCCGGGTCGCCGTGTCGTTCTCCACGTGGTCGCCGAACGTGAGCTGGTCGATGAAGATGTGGTTGTTCGCCTTCAGCTGGTCGTTCGCCAGTTCGTAATGCAGGTCGACGTTGAGCTTGCCCTTCGTGATCGGGTAGCCCGCGTACTTCGCCGAGTACGGCGTCAGGTTGGTCAGCTCGATGTCGTGCGCGGTCGCGGTGAGGTCGAGCGCCGGCTTCTCGATCAGCGGGTTCACCGAACCCTTGATCGAAATCGGCCCGTTGCCCGCGAGGTTCGCGGCGACGTCGACCGGCGCGGACGTCGTCGAATCCGTGCCGAACGCGCCGACCGTGCCCTTGATCGCAATGAGGTTCGCCGTGTAGTTCGGCTTGATGAAGTTGTCGGTGTACGTCACGCGGCCGTTCTGCAGCAGCAGCTCGCCGAAATGCATGCGCACCGGGTTCTGCGGCGGCGGCGCGGCCTTCACGACCACCGTCGCCGAAGCGGCGGCCGGCGCGGATGCCTGCTGCGCGGCCGCGGCCGACGCGGCCTGGGCGGCGGCCGGCGGCGTCACGCCCGGCGACAGCGGCACCGGCTCGCCCTTGCTCGCGTCACGCGTGAGCGACTGCGCGGGGCCCGTTTCCTTCGCAACCACGTCCTTCAGGTTCAACCGCCCCTGCGCGTCGAGCAGCACGCGGCCGTAGAAGTTCGAGAACGTCACGCGCGCGGCATCGACGTCGGTGCCCTTCTCGTCGTAGTTCGCCTTCAGGTTCGTCAGCGCGAGCGAGCGCCAGCCCGCGAACGGGTCGGAGGTCGCCTTGTCGAGCATCCGCACGTCGACCAGCGCGACATCGCCGCGGTAGGTCGCGCGCGGCGCGCCCTTCACCTGCGCGAACGTCAGGTTGCCCTGCGCGTTGAGCAGCGCACTGGCGATCGTCGCGTTCAGCGCGCTGCCGAAATACGGCTCGAACGCGGCTGCGTCGAGGCGGTTGCCGTTGATCTTCAGGCCGAGCTTCAGCGGCTGCGCGGCCACGTCGCCCGTCACGTTCAGCGAACCCTTGCGGTTCAGCGTCGCCTTCAGCTGCACGGGCAGCGGCCGGGTCATGTCGTCGCTGATCTTCTGCACGGACAGGTCCAGCGGCTTGATCGCCAGCTTCACCGGGCGCGGCGTCGACAGGTCGGTGAAGTTCGCGGCGGAATCCTTCACGTTCAGCGCGTCGATCCGGTAATGCCACGACGGCGCGGCGGCCTCGGCCTTGCGCGCGACCGTGCGCTTGGGCACCGCGGCCTGCGCGGGTTCGGCCAGCGCCGCGAGGTCGATCTTGCCGTCCTTCAGGCGCTGCACGTCGAGCGCGAGCCCGCTGACGTCGACGCTGGCGATCTCCGCGATGCGCGTGGCCACGTCGACCTTCGCGATCTTCGCGTGCGCGTCGGGCAGCACGATCGCGGGCGCCTTCGCGTCGGGCGTCGCGATCTTCAGCGACTTCAGGCTGACCGTGCTGTCGGCAACCTGCGCGGCGAGCGGCGTCTTGCCCCAGTCGGCCTTCGCGTTGACGGTCGCGCCGAGCGTGCCGTCGAGCACACGCGCCCGCGTCGCCTCGCCGAGGTACGGCTGCAGCGCCGGCAGCGCGAGCGCGGCGACCGTCAGCTTGCTCTCGGCCTGCTTCTGCGCGAGATTGAACGCGCCTTCGGCCGTCACGTCGCCGCCGCGCGACAGCGACGTCGACAGCGTGTATTTCGCGGGCGTCTTGCCCTGCATCGTGAAGCCGTCTAGCGTCGCGGCGAGCTTCGTGAGCGACAGCGCGGTCGGCGTCGCCGGCACGCGGTCGTCGACGTTGACCGTGCCGCCGTCGATCGCGAAATGGCGGATCGTCAGGTCGAGCGGCGGCGCCTCCTTCGCGCCGGCGCCGGCTTCGGCCTTTGCCCCGCTGGCGGTGGCTTCGGCAGCGGCGGAAGCGGCGGCGCCCGACGCCGCCGGCTTGCCTTCGGCGGGCTTCGAGGCGGCTGCCGGCTGCCCGGCGAGCTTCTCGACGTTCAGCACGCCCTGCTTGTCGCGCGACAGGTCGACCACCGGCTGGTCGATCCGGATTTCGTCGAAATGCATCGCGTTGCGCAGCGGTTCGAGGCTGGCCGCCGCGACGTGCACGCCGCGCGCAGCGAACAACGGTGCGGACGCATGATCCGTCACCTTCGCGTCCTTCAGGTCGACGGTACCCGACACGCGCAGCGCGGGCGTCTCGCCGCTCATCACGAAATTGACCGCGAGGTCGCTGCTCAAGAGGCCGCTCGTCACGGCCACCGGCAGCTTCGCCGGCACGTACGAGATCAGCTTCGGCACGTCGAGGCCGTCGAATTTCAGCGCGATCTCCGATTCGCGCGACTGCGCGAACGGCTTGGTCTTGCCGTCGATCGCGATCGGGCTGCCGTCGAAGCGGGCGCGCAGCTTCGGCTCCACGAAGATGTCGGTCTTCGAGGCCAGCGTCGCGATGTACGGAATGCCGAGCGTCCAGTTGTCGACGACGTGCTGTTCGTTCAGCAGACGGTCGTCGAAATCGATCCGGCCGTTGTTGACCTGGATGTTCGACACCGAGAACTGCGTCGGCTTGCTTTCGGGTTTCGGCGACGGCGTCGAGAACTTCTCGATCAGGTCGGTGAAGTTGAAGCGTTGCGCGTCGTAGCGGACGATATGAAAGCGCGGCGAGTCGAGGCGCACTTCATTGACGATCGGCGCGCCGCGAAACAGCGACGACCACGACGGCCGCACGACGAGCTTCGCGATGTCGATGAAGTCGCCCTGCCCGCCTTTGTCGCCGAGATGGATGCCGTCGGCTTCGAGGTTCAGCGTGTACGGGTTCAGCGCGATGCGCTGGATCGTGGCGGGCCGGTCGAGCTGCTTGCTCAACTGCTGTTCGGCGATATGGCGGATCAGCGGCGGCGCCGCGAAGAACCCGAGCAGTCCGAATAAAACGATGAAGATCAGCAGGCCGATGCCAATGCGCCGGGCCCGGCGCGAGCGTGCAACGCCACCGAGGGCATGGAGGGTGGAGGGTACGGTTTCTTTGTCTGCGCTTGCCATGCTTGAATGCCTCGGGATGGAATGCCGGGCCGCGCCGGAGAACCGGGCGGCCGCGCACGCTATCCCGAAAGTATAGGCTCAGGAGGGGACGGGACGAGGTTCGGGCGCCGTCGCGCCCGCCGGTCGGACAACGCCGCCGGTCATCCGTTCATTTCCGGACGACGACGGGCGGCATCCACGACCCGTCGCTCGCCTGCGGCTTCGGCGCATAGAGGCGCAACGCGAGTGCAAAATCGGCGCGCGGCGCCGGCAGCCAGTTGGCCGCCTGCGTGCCGCCCGGCGACGCCGACACGACGATGTCGATCGAGCCGTCGTGGTTGCGGCGCAGGCGGTCGCGATCGCCGAGCGAACGGCGCGCCGACCCGACGTCGGGCAGCGCGCCGTTGGTCGCATAGGGCGTCAGCGTCCAGAATGCGCGCACCGGCGGCAGCGCGCCCGGCGCGAAATGCAGCACGTAGCGGTTCGCGCCGTTCAGCGGATGGCCGTCGCTGTCGACGCGGACGACCGCGAGCGTTTCATCGTCGCGCGTCGCGGTGCCGAACTGCGTGTAGGCCGCGTACGCGCGCAGCGTGTAGTCCTGGCCGTACTTGCCGGCCGTATCGCCGATCCAGCTCCAGCCGTTCGCGTTCAGCAGGTTCGACGGCGGGGTCGAGAGCCGCGCGCGTGCCTCGGCGACGCCGGCCGTCGCGGCCGCGAGGCGGTCGCCCGTCCACAGCACCGGGTAGCCGGCCGACACGCCGATGTCGCCGAGCAGTGCCTGTGCGTGCGCATCGTCGGCCGGCGCCGGGTTGTCCTGCAGCGCCTGCGCGAAGCGCGTGAAGAACGCCTTCGGATCGAGTGCGGCCACCTGCTCGGCCGGCGTGCCGCCGCCCACTGCTTCGGACGGCGCGCTGCCCGCATGCACCGCGACCGACGCGCCGCGCGCCGCGCCCGTGTAGACGGACAGCGGCACCACGCGGATCGCGCGCTGCAGTTTCTTCACGTTCGTGAGGTCGCGCCCGCCGCTCGTCTGCAGCCGGACTTCGAGCCACGCGTTGGCCGACGGGACGTCGATCCGGACCGCGCCCTTCGGCAGCGTGCCCTGCCAGTCCTTCGCGGCGAAGGCAATCGTTTGCGATCGCACGCCGCCGCGTGCCCCGCGTGCGGCCACGCTCGACGACGACCACAGCACGTTCGTCCACATGTCGAGGGCGCGCGCATCCCAGTAGCGGCCGCGCGTGTCGGGCAACGTGACGATCACGGGTTCGGTCGCGACGTCCAGCCAGCCGGTCGAGTCGAGCGTGTCGACGCCCGGCAGCGGCGGATTGACCGCGCCGACGGGCGGCAGCGCCTGCGCATGGCGCAGCGTGTTGAGCGGCGCCTGCCCCGGCTGCGCACCGTCGCCGCCCGTCGCCGCTTCCTTCGCGACGTCCATCAGCACGAGCGGATACGCGTAGACGTAGGAGTCGGCGACTTCCGCGCGCATCCAGCCGGTTTTCCGCTGGATGGCGTCCGGTTGCGACGCGCACCCCGCTAGCAACGCCATGATGGCGAGCGACGCGCACGCGCGCCGCAGAGAAACTGATTCCTGCTGGTTTTCAATCATCGATTACTGGCCGAATATCATTCTTTTCAGTCAACGCCTTGTTCGACTTGCGAATGGCGAAAGCAAGGCACCCCAGCCTGCCCGGACAACCGTCTCGCTACGGTTCATAACGGTGGGCGCTGATGTCAGGCCGGTATCATAGCGCCTCAGGGCATCCCCCAATATGCCGATTAGCGGGTGGCGCGTATTCGCGGGCTGACCGGTCCCAAATGTTTCGTCGGATCTCCAGGGAAATTGGGGCGACATCGAAGCGGTTTCGGCTGGCCTTGGATCTGTCTCAGCGGAGTTCGAGTTGCCATCTGGATGGACAAATGGTGTCATTATTGACACCGGCTCGACGCGACGCCGGAAGGCGCGCTCGCCGGCATCCGCCGGCTCGTCGCCGAGGTCGTGCGCGACATGACCGCGAACGGCGAAAAGGTGCCCGAACCGATCGCCGACCGAACCTATAGCGGTGAATTCAAGGTCCGCATCCCGCCGCAAGCTCACCGCGCGCTGGTGATCCAGGCCGCCGAACAGGGCGTCAGCCTGAACCGTCTCGCCAGCGCCAAGCTCCGCGCGTAGCCAGCCACGCGATCGCGTGCAAGCACGTGACGCCCGGCCTTCCTCGTGGAAGCCGGGCGTTCGCTTTTCCGGGCCGTGGCACCCTGTGAACAGGGATGGCCTTGAGCCGATCCGCCCGCCTTGCATCGCATGCATCATCCACCGCTTGACCTTACCATCGTGGGAATGTTGATACTGGGATCATTGGCGGCATGAGCCGCGCATTCAGGGAATCCGACATGACTGAACCACTTGCCTCCGCAGCGCTGCATACGATCGAGCTGAGCATCGACGGCATGCATTGCGGCGGCTGTACGGGCCGCGTGCAACGGGCGCTGGCCGCGGTGCCGGGGGTCGTCGAGGCGGCGGTTGACCTCGACACGCACACCGCGACGGTGACTGCGCAGGAAACGGTCGACGCCGCGCAACTCGTCGAGGCGGTCGGCGCAGCCGGCTACCGCGCCGCCGTGCGCGACCCGCTGCTCGGGGGCGCCGCGACGCCGCATGCCCATCCTGTCGAAGCCTCACCCGCGCCGCTGGCCGCAGCCGCTCCCACTGCCCGCCACCCGCTTCCGGCCGACAACACCACCATCGAACTCGATATCGACGGGATGACCTGCGCATCGTGCGTGTCGCGCGTCGAAAAGGCGCTGGCGAAGGTGCCGGGCGTCACGCGCGCGTCGGTCAACCTCGCGACCGAGCGCGCCACCGTCGATGCCGCGGCGAACGTTTCCGCCGCGCAACTGGTGGACACCGTGAAGCAGGCCGGCTACGGCGCGACGCCGACGGTAACGGATGCCGGCGTCGCCGCGTTCGCGCCTTCGCTGCCTGCCGCGCCCGCCAGCATCGAACTCGACATCGACGGGATGACGTGCGCGTCCTGCGTGTCGCGTGTCGAAAAGGCGCTGGCGAAGGTGCCGGGCGTCACGCGCGCGTCGGTCAACCTCGCGACCGAGCGGGCCACCGTCGACGCCGCGCCCGATGTAACCGCCGCCCGGCTCGCCGAAGCCGTGAAACAAGCCGGCTATGGCGCGACGCCGGTGGCCGGCGCCGCGATCCCGCCGGCAGCCGCCATCGCCCCCGCCGATCTCGAACTCGACATCGGCGGGATGACCTGCGCATCGTGCGCCGGCCGCGTCGAGAAGGCGCTGGCCGCCGTGCCGGGCGTCGCGCGCGCTTCCGTCAACCTCGCGACCGAGCGTGCGTCGGTGCACGGCGCGGGTGCCCTCGACGCCGCCACGCTGATCGCGGCCGTCACCACAGCCGGCTACCGCGCGTCGCTCTCCGCCGCATCATCAGCCGGCGCCCCCACCGGGGCTGACGCGCAACCGGGCAGCCCCGCGCAAGACCCCGACACCCGCAAGCACCTCGAAGCGATTCGCGAACGCGATCTCGTGATCTGGTCCGCCGTGCTGAGCGCGCCCCTCGTCGCACCGATGCTCGTCGCGCCGTTCGGCATCGACCTGATGCTGCCCGGCTGGCTCCAGCTCATGCTCGCATCGATCGTCCAGTTCGGCTACGGCGCGCGCTTCTATCGCGCGGCCTGGCATGCGGTGAAGGCGCGCACCGGCAACATGGACCTGCTCGTCGCGCTCGGCACGTCGGCCGCGTACGGGCTGAGCCTGTGGATGCTGCTGCGCGATCCTCTGCATCCCGGCCACCTGTATTTCGAGGCGTCGGCCGTCATCGTCACGCTGGTGCGCTTCGGCAAGTGGCTCGAGTCGCGCGCGAAGCGCCAGACCACCGACGCGATCCGCGCGCTGAACGCGCTGCGTCCCGACCGCGCACGCGTCGTCGAGCACGGCGTCGAGCGCGACGTGCCGCTGGCGCAGGTACGCGTCGGCACCCGCGTCAGCATCCGTCCCGGTGAGCGCGTGCCGGTCGACGGCCGGATCGTGTCGGGCCGCTCGCACATCGACGAATCGCTGATCACCGGCGAAAGCCTGCCCGTGCCGAAGGACGACGGCGACCCCGTCACGGCCGGCTCGATCAACGGCGAAGGCGCGCTCGTCGTCGAAACCACCGCGATCGGCGCGGAGACGACGCTCGCGCGCATCATCCGCCTCGTCGAATCCGCGCAGGCCGAGAAGGCGCCGATCCAGCGGCTCGTCGATCGCGTGAGCGAGGTGTTCGTGCCGGCGATCCTCGGCATCGCGTTGCTGACGCTGGTCGGCTGGCTGATCGCCGGCGCCGGCACGGAAACCGCGATCCTCAACGCGGTCGCGGTGCTGGTCATCGCGTGCCCGTGCGCGCTCGGCCTCGCGACGCCCGCCGCGATCATGGCCGGCACGGGCGTCGCGGCCCGGCACGGCGTGCTGATCAAGGATGCGCAGGCGCTCGAACTCGCGCAGCGCACGACCGTGATCGCGTTCGACAAGACCGGTACGCTGACCGAAGGCAAGCCGTCCGTGACCGCGTTCGAAGCGGTCGACGTACCGCATGACGAAGCGCTCGCGCTCGCGGCGGCGGTGCAACGCCAGAGCGACCATCCGCTCGCGCGCGCCGTGGTCGCCGCGCACGACGCCGACCTGGCCGCACGCGGCGGTGCGGTGTCGTCGCCTGTCGCCGCCGATGCGCGTGCGGTGGCCGGACGCGGCGTGGAAGCACGTGTCGGCGGGCAGTTGCTCGCGCTCGGCAGCACGCGCTGGCGCGACGAGCTCGGCATCGCGGCGCCGCCCGCGCTCGACGCACGCGCGGCGGAGCTCGAGCGCGCGGGCAATACGATCTCGTGGCTGATGCGCGCCGACGCGCCGCGCGCGTTGCTCGCGCTGATCGCTTTCGGCGACACCGTGAAGCCGGGCGCCCGCGACGCGATCGCGGCGCTGTCGGCGCGCGGCGTCGCGAGCGTGCTCGTGACGGGCGACAACCGCGGCAGCGCGGCCGCCGTCGCGGCGTCGCTCGGGATCGGCGAGGTGCATGCGCAGGTGCTGCCCGACGACAAGGCGCGCGTCGTCGCCGAGCTGAAGCGCACGCACGGCGGGATCGTCGCGATGGTCGGCGACGGGATCAACGATGCGCCCGCGCTCGCCGCGGCCGATGTCGGCATCGCGATGGCGACCGGGACGGACGTCGCGATGCACACGGCCGGCATCACGCTGATGCGCGGCGACCCGGCGCTCGTCGCGGACGCGATCGACATCTCCCGACGCACGTACCGGAAGATCCAGCAGAACCTGTTCTGGGCGTTCGTCTACAACCTGGTCGGCGTGCCGCTCGCGGCGCTCGGCTGGCTGAACCCGGTGATCGCGGGCGCGGCGATGGCGTTTTCCAGCGTCAGCGTCGTGACCAACGCGTTGCTGTTGCGGAGATGGAAGGGGCGCGCGCGGTGATGTGTGGCGAGGGCGTGGGCTGGTGACGTGTGCCGGTGACGTGTGCCGGTGACGTGTGCCGGTGACGTGTGCCGGTGACGTGTGCCGAACGGCCGTTCGGCGTTCGGCGCTTGGCGCTTGGCAAACAGGCAGGATCGTGAGGTCGGCCGGCATTGGCCGATGGCGAGTCAAATCGCAAGCGCACGACAACGCGGCGCCGGCCGGTGGCTTCAGTCCGAAATGACTGGCTTGATCAAGGTCGTCGTGATCGGCGCGAAGCCGCACGCACGATACAGCGCGCGGGCCGCCGCGTTGTGATTGAACACCGACAGCCCGATCTCGGTGACGCCGTACCGACGTGCCTCGGCATCGAGCGCCTCGAGCGTCCGCGTGGCCCAGCCCTGGCGGCGCCGGGACGGGGCGATGTCGAGGTCGTAGATGAACAGCGTGCGGTTCGGCCCTTCAGGCACGATCGCGTACCAGAGGTCGCCCACCGCGTCGCCGCTGGCGCCGTCGATGAGCACGACGAGGGTCTGGCCGGAGGTACGCAGGCCGTCCGGCAGCAGCGTGTCGAAACAGGCGCGCGCCCGGCTGGCCGCGTCTTCGACAGCATTTTGTCCGGATGAAACGAGATCGCTCGCGTAGCCGTCGATGGCTCGCGTGCGGTACGCGTGGAATTCGCTGGCCGTCATCGGCCGCATCTGCAGCATGGCGCGGTCACCGTGAACGGAATCGGACTTCCAGTGTAGCGGGACGGTCGCGCCGGCGCGCGATGCAGCGGCGGAAAGCGGACAGGCAGGTACGGCAGGCGCCGCGCTGGCAGCGAATCAGCGAATCAGCGAATCAGCGAATCAGCGACGGTACAGGACGATCGGCACGAGGTGCGCACGACGCACGCGCTCGGCTTCGGCACGACGCGCAGCGTACGAGTATTCGGCGTCGAGGGGCAGGTGCGGGGACACGAAAAGGTCGTCGATCTTTTGCAGCAGGGCGAGGATGAAGCTCATGTGAGACTCCTGACAGATGTGGCTAGGGTTTTCCCTTAGATGGACTCCATTCTAAGGGTTTTCCCTGAACTCTGCCAGCGCACCGCATCAGTTTGCCGCATGCGCGCGACGGCGGATCGCCGGTACATCACGGCGATCCTTGCTCCGTCTAGCTCTCAGGATAGGGTCGAAACGATTACCGCGTGCGGCGAGCGCGCTTCGCAACGGCGGCTTCGCGGTTCGCGTTGCGCTGAAGCCGGTCGACCTGCGACAGAAGCGCCTCGTGATGCTCCTCGAGCGTCATCAGCGTTGCCTGCTGCGTCGACAGATCGGCCGCGAGGCGATCGATCCGCTGCTGCTTCGTCGCGACGTCCTGCTTCAGGTGCGCGATCTGCCGCGTCTGCATCACCAGCGCGATGAGCCCGGCCAGCACGACGACGGCCAACGCCAGCAGCAGGCGGTTGACGCGGCGCATCTCGCGATCGGCCGTGCGCGTCAGGCCATCCACATCGGCCTGCAGGGCGGCCAGCCGGTCGGTCAGCGGGCGCAGGTGCGTATCCGGATCGAAGGCCGGCGCGGCCGGTTGCGTGCGCTCCGCCGACGGCTTCGTGACAAAGGAGGCAGCGGAAGCCTGCGGCTGGGTAACGGGGGATACGGTGACGTCGGCCCGCGGCGCGGCGTCACGGGCCTTCGCGGCGTCGGCCGTGTTGGCCGTGTTGGCGGCAATCACCGGCTTGGCCGGCTGCGCCGACGTTTGCGGCTCGACCGTCGTCACCGTGTCCGACACCGGGCTCGCACCGGCCGCCTCCGCCGCCGTGCCAACGCTCGTCACGATCGGCGCGGATTGCTCCGTTGTCGCGTCGCCCGCACCGGCAGCCGCCCGCCGTTTGCCGCCCGACGACGCACGGCGTTCCTTCACGGCATCACCGGAGGACCGCCCTTCGCGGGATTTAACGGCGGCAGCAGCAACAGCCTTCTCTACTTCGCCATCAGCCGCTTGAGATCCGGTCGCCTTCACCTCAGCACCCTCATCTGCTTGCAGCTTGGTCGCCGCCGTTGCGGCGCCATCGCCCGCAGGCCCGTCGGCGGCCTTCGTTGCGACGCCATCGCCCAGGGAAATATCGACCGCCTTCATCGCAGCCGCGCCAGAAGCCGGCGCGACGTCGACGTTTGCGTCACCACGACCTTCAGGCGACGAAACGCCATGCGCCACCGTCGCGTCTCCAGGCGTCACGGCACCTTCCGCTGCTTCAACATGCCCTGCCGCGGCGACTCCATCCGGCGCACTGAACCCGTCCAGCGCAGCCTGCCGCCCGGACGCCACATCGTCCGCGACATCGATAGCCGCCTCGGCTTGCGCGCCCGCTTCGTCACGCGCCGCGGCCGGCACACGCTCGCCCGGATCGAGCACCGGATCGCCGAACAGGTCGAGCGTCCGTTCGTCTCGCGACGCGTCGCCGGCCGGCGCACTGCCGGACCGCACCGTCGCCCTCGCGGACGTACTGCCCGCGGCAGCAGCCGAGCGCGGGCGCGAACGGGCCGACGAACGATTGGAACGGAAGCGAGGCGAGGAAACGGATTCGGTCATTTCTGCCAAATTACTGTCCAAGAACATCTATCGAATTCCAACTATCTCTAAACAAATCAATAATTTGCATCATCAACCTGTCCATTTTACGCTGACAGAATTCCACCCTATCCAGTGATTTCCGATGGGCGATGTGATGGGCCTGAAACCGATGCTAACCGACAAACAAGCCAAAACGCTCAAACCACCCGACAAACCCGGCTTCGCCGGAAAAGTGACCGGACTACTGAGCGGCGCAGACCGCATCGACCCGCGCAATCGGGATCGAGAGGCGCCAGTGTTGCGGCGGCCCTTGCGTTCGAGCAAGCCGCCCGCCAAGTCCAGGACGAACGTGAGCCCAGGTGAACGAGTAAAAAGCATGCAATCCGCTGGATCAGCAGCCTGGAAGGCGACGTCTTTCCCCGGCTCGGCAACCGGACGCTCGACGCGATTGACCGGGCTACTTGTGCAGACGCCCTACACCCGATCTGGCTGACGAAGACTGTTACGGCCAGCCGCACTCGTCAACGCATGCATGCCGTCATGCAGTGGACGCGGGCACACGGTCACATCGCCGCGAATCCTGTCATGGCAGTCGACTACACCCCTCCAAAACAGTCGACCCAAGCGACACACCAACCGGCAATGCCGTGGCCCCTGGTGCCGCAATTCGTCGCGACTCACCTTGCACAGCACACACCGGGTCGAACGAAAGGCCCGGATCCAGGTGCACTGTTTCACCCAACTGCGACATGCCATAGGACTCGACGTCCTGCCGCCTGCCGGCACCATCAAAAAGGAAATTGCTTCCGGCGTGAGGTCAATGCCGGAATGGGTGCGGCGCTCGATCGCAAGGTCGACGATGTCACCAACCCGATGTCGACCGAGGGCCTGGCTGATCCAGCCGGCGGGCGAACTGCGCGCACGCTAACGCCGGCGCAGCGCTCCGTCTATACCAAAGTGAGGCAATGCATCAGTCGAAAGCCTTGTCGCGAGCGCTCGCGGATGGGCGGCAGGGTATCCGGGACATCTGCACCCGCAAAGGCCGCCCCCCCTAAATGGCGAGCAGCACGATCACCGGAGGCTCATTTGACGAGTGAATACAGGAGGGTTCCGGAAAACAACACCAGCAGCATCGACGCAGAACGAAGCAGCGTCGTAATATGCCGCGGCCCGGATGCCAGGACGCTCGTCACGCGCCCCAGGCTGGCCCACCCCGTCCCAATAGGCACGAGCACCAGTAGAAACGCACCGAATGCCACGACCCCGTTGCCGGCATCATGGAACGCCTGCAATGGAAATGCCGTGCTGGCCAGCAGAAAGGCCTTCGGATTCAACAGCGTGGCGACGAACAGGTTCCGCCACGTTACGGCCTTCGCGCGCTTGTCCTCTTCCATCCGGCCCTGCGTCCACATGTTGATCGCCAGCAACAGCAGGTACGACGAACATGCGACCTTGATCACGGTCAGGACGTGAGGATGCGCCACCGCGAACGTCAGTAGCGAAAATCCCCACACGGAGATGGCGATGACATAGCCTGCCGCCTCGGCAAGCACAAGCGGCAGCGTTCGCGCCAAGCCGACACTGATGCCCGATGAAAACAGCAACGTGTTGGTCGGCCCCGGGACAACCAGCACCAGAGCCGCGTAAAAACACATCGTGATCAATTGGTGAGTATTCAACGTAGCCTCGAACGACGTGTTAGCCGCCTTTTATCAGTATTCCGGATGACGAAGCGATGCCAGATACGGTCGCGCATCGATCTGTTCGCTGAACTCGAAATTCGTCGCCTCCAGTGCGCGGGTCAGCCGGGACGAATCGGCGCGATCGCATCGAATCCCGATCAGCACCCGCCCGTAGTCGAACCCTTCGTTACGATAGTGGAACAGGCTGATATCCCACGCATCGTCGAGTGTCAGCAGGAACTCCAGCAACGCGCCGCGGCGCTCCGGAAACATCACCTGAAAGAGCCTTTCCTGCTCGAGATGCCATGCGTCCGCGCCGACGAGCTGATGCCCATACGTCTTCCACAACGTACTGCCGCCAAGATCCGTGGCCCGGTAGCCAGCCGTTTCCAGGTCGTGAATGATGCTTTGCGCGTTCTCGGCACACGGCGTCTGCACCCCCACAAAAACCTGCGCGTCGCGTCCGGTCGTGCGGCGGTAGTCGAATGCCGTCACGACACGCTCGCCGAGCTGCTCGATGAGTGCGCGAAAACTCCCGGGACGCTCGGCGATCGATACGGCAAGACGCACCTCCCGGTGTTCACCGATCGTCGAGCGCTCGGCGATATAGCGCAGCTGATCGAAATTCATGTTGGCCCCGGACGCAATCGCAACCAGCGTCGCCCCCTGCAGCTGTTCGCGCTGCTGCCAGGCCTTCAATCCGGCGAGCGCCAGTGCGCCCGACGGTTCGAGAATCGAGCGGGTATCGACGAAGACGTCCTTGATCGCCGCGCAGACTTCGTCGTTGTTCACCAGCACGATGCCGTCCAGATACTGCTTGCACAACGCGAAACTGTGCGCCCCGACCTGGCGTACCGCCACACCGTCGCAAAAGCGACCGACGTGCGCGAGCCGCACCGGCGCGCCGCCGGCGAGCGCCTGACTCATGCTGTCGGCATCGTTCGGCTCCACGCCGAAAATCCTGATCTGCGGCTTCACGCGCTTGACGTACGCGCAAATGCCGGCAGCCAGCCCTCCGCCGCCGATCGGCACGAAAATCGCATCGAGCTGGGTCGTCTGCTGCAGAATCTCCATCCCGACTGTGCCCTGCCCCGCAATCACATGAGGATGGTCGAACGGTGGGACGAAAGTACGCTTTCGATCGTTCGCGCAGGACAGCGCGGCATCGCACGCGTCGTCGAAATTGTCACCGCACAGCACCACCTCGGCACCGTAGCGCTTCACGGCTTGCACCTTGATCGCAGGCGTCGTGTGAGGCATGAACACGCTGGCCTTGCAGCCCAGCGTGTGCGCCGCGAGCGCCACGCCTTGCGCGTGATTGCCGGCCGAAGCGGTCACCACCCCGCGCGCGAGCGCGTCGCTCGACAGCCGTGCCATCAGCGTGTAGGCACCCCGCACCTTGAAGCTGAAACTCGGCTGCATGTCCTCGCGCTTGAGCAACACACGACTGCCGAAACGCTCGGAAAGCCGGGACAGGCATTCGAGCGGCGTCTTGACCGCGACGTCGTAGACGGGTGCGTTCAAAATACCGGTCAGATAGTTGAATTCTGCATGCATGGCGTGATCAATCATGAACTGGATCGTGGCGGTCCCGACATGTGTCGCGCTCCGCCGCTGCCGCCGACCATGGCGACGAGACGAACGCACCGCCCGTCAGCTGTCGGGTTTCCGCATGGCGCAGTACGACGTTAGGGCAACCGAACAGATTCGGCGCGATCAGGTTGGCCGCGCGCCGAACCTCGTGCGTCGCGCCGATCGCATTCACGACCGATGCTTCGATACGCTCGTCGGCCGTGACCCACGGGTCGCCGCTCACGTCCAGGCGCGGAAAGTGAATCGCGTCCTCGACCGACATGCCGCAATCGACCAGATACGTAATGAGCTGCATGACGGCCGGCATGATCCGTCGACCACCCGACGCGCCCAGCGCAAGCACGTCGCCACTCGCTCGCCGGATCACCGTCGGGCACATGTTCGACAGCGGCACCGCACCGGGCCTGATCGAATTGGCTGTCCCCGGCCGGGGATCGAACCACATGACGGCATTGTTCGTGACGATGCCGGTTTGCGGCAACGTCACTTTCGAGCCAAACATCGACAATAACGTCTGTGTCAACGCGACCGCGTTGCCATGTCGGTCGACGACACTGATATGCGTCGTGCACGTACCGCGTCGTGCGTCGTCCGTAGGTGCCCCGGCGCCGATACGCTCGGCATAGGTCTGCGCCAGCGCGTCGGCAATGCGCGAAAAGAATCGCGCGTCCGGAACCGCCATGCCGTCGCAGGCCGGTTGCCGTGCGAACAGCGATAGCGCGCAGGCCAGCGCGGGCCCCGCGGTCAGTTCCGATGAGGTCAGGATGGCCGCATCGCGGTAGCACAGTGCTTCGATCTGCTTGATCTCGGCGCCATAGGCGGCCAGATCGTCGATGCACAGGCGCGATCCCACCGCCGCGAAATCGGCAGCGATCCGGCGGGCAAGCGCGCCGCGGTAAAAATCCTCGCCGCCACGCTCGGCAAGCGCCTCCAGCGTGGCGGCCTGATGCTCGAGCATGATGGGCGGGGCGGCGCCGGACCAGTCCGACGCGGGCACGTGCCCACCGGGCAGATAGCATGCCGCGCTCGCCGGATAACGTGCGAGCCCCGGGGCAGCCGACGCCACCTTCAAGGTCAGATACCAATCGACTTCGAGCCCCTCGCGAGCACAGCGAACCGCCGGCTCCACGAGCCGCCGCCACGGGAGCGAACCGAACTCACGGTGGGCCAGCGTCATGCCGGCAACCTGCCCCGGCACGCCGATTGAAAACGGGCCTTCGAGATTTCGATCGTCGACGACCGCTGGCCACCCGAACATGCCCCGTGCGGATTCTCCGGTCAGGCGATAGTCGTCGGGCTCGAGCGCCAACGGGGCCCTCGCCGCGAAGTCGATGTTGAATGCGGTTCCGTCGGCCGGCGCGACGACCATATGCCCCACGCCGCCCAAGCCGCTTTGCCAGGGTTCAAGCACACCGATTGCAAAGCTCGCGGCGATCGCCGCGTCGATGGCGTTTCCGCCCTCCTCCAGCACCGCTGCCCCGATGCGTGATGCCTTGTAGTGCTGACTGACAACGATGCCGCCGGAAGCCGAAACCACGGGTTTCCTGATCTGCCAGTTTTCAAAGTGAGTCACTTCATGCCTCTGTCGTGATTGAGGGCGCACGTGACGCGTGCGGGCGAAGCCGGGCTGCCGTGACAAGGCTGCAGCGACCGCAGGACGATCGTGGCCAGGTGATCCAGTACGGCCTGCATTGCCGATTGAATGAAAAAATGCCCACCGTCGAAGCGCGTGATCGAAAATTGCGTCGACGTGAATACCTGCCACGCCAGCGCATCCGCTTCCGACACCAGTTCGTCGTCCTTCCCGGCGAGCACGTGGACCGGTATGCCCAGGTCGCGCGGCGTACTGCGCCATGTTTCCCGACACTGCAGATCGGCACGGATGGTCGGCATGAAGGTGTCGATGAAGTCCCTCCGCTCGAGCGCGACGGCCGGCAACCCGTTGAGACGTATCAACGCGTCGATCAACGCATCGCGCGGAAGGACGTGCAGCACGTGCTCGCGGCGCAGCGGCAGGTGCGGCGCGGCACATGCGGACGCGACGAGTGCAGTCGGACGACGTCCCAGGTCGACGAGCCGACGTGCCAGCTCGACCGCGATGACGGCCCCCATGCTGTGGCCGAACAGCGCGAAAGGAACGTCCGCGCGGTCGCCGACGACACGAACCAGTTCATCGACGACGGCATCCATGTGCGTCAGCGCGGGTTCGGAAAACCGGCCCCCCCGCCCGGGCAACTCGATCGCGCACACTTCGAGGTTCGCCGGCAGCGCCTGCCGCCAACCGGCAAAAATAGAGGCGCTGCCGCCCGCGTAGGGCAGGCAATAAATCCGCGCGTCAGGTTTCCCGTTCGCGGAAAAAGACACGAGACCGCGGCTCGACTTGACGATTTCCGGCATGGCGAATGCGCTCGATCGAGCTTATTTCCAGAACAGCAACGGCACGCACGCCAGCAGCAGCAGCGCCATCGTGCGGTTGTAGATCACGCGCGCGCGTTCGGTCTGCAACAGGGTCTGCATGCCGACGCCCAGCGCCGCCCACACCGACACCGCCGGGAAATTGATCACGATCATCAGGATGCAGATGCCGATCACTGATGAAACGAATCCCTGGCCATCGACCGAGAACAGAACGATCAGGTTCGCGGCCATGAGCCAGGTCTTGGGATTGACGAACTGGAACATGGCGGCCTGAACGAACGAAAACGGCTTCGTTTCCGCCTCTTTCGCGGCGGGACGCCCGGCGTTCGCAATCTTGTAGGCGAGGTACGCCAGGTAGAGCGCGCCAATCACGAACAACGCCAGCCTCGCCGCCGGATACTCGATGAAGACGACCCCGAGCCCCGTTGCGCTCAGCATCACCAGAACGGTCGCGCCCACCGTAATGCCCAGCAGATGGGGCAACGTGCGCACGAATCCGAAGTTCGCCCCCGACGCAGCAAGCATGACGTTGTTCGGGCCCGGCGTAATCGACAACGCGAGAATATACGCAGCGACCGCCAGTGGTTTGAATTGGTCGATCCCTGATGAAAGAGCAAACGACATGAAGTGCCTCGTGACGGATAGGATTGCAATGGCTGCCGGGAGGCAGCGGGCGTTGATCGTGAATCGCGGTCAACCTGCGATCGGGTTGACGAATTTCTCGATTTCTTCCAGCTCTTTCCGCAGCACGCGATAGCTGATCGTTTTTACCGGAGTCCGAAGCATTGGCATATCGATGGTGCCTTCACCCTGCGGCTCGATCCCGAGCTTGCGCTTGACGCTTTGCGCCGAGAGATTGTCGATCGGCGTTTCGAAGCGGATGCATTTCAGCGAGAATCTTTCGAAGAAAATGCGCATGGCCGCCGGATACGAAACCGACCCGATGCCGATGCCGCGATACCGGGCCTGCCAGATATGAGCATGCATGACGGCGCTGCATCCCGGGCTGAGATGCGTCAGTTCATGTACGCCGATTGCGCGGCCCATGTGCCGGATCGCCAGGATCGGCGCAGGTGCGGCACCGCTGCAGTTCCATCGCACCAGAATCGTCAGCAGCTCCCGCATCCGGCGCTCGCTCGGCAGCTTGTCGACATCGACATTCATCGACTCCATCAGGGCCGAAGGCGAGCGATACCAGTAGTCGAGACAGGGGGCGATGTCCTGCTCGATGAAGTCGTCCACGTGGATATCCGACAGATGAATCCGGTTCATGATTGCGCCAGAATGAAGTCGATGATCGAGCGATTCACCTCGGCTGCCTTTTCAAGGTGAAGGAAATGCCCTGCCCCCTCGACGACCTTGCGTGTCAGGGCCGCCGAGAAATACCCCGGCACGCCGTCGCCGACGAAGGCGTCGAGGCGCCCTTCCCGATCGTGCGTGCCATGCATCAGCAGCGTCGGCACCGGTACCGGCCCGGCGGCGATGCGTGCCTGCTCCGCATGACGCCGCGGATCACGCAACGGGACGTGGCGGCAACGATATTGCGCGAGCGCAGCCTCGAGCACGCCCGGCTGGCGAAACGTGCGCTTCACCGATTCGATCGTGTCTCGCGGCACGTCCCAGTTGCGGGAAGCATCACGCCACCACGCTTCGATGAAGGCGAAATCGTCATGGGCCAGTACCTGCTCGGCCGACGGCGACTGGAAGAAGAACGTATGCCAGATTCCCTTCAGGTATTCGTAGTGCAATCGCTGCGCGGCATCGGGACGACTCCAACCCAGCGCGACGAGCTTCGTCACGCGCCCCGGAAACAGGATCGAGGCCGCGATGGACGCCTGCGCGCCCCAGTCGTGTCCGACCAGAATCGCGTGCTCGAAGCCAAGCCCGTCGATCAGCGCGATCAGGTCGCCGGCCATATAGCAGGTGTGGTACTGATCCACCGGCGCTGCGCCCGACGGCGCATACCCGCGCAGGTACGGAGCGACCGCGGTAAAGCCGGCTTCCGCCAGTGCGTCGACCAGCGGCAGGAAAGTGAAGGCATTGTCGGGAAAGCCATGCGAGCATATGACCAACGGGCCGCTGCCTCGCTTCAGGTAATGTATCTCGACGTCGTCCGCATCGACCGCGCCGCGCATTCCGTCCGTGAGGGCCGGCGAGCAGGTAGCGTGGCTCATGCGACGCTGCTCAGGCGCTGTTCGACGATACCGGCGAAGCCATCGATCGTCGAATGGTTCATGAAGTCCAGCAGCGATACTTCGATGCCGCATGCCTGCTCGACCTTCGTCACCAGCACCGCCGCTGCCAGCGATCCGCCTCCCAGCACAAAGAAATCCGCATCGGAAGCGATGTGCTCGATACCGAGCGATTCGGAAAAAAGGCGCTTCACGAGTGCCCTGGTTGTCTGCATGTCCACTCCGTCGCATTGATCGGAACGCCGCCGTCCTTGCCATCCCGCAGGATGCGGCGCTCCGGATATTTCCCGTGCCGGGCCGTCAGCCGCGACCCTCGAAGGCGAACACCTGCCCTCTCGCATTGTTATGGACACGCTTGTTATGCCCGTAGTGGTCCTCCCCCGACACCAGGACCACGCCGTATTTGTCGAGCGAGATGGAACTGCCGTACTCCTCAACGACATCCGTATTCGGATACACCTTCACACCGGTCGGAACGTAACGGCTCGCGTATCCAAGTCGCGTCGTGTCGGTCGTCGAATTTGGAAACGACGAATGCATCAGCGTAGACCAGAAGATCACGCACTCGCCTGCCTGCATCTTGATCGACACCGCCTGCGATTCGTCCGGCTTCCACGACGGATCCTTCTGAAGGGTGCGGTAGTCGTAACCGAAAAAGCCGCGCTTGATCCCGTCCTTTTCCTGGTTATTGATCTTCGACGAGTCGTAGGCCATCTTCTTCGACTCGTCGTAGAACATCTCCTCGTGCGTGCCGGGGATGAAGCGAAGGCAACCGTTCTCCTCGGTCGCGTCGGTAAATGCCGTCCATGCGGTAATGGCACCGCCGAACCGGCTGTCCCCGGGCCAGACGATCTGCGGTTCGCCCGACGCATGCGCGAACGTGTCGGCCTGATGCCAGTCCGTACCCTCGTCGCCCGGATACTTCGGAAACATCTCCGATCGCCAGCACAGCAGGTCCGGGCCCAGCATGCCCGCCACGCGATCGACGATCTCATGCTTGCCGATATGCTCGCTGAGCAGGTTCACGTCCAGGTGACGATCGTAATTGGCGATGGGGCTGGTTGCCGGCAGGTCGTAAATCGCGTATTCCCTGTCGAACAGCTCGGCCCGGATTGCCCTGTAGCGTTTGCGCGCCTCCTCGGGCGAGTACACGCGAAACGGCCCGAAGAAGCCCTGTGCGCGGAATTGAGCGAGTTCGTCCGGAGTCAATGAAAACTGCGTCATGTCGGTCCTCTTGATTGAGTCACTTCGTGCTATTTCTCGACGGCCGTCGCAGCGACGGCCGCCGCGCGATAAAGCTCGGCCCAGCCGGCCAGCGTCGGCGTCAGCATCAGCTTGGCCGTGGGTACGGTCACCCCCAGATCCGCTTCGATCTTGACTTGCAGTTCGACGATCGACAGCGAACTTGCGCCGAGATCAAAAAAATCGTCGTCGTCGCCGACCTCACGATCCTTCAACAACCCCGCCAGCCGTTTCCGAATGGGCTCCTTGAACTGCAGCGATTCGCTCATGCTCCTCTCCAGTGTTGCGGGTCTCCCGCGAACTCATCAGACGCTTCCTGTTGACCTTGCCGTTGGCAGTCAACGGCAGCGCCGCTTGCACTTCAATCACGTCGGGGATCATGTAACCCGCCAGACGCTGCCGAAGGTACTGTCGGACCGCCGCCCGGACCTTGGCAGGATCCCCGGGCGACTGTACGAATGCGACGAGCCGCTTCTCCCCCAGCTCGTCCTGGCCGACCTCGACGATCGCGTCCTCGACACCGTCGGCCATCGCGAGCACCTGCTGCACCTGTTCCACCGAGACGCGATACCCGCGGATCTTCACCTGCCTGTCGAGACGACCGATGAATTCGTAGGTACCGTCGTCACGTTCGCGCACGAGATCACCCGTCCGATACAGTTTCCGATCCTGACCGTCGGGATCGTCGACGAAAGCGGCACGGGTCCGTTCCGGATCGTTCAGATAGCCGAGCGCGAGGCCGATCCCGCCCGCATACAGCACGCCCGCCTCGCCTCGGCGTACCGGCCGCCCGTTCTCGTCGAGTACGCGTACGGTGGTACCCGTGATCGGCTTGCCGATGGGTACCGTTGCGCCCGGTGGCGTAGCCGCCGTCATCGCATGACAGCAGGTAAAGGTCGTGTTTTCGGTCGGCCCGTACCCATTGATCACGGTGAGCGACGGGAACGCGGAAAGCACGGTTCTGACCGACTCCGGCTGAAGCACGTCGCCGCCCGCCAGCAGCACGCGAAGCCCCGCCATCAACGGGAGGCGGTTGCGAACCACGAGATGGAAAAGTGCAGCCGTCAACCACATGACCGTGACCTGTTCTTCGCGTACGAGACAGCCCATGGCATTCAGATCCAGCACCGGCGATTCCTCGACCACCAAGGTCGCACCGTTGAGCAACGCGCCCCATATTTCGAAAGTCGACGCATCGAACGTAATCGGCGCCATTTGCAGCACACGATCTTGCGCATTCAGCTCGATGTAGTTCGTCTCGACGACCAGCCGCCGGATCGCCTGATGCGGCACGAGCACGCCCTTCGGCCTGCCCGTGCTGCCGGAGGTAAACATTGCGTAGGCGGGCGAATCCGGCGCCACCGCCCGCGAACATGCACGCCTGTCGAGAACGTCATGCCGGGTCCACAACACCCCGTCCCGACCGACCTCGACGAGCACGATGCCTTCGAGATCCGGATCGAGCTGCAGATGCGCGGCGTATTCGGGCAAGGTCAGTACGACGCGCGCGCCGAGCTCCCGCAGATGCTCGTTCACTATCGCGGTCGGACCGGCCGGATCGACCGGAACGTAATAGGCGCCGATCTTCAACACCCCGATCATCGCGATCACCGCACCGGGCGAGCGCGGCAGAAGCAGCACGACCGGCGAACCGGCGGCCACGTCGAATCCGTCGAGACAGGCCGCCAACCGATCGGACAGCGCGTCAAGCTGATCGTAGGTGTAACGCGCGCTTCGCGCGGCAAGCGCCGTGTGCGTCGCATGAAGCCGGACCACCTGTCCGAATCGCTCGAGTATGCTCATCGCCGGCTCCAGGTCGACACAAGGCAGACGCTCGTCTCCGGGCGGCAAGACGGCCCGACGCGAACCACGGTGCATGCCGTCATACGGCCTCCCGGCGACCGAAGAACTCGATGATCGAATCGTTGACGGCGTTCTTTTCGCGCAGAATTTCGTAGTGGTCTCCCGGCACCACGACATGTCGCTCGGCATTGCGCAACAGCGCGGCAATGACCCGCGAGCTGGCAGGGCAGACCTGCTCGTCGCCATCGGTCGAAATCACGCGCGTGCGGTGCGGGACTTCGCCGGCGAGCGTCATGAAGTCGGTGCCGCGATACGACAGGTAGTTCAGCCCGTGGCGATGCAGGCGAGCGGCCGATGAAAACGGCACGAGAACTTCTTCATCGAACTCGGTCTTGGCGGGAACCCCTACCCGGCTCGCCGTGAGCTTCTCGCACAACGCGGCCGCATAGTTCAGGCTTTCCGCCGCCAACGGCAGCAGACTGTCCACTTCCCGCTGAAAATTCGATTGAGGGCAGACCGCGGGACTCAGCATGTACTCTCCGCAAACCAGCGCGAGACGATCGATTCGATGCCCTTCGATGCGCGCAGCGACGAGTGCGATGCCGGCACCCGAACAGAATCCGACCACATCCGTCTTGCGTACGCCCAACGCGTCCAGCACCGAGCACATGTCCTGAACATGGACTTCGGGTGTCATCCCGCTTTCGTGCGCGGAGGGCGGCTGGTCGCATAGCGAGCGACCTTGCCAGGTCACCACGTTGAATTCGCCCGACAGCATCGCGCACAGTGTTCCGGCCGCATCGAGGCGAAGCCCGAACGGTAGTATCAGCGTCAAGAACGGTTTCGCTTCACGCCAATCCCCGCGAAATACTCGCAGCCGCTTTCCGTCAGACGCCGTCACGAACGATTCGTACATATGCTGGGTTTGCGAATGAAATGGGATGCCTCGTACGACCATCGGCTGAACACGATGCGCGTCGGCCTGACTAGTGCAGCAATTTCCAGCCTGCCTCGTGATACACCAGGAACGTACCGATCGTGCGACGCAGCGACGAGCATCGCTCGACCGCATGCAGATTGCGGCTGTTGAAGACGCAGAGCTGGCCACTCTTCGGCCGCACGGTCAGCGCATCGACGCCCTCGAGCACGCCCAGCGTCTTGTGCTGCGCATACTCCTCGGCCCACTGGTCGAGCTGACGACGCGATTCCGGGCGGATGTTCCACAGAACGAAGCCCGCTTCGTTCTCGGCCTTCTGGATCGTGATGAATGCACCCAGCTGCTCGAGATTGAGTCGAAATGGCCAACGCTCCACCTCGCGCCCGAAGTCGATGCAATCGCAATGCGGCGCAAAGCTGAACGGATCCCCTTCGAAGGGAGGATATTCACGCTTCGTGGCCAGCATGAACTGACTCCAGTTGCCGAATCGCAGGGTTTCCGCACCCAACTCCTTGATGAACAGCTGAATGAAATGCGTCTCGCGCATGTGAAGATTCGCCACGCCGGCGTGCCCGAAATACTCGGCAATATTGCTGACCAGCGCTTCGGATCCTGAACGTTGCAACTGGCCGAGCGTGATGCCCGTCGCATTCAGGGCGCGATGGTACTGGTGGCCGCGCATATCGGGAAAGCCGCGATCGTTCCACCACGTATCGATGTCGGCGGGCGCAACCACGTCCAGCAGTGCCGCGGCGACTTCCCGATCGCGCACGCATTCGACGGCGTCGCGCAGCGTCATGTTCCTGCTCACGTCCCGCCCGTCGAACGTCATGAACCGGCCAGCGAACATCGTTTCCATTTCACGTTTCCCGGATAGTCTGATTGATTTTCAAACTTGATAAGGATGACAAATCAATGGAGCAGCTTTCGAACCGAGCGTTCGAATTCCATCGATTCCATTTAATTCGGAGAAGCCGCGATTGATTTTTCGGCGGCACGTGATGCCGTGTTCTGCGGAACAGGCTCCAGGAGGGAACGTCGGTTCCAATTCTGTTGGTCCGCGTTTCCCTGCCCGGCACATCCTCATCGTCGTGGAAATACTCTATCCCGGCCCCACCGCGCACGTAAAGTGCCGGGCCATCGCGCGATCGCGCGACTCGACACGCATCGCCACGCAATGGCACGCCGATCGGCGAGCCCGAATACCGCGCCGTTCACGCAGCCGAAAACCCTTTCGCGACAACAATCCGGCGGCCTTTTTCACCACGTTGCGAGCGGGGCCGGCCGATCGAATCCAGGCTACTTTCCAAGCCGTCGGCACCCTCCCCGCCCCCCTGTTCCGGAGCAATATTTCGATACTAGTGAGCAATTTTTGCAAAGAAGATGGGGAGCTGCCGTCGCTATGCTTCCAGCTCGACACTCAAAATTTTTTTCATTTCGAGGGGGAGAAATGGCCGTTCTCTCAGAGCAAGCTGACGCGCTACGAAACGACGGACACCTGTCACCGTTTCCCAAAGGCGAATGCCACGGGACCTTCGGCGAGCTGATGCAAGGCGTGCTGCCGGACGACCGGCACTTCCTGGTCACGTTGCCGGTCAACCTGAAGAGCATTGTCGAATTCGAGATCACGCATTCGGATCATGTCGCGGTCGATGTCGGGTTCAAGACCAAGGCGTGTCGCGCGGTTCAGGACTACCTGCGGCTTCACGACTTGCCGCCGGGCGGCATGCTGCATTTCAAGTCGATGTTCGCCGTCGGCAAGGGACTGGCAAGCTCGTCGGCGGATATGGTCGCGTCGATCCGTGCCGCTGCGTCGGCATATGGCCGGACGCCGACGCCCGAGACGATCGAATCGATCCTCCGTTTCATCGAACCGACGGACGGCGTGATGTATGACGGCATCGTCTCGTTTTACCACCGCGAGGTAAAACTCGACGAGCAGCTTGGCAAGACGCCTGCCCTCATGATCGTCAGCGCGGATCGCGGCGGAGAATGCGACACGATCGAATTCAACCGGAAGAAACGCGATCCGCCCGCGGAAGTGCGTGACGAATACCGCAGCATGCTGGCGCGCATGAAAACAGCGATCCGTACCTCGGATCTGCACGCGCTCGGCGAGATCGCGACGCGAAGCTGCGAGCTGTCACAGGCATTCAATCCTCACCCGCACATCCCTGTCCTGCGCAAGCTGCGCGCCGAGACCGGCGCGCTCGGCCTCGCCGCGACGCATTCGGGAACGTGTGTCGGCTTGCTCTACGACGCAAACGCAGCCGATACGGCCGACGCGGCCGCTTATGCACGGAAGCGACTGCACGCACTTCGAATCGAATCCACTCAATACACAACGGTATAGGAAACGTACATGCTTCAATACGAATCGTCGCTCGACGCGATGCAGGACGCAGTGCTGTTTCCAATCGAGCGTTCGCTGCACATGGTGTCGTTCAAGGCGATGAAAATCGTGCCTGCCAACTACATCATCAGCACGGCACGCGCCCGCGGCGAACTGCAGCCGGGCGGAACGGTCGTGGAAACATCGAGCGGCAACTTCGCGCTCGGGATGGCCATCGTGTGCAACCGCTTGAACCACCCCTTCGTGGCGATCGGCGATCCCGTGATCGATCCGACATTCAAGCGCCAGCTCGAAATGCTGGGCGGTCGGGTGGAAATCGTCACGGATAAAAAGGGTAGCCAGGGGTACCAGAAGGCGCGACTCGATCGACTGCACGAAATTCTCGATGCCGAGCAAGGGGCGTTCTGGTGCCGCCAGTACGACAACGAGAACAACGCGCTCGCTTACGCCAACATCGCCCACGAGCTGCTGGACCGGATCGGCCCCCGCCTGATTCTCGTCGCGCCGGTCGGCTCCGGCGGCTCGAGCTGCGGCATGGCGACATCGCTGCGCGCGGCAGGCGCCGACTGCACGCTCGTCGGCGTCGACACCTTCAACAGCGTCCTGTTCGGCCAGGTCGACGGCCCGCGCAAACTGCGTGGTCTCGGCAACACGATCATGCCCGGAAACCTGAAGCATGCGTTGTTCGACGAAGTACATTGGGTCAGCGCGGAGCTTGCCGATCATTTCACGCGCAAGCTCTATGCGTCCACCGGACATTTCCGCGGGCCGACCACCGGCGCCGCCTACGCGGTCGTCCGATCCGTGCGCGACAGATGTCCGGATACGCCGATCGTCTTCCTGAGCCCGGACGACGGTTCACGCTACGTCGGCTCGACCTTCACCGCGCATCCCGACAGTCCCGCATACGATCGACTTCGTCCGATCGAGATCGGGCACCCGACGGCTTACGATGCGGAGACGGAATGGGCGTGGATGAACTGGAATCGCTCGGACATCCACAGGTTTCAGTGAATCATGGCGATCATCTACATCGAATCGAACACCACGGGGTTCGGGCAGATGCTGCTCGACGCGTCGTTGCACTACGATGAAACCTGCTTCCTCGTGCGCGACCGTGCGCGCTACGCGTTTATCGATCGGTTGCCGCCCGGCGTTCGCGTGATCGATTGCGACACGCAATCGGTCGATGCACTCGAGCGTGTCGTCGGTGAAATCGACAACGTACGTTACGTCGTATCGACGAGCGATGCATTCATCGAGAACGCGGCACGATTGTCCGAGCGGCTCGGCTTGCCCGGCAATCCGGGCGCCACGGTCGCGCTGTGTCGAGACAAGCTGCGACTGCAGGACGTGTTGCGCGACCACGGCGTCCCGTACCCGTATACCGCTGCGATCGATTCCGCGGAGGCGGCGCACAATCTGACCTATCCGGTCATCGTGAAGCCGAGGCAAGGCACGGGCAGCATCGGCGTGCGCCTCGTCGAACACGCGCCGGATTTTCCGGATGCGTCCGATGGCGCGCTCATCTGCCAGCGCTTCATTCCGGGAACGGAGTTCTCGGTCGAATCGTTCAGCGATGCAGACGGCCATCATGTGCTTGCGGTCACGCGCAAGTTCGTGACCAAGCCGCCGCATTTTCTCGAACTCGCGCACGTCCTGCCGGCGGACCTCGATGCAGCCACCCATGCCCGCATCGTCGATACGGTACGTCGCGCACTCGATGCGGTCGGCTATGCATTCGGTCCCGCGCACACGGAACTGAAAGTTCACGACGGCACGATCACCGTCATCGAAATCAACGCGCGCCTTGCCGGCGGGATGATTCCCCGCTTGATGGAGCGTGCATACGGATGGTCGATCGCGGATCTGTACGTGCGCAGCCATCTTGCGCGCCGCAGCCAGTTCGTCGTGCCGACGCCCGCGTTGCATAGCGCGGTCGCGTTCGTCGTGCCGGAGGTCGGGCGCCGCTATGTCGGCATCGATTTTCCGGACGACTGCGCCGACGCCGGCCTGTTTCGCGAAGCAGGCGTCAACGCCGGCAAGTTCGACTTCTCCGATCGCGCCGGTTACGTCATTTCGTTCGGCCGAAGCGCTGCTTCGGTGCTCCGGCAGGCGCTGTCGCTCCGGAGGCGTTCACGCGTGCTTTACGACGAACCGGATCGGGCGGTGCCGAACCGCGACACGATTCACGACATCGTCTACGAACGTACGCCCGCGTGCTTCGGCAAGCTCAAGACCCATCTTCTCGCGATCGAAAAAGCCCATCTGATCATGTTGCGCGAACGATCGATCCTGAACGCCGAGCAGTTCGACTCGCTGCGCGATGCGGTCATGGCACTCGAAGCGAATCCGGCGCTGTTGCTCGAACACGTTTCCGGACGCGGCGACTACTTCGATTACGAACAGTATGTGATCAGCCGCTGCGGACGGGACACCGGCGGCATGATTCAGGCGGCGCGCTCACGCAACGACATCAACGGCACGCACCTTCTGCTGACCATTCGCCAGGCGCTATCGCACGTCACGGGCCAGGCCGTCGATCTCGGCACGGCGCTCATGCGACGCGCCGCCGATTCGGCCGACATCCTGCTGCCGATCTATAGCCAGTACCAGACCGCGATGCCCGGATCGGCAGGGCATTACCTCGTCGCGCAGTGCGAAATACTGCTCGGCACGCTTGACGCGCTCTCCTCGCTGCGCGACGGCCTCACAGTTTCCCCGCTCGGCGCATGCGCCGGCGCGGGCACGACGTTCGCCACCGACCCGCAATGCACGGCGACCCTGCTGGGTTTTTCGGCAGGCCCGCTCAATTCGCTGAGCGCGATCACCGACAAGAATCCGGCACTGCGCTGCGTGTGCCTGCTGGCGGAGCTGAGCGGCAATCTGAACCGTATCGCGACCGACCTGCAGCTCTGGTCGATGCGCGAAATCGGGCTCGTCACATTGCCGGACGGCATGTACGGCGGCTCGTCCAACATGCCGCAGAAACGCAACCCGTACTTGCTCGAATGGCTGCGTCTCGGTCACGACCGCATCGTCGGACATTGCGCCGCGGCACTGTCGTCGCTATCGCATCTGCCGACCGGCAACTCGTATCAGGCCAGCCGCACCGCGGTCGAAACGGTCGCCGAGATGAGCGGTCTCGTCATCGACATGCTGAAGGTGCTCGTCTATGCGATGAACGAGATCCGGTTCGACGCCGACGCCGCACGCCGCGCGATCGAAATCGGGAATGCAGGCGCGACGCTCGTCGCGGAATCGCTCGTGCAGCAACGCGCGGCATCATTCAGGGATGCCCATGCGGCGGTCGGACGCGCACTGTCCGGCGCGCCCGGCGCCACGTCGGATTCGCTCCACGCCACGGCGGCAGCGATGCTCGACCGCGTTCATGCCCGGCTGGAAAGTGCAAACGTGTTCGACGCGCTCGACGGCGGCGGTGGGCCATCGACGCGGAACACGCACACGGCGGTAGCAGTACTCGCCACGCGCCTGCTGGATCAGCGCCGGCGCCAGCGATCCTGCGAGTCCCGCACCGCTGCGACACAACAGGCGCTCGATCGCCGCTTCATGAGTATGCTCGCATGACCAACGTCACGTTGCTCTGTTCGGACGGTCCGCATCATCTCTATCTCGCCGCGGAGCTTGTTACCGCGTTCGGACGCGTTCGCGTCATCGTCGAACCCGGGCGCGAACAGGCATCTCGCCTGTTTCGCAACGGCAACTATCGTGCGTATCTGTGGACTCGCTATCACGAATGGCGACGCAGACTATCAGGATACGACGCGTACCGCCGCCGCTATTTTCTTCGCGACGACGAACTGCGGACCTGGGACGCACTTCGACGTCACGCCGGTGTTCAATATCTGGAAACGTCGTGGATCAACGACACGAGCGTGCTCGACGCACTGCGCGAGGACGTGTCCGACGTCTATATCGTGATGGGCACCAAGAAGATCGGCGAGGCGTTGCTGTCGCTCGTACCGCCCGGGCGCATCATCAACATCCACGGCGGTCACCTACCGTACTACCGGGGCAATCACTGCTTCTTCTTCGCACTGCATCACGGCGAATTCGACAAGCTGAGCACGACGATTCATCGCGTGTCCGCCGGCCTCGATACGGGCGCCATCATCAGCCGTCATCCAGTCCGGTTCTCCGACGGCGACAATTCGGAAACGCTCTATTCGCGCGCCGAACGAGCCGCAGTGGACAGTCTCGTTGCCCGCTTGAAGCAGAACGCCGATCTCGCGACGTGGCACAGCGAACCGCAACCGGACGTCGGCTCGACCTACCGCATGCGCGACCGCGGCCCGCTCGTCGAGCTTGCCCATCACCTCGGCGCAATTCGCCGACGGCGCACAGCGGCAGGCGCGAATCGCGACAAGGTGAGAGGCTAGATGAACGTCGACGCCGCGCTTGTCGCCAAGTTGCTCCAGATCGGACTGTTCTCGATCCCGCTGATCATCTCTCCGGGGCCGAACAACCTGATGACGACCGCCAACTGCGCGCAGTTCGGGTATCGACGCACGCTGCCGTCGCTAACCGGCATTTCGGTTGGCGTATTCGTCCTGTTCATGGTCATCGCGCTCGGGCTGTCCAGCGTGCTGAGCCGATACCCGTTGCTGCACCCGGCGCTGAAGGTGGTGGGCACCGCGTACATCCTGTACCTGGCCTACAAGCTGTACACGTCGCAGCCGACGCATGCCGGGAATCTCTCGATCGAGCATCCCATCACGTTCGGTGAGGCCGCGCTGCTCCAGATTCTGAATCCGAAAATCTGGCTGCTCGGCGCCAGCGCGACGTCAACGTTCCTGCCCTTGACCAGCAACCTGTACGTCGACGCAACGCTCCTGTCGCTCACGCTCGGGATCATTTTCTTCCCGTGCAACTCGATCTGGGCCGTATTCGGCCTCGTGATGTCGCAAGTCCTGCGCGGCAGGGCACTCCAACGAACACTGGCCCTGCTGTCCGCCTCTTCGATCGCGTTTCTGCTGTTCTGAACGTTCGCCATGATCCACTTCAGGAAAACTCACCCGTGAAGCACATCGTTCTGGCTTTCTGCACCGATCTCGACAAGGATCCGGTGTCGGCGCACGTGCTGGCCCGGCTCCTCGCCTCCGGCATCGACTGGCAAGCCGAAGGCACCCTGGACGGACATCCGGTACTGCGCGCGCAATCCGGCGGCGTGCGCTACGACCTGCTGCAGCTCGACCAGGTGCTCAGCCACGACTACCGACGCTACGCGCCACGGCTGAACGAGGCCTTCGGCGACGCCGACGCGATCGTTATCGTCAACTGGCATGAAGGGAAAAATGCGCCCGACCGCATTTTCACGATCCAGACGACCGGCGACATGGAAAGCGGCACGTTCAGTCCGGTCGATCCCGCCATCACGCGCAGCCTGTTTCTGGCGGTCGAACACGAGCGTCGGAAAGCGGGCCTGGATTCGTATTCGACATGGATGGAAGCCACGCACTGGTCCGGCCCGCTCTACGGCGCCCAGCCCGGCAGCCTCGTCTCCGCGGTGACGCCATCGGTCATCGACCTGGAAATCGGCAGCACGGCGGACGCGTGGACAAACCCGGATGCCGCTGACGTGCTTGTGCGTGCACTGCTGGCGGCGGGGGAACACGCGGCTCAACCGGCGATCTCGCTGCTCTGTATCGGCGGAACCCACTTCGAGCCCGGATTCACGCAGTTGCTGCGCGATTACGGCGACACGCAAGGACTCGCGCTGTCCCACGTGCTTCCCAATCACTGGCTGGTCGCGCACGACTACGACTCGCCGGAACGATTGAAGGACCTGATTGCGTGCGCCCGGTCGATCAAGGGCGGTGTCGATGCGATCGCGTTTCACGACAACCTCAAGGCGGCCCACAAGCAGCAGGTGCGCAATCTCGCACAGGAACTTCGCGTCCCCGCCCTCTCGCATCGCAAGCTGAGATCAGCCGACCTGGCCGGCTTGATCCGCGACGCGCAAAACGGCCCCTGACTTGAGCGAAATCACTTTCCGCGCACCGCGCCGGGAGAATAGCCGTAATGTCGCTTGAATGCGGTCGAGAACCGGCTGTGCTGCGCATAGCCGCACTCGAGTGCGATGCTCATGATCTTCTGGTCGGTGTGTCTCAGCAGGTCGTGTGCCCGGGCCATCCTCAATCCGGTCAAAAACGCGTGCGGAGACTGTTCGAACGTGTTCTTGAATTTACGCAGAAAGTGGTAGCGGCTGAGACTCACGAGATCCGCCAGATGTTCGAGCCGCACCATCTCGCCGAGATTGGCGTTGCAATACTCGCGGATCATGTCGGCCTGCTTCGTCGACAGGCACCCCCGCGTATCCACGGGCTCCAGATCGGCCTCGGCGTAACCGCGGATCGCATTGAGCAGAATCCAGCTCATCAGGCTATCGATACCGAGCGACAGCGTCTCGTCGTTCCAGTCGGACTGCGCAATGCTGTGCGCCGCCGCACTGATGACGGGGGAGGCTTCCTGGAAGACCTCGCGGAACCGGTAGGCCTCCGGTGGCTGGCGCAAGGCCCGAAGCAGGCTGGGCTCGAAGTTGCGCATGTCGAAGTAGATATGCAGAAAATTAAGGCGCTCGGTGATTTGCCACTGCGATTCGCCTTCACCAACCGGAAACAGACAGACTGCACTTTTGAATCCCCGGCGAACGACCTGCCTTCCGTCGACCTGTGCACAATTTTCGCCGCCCGACAAATAGATACTCAGCACGTTCTCCGCCGAGCTTTTATATTCGGTCAACGTATTGCGACCTGTCCATTCTGACAGGGTTATGCCCGACGGCAATTGCATGGATCGAACGACTTCGGCTCCTGCCGAATTCAACGCGCCGCGAACCGTAATCGAGTAAGGACAAGACATGTGTCGCAATAGTGGGTTGTGAATGTGGCGCGGAAGAACGGCTTTCCCTCTTAAAGGGGCATACCGCACACGCTGTTCGGAATAATCGCCCCACTTTGGGGCGGCGCCCGTCATCCAGCACATCGACAGTCATGCTGTGCCTTTCGGCAAGCGCGGTCATGCTCCGCCAGCTTACCTTAAGTTCGCCGCAAGCGGGCAGGCAACCCACTCACGTCGAAGTAAAGCGCTCTACTCGAAAATGACAGACGATGATTCCATTGAATGTCGCTCTTTTATGGTTGCGCCGTCGAAAATCACTCATTTCGGACGATCAAACATCGAGATGCCGAGGCAAGAATTAAGCATTTTCTTGCATCCAGGCATGGATATAAAGACGTCGCCGAATTCAGCAATAGATACGCATTACCAAAGAAAAAATGACCGCACAACTTCCCAAGTGCATGCTTGCGACGACAAAATGGGAAGTGGCACTCGATCGACATGAAACCCTCAAAGCGATTGAAGCAGCGGCCACGCCAGCCACGACAATCGCGCTGAGAATGAATGATCTTGTGAAAGGTGCCGACAAAGTGCCGGCGCCGCCCCATCTCCCGCGATTGCTTGCAACCTGGATGCGGACGAACCCCAGTCTTTGAAGTGGCGAGATGATAGCGCCCCACAAACAGCGCTCGACTGGCGCAAGGTCGCCCATGCCCGACGAATCGTATCGGTGCCCCACCCTCACCTCTTTCCGGCCATCCCCAGATGGATCGACTGATTTGAAGCAAAGCCTCTCGCGATTGAAGGGTCGAAAAGCAATTCTCCGCAAACCCTTGAAAATCACGACAATTTCGACTCGTATTTGGCGGAGATCAAGGAAAATCGGATGGCTAGGCCCACAAGCGCGGAACCGGATGTCGAACGGAATCGGTGGGCGGCCATTGTCGCACGCCCCGTCGCCGATTCCGCCTATTCGTCGCCCGACAACCCGCTCCCCTCTTCGAAACGCGTGACGCCCTTCAGCGCGCGCAGCTTGTCGCAAATCGCCTGGTATTCGAGTGCCGACACCCGCGCAAGCGCGATGCGCACCTCGTCGTGCTCGCCCGTATCGTCGGCGCGCTGCACGATGAACTGCTTCACGCGCGCACTGTCCGGGCCGAGCACCGCGTGCAGCGAATCGAAGTTCAGCGTGCCGCTCACGACCGTCAGCGCGAGCTGGCGCCGCTGGCGCACCGTGAAGTAGCGCCGCTCCAGTGGCTTGATGCCGGCCAGGATGATCAGGATGACGATCGTCGCCGAAATCGACGCGACGTAGAGCCCGCCGCCCACCGCGAGGCCGATCGCGGCGACCGACCACAGGCTCGCGGCGGTCGTCAGCCCGCGCACGATCTCGCCGCGCAGCAGGATCGAGCCCGCGCCGAGGAAACCGATGCCCGACACGACCTGCGCGGCGATCCGCGACGGGTCGAGCACGATGTGCTCGCTGCTGCCGAGTACGTCGGCGAACCCGAACGCCGACACGATCATGATCAGCGTCGAACCGACACAGACGAGCATATGCGTCCGCAGGCCGGCCGCCCACGACAGACGCTCGCGCTCGAAGCCGATGACACTACCCAGCGCCGCCGCGAGGACGAGCCGCATCACGAGTTCCAGGTTGCTCAGCATGCGATTTATCTCCTTTTTTGGTGCCGGCGGTGCGGAATGTTTTATCCTTGGCCCCGGCCGCGCCGATCCTCCGGGCCGCGCCGACACGTTTCGAACCCAGCGCTCAACCCCGTCATGTCCGTTTCCGACTCCGCTTCCGCCCAGGCCGCCCAGCTGCGCCACCATTTCGCGCACGTCGTCTTGCCGATCTGGCGGGGTTCAGGGTTCGACCAGACATTACAGTTGCCGTTCGAAGCCGTCGATCCGACCACCCACGCGCCGCTGCCCGTGACCCGCTATCGCGCGATGGCCTGCGCACGGCAACTGTTCGTGTTCGCGCAGGCCGGCGACACCGCGCACGCGGCCACGCTGTTCGACGCGCTCGGCCGCCACTTTCGCGACCCGCGCCACGGCGGCTGGCACTACAGCGTGGACGCGCAGGGTGCCCCGCTCGACACGACCAAGGATCTCTACACGCACGCTTTCATCGTGTTCGCGTGCGCCGCGTGGTATGCGGCGTCGGGCGACGCCGCCGCGCGCAAGACAGCCGAAGAGACCGCCGCGCTGATTCAGGACCGCTTCGCGCCGCACCGCGGCGACGCGCTGCTCGACGCGGCGCGCCACGCCGATTTCTCGTCATCCGGCAGCGGGGCGCTGCAGAATCCGCTGATGCACCTGACCGAAGCGTGGCTCGCGGCGGCGGCTGCGTTCGGCGACACGGCGTTCGACGACGCGCTCGCGCGCACCGCGCAAGCCGTCGAGCGCACGTTCGTCGATGCGGCGACCGGCTGCGTGGCCGAGCTGCCGCTCGGCGCAGCCGACAACCGGTTCGAGCCCGGCCATCAGTTCGAGTGGTTCTATCTGGTCGATGCGGCCGGCGCGCGGCTCGCGCAGACCGGGCTCCCCGGCGCGCTGGCGCGCGCATTCGTGTTCGCGGAGCAATACGGCGTCGATCCGCAAACGGGCGGCGTCTGCGCGGCGCTCGACGCGCAAGGCGCGTGCATCGACGGCACGCAGCGGATCTGGGCGCAGACCGAGTACCTGCGCGCGCTCGCGACGCACGGCGGTACGCCGGCCTCCGCGCCGCTCGCGCGGCAGATCGAACGCTTCGCCGCGCGCTTCCTGCATCCGCGCGGCTGGTTCGAGTGCAAGACGGCGGACGGGCAGGTGGCGCGCGCCGACATGCCGTCGACGACGCCCTACCACCTCGAGACCGCCTACGCGGCGCTGCCGGCCGGCGCGTAACCCGCGTCGTCGAACGACGGCGCCGCGCGCTCGCCGCGTACGGCGCGGCCGTCGCCCAGTTCGAACACCGACACCGCCTGCATCAGGTGCGCGGTCTGGTCGTTCAGCGACGCGGCCGCCGCCGCGACCTCCTCCACCAGCGCCGCGTTCTGCTGCGTGAGCTGATCCATCTGCGTGACGGCCTGGTTCACCTGCTCGATCCCGACGCTCTGCTCGACCGACGCCGCCGTGATCTCGGACATCGTCTGCACGACGCGCGTGATCGACGCCGACACCGTCCGCATCGCGTCGCCGGCGCGCTCGACGAGCTCCGCGCCGCCGTTGATCTGCGAAACCGAATCCTCGATCAGCGCCTTGATCTCCTTCGCCGATTGCGCGCTGCGCTGCGCGAGCGAGCGCACCTCACCCGCGACGACCGCGAAGCCGCGTCCCTGTTCGCCCGCGCGGGCGGCTTCCACGGCCGCGTTCAGCGCGAGGATGTTGGTCTGGAACGCGATGCCGTCGATCACCGAGATGATCTCCGCGATCCGCCCCGAGCTTTGCGCGATGCCGCGCATCCGGTCGATCACGCTGTCGACCACGCCGCCGCCGTGGCTCGTCGCCTCGAGCGCCGCGTCGGCCAGCGCGCTCGCCGCACGCGCGCTGTCGGTGTTCTGCCGGACGGTCGCCGTCAGTTCCTCCATGCTCGCGGCCGTTTCCTCGAGCGACGCGGCCTGCGTGCCGGTGCGCGCCGACAGGTCGGCATTGCCGCCCGCGATCTCTCCAGCGCCGAGGTGGATCGCATCCGACGCCTGGCGCACCGTACGCACGGTGCCCGCGATGCTCGTCTGCATCGTGGCGAGGCCGCGCAGCATCCGGTCGATCTCGAACACGCCGCCTGCCCGCACGACTTCATCGAGCCGGCCCTGCGCGATCCGCTCGAAATGTCGGCCGGCTTCTTCCAGCGGCGCGACGACCGCGCGCCGCGCGGCCGCGTAGATCGCCGCGCTCGCCACGAGCATCGCCACCAGCAGCACGATGCCGACCGACTTGAACCAGAGCATGCCGCCGTCGATCGTGTCGAGCGCCGTGCGGCTCGATGCGCCGCCGTAGTCGGTGAAGCGGCGCAACTCGGCGATATAGGCATCCTGGATGCTCTGCGTCGGCTGGTCGAGGAAAGCCTGGATGTTGTCGGCGTCGAGGAACTGCACGAGTTCGCCGAGCGCGCCGCGCAGCGCGCGATAGCGCTCGGTGAGCGCCGCGACGCGCGCGCGGTTGGCATCGTCGACCGGCTGCGCGGCCGTCAGCGCGGCAAACGCCTTGTCGGCTTCCGCGAGCGACGCGCCGGCATGGCGGATGATGTCGTCGGGTTTCGGGCCGCCGCGCACCATCCGCGTGCCGGCGCGTGACAGGTTGATGCGCGCGTCGAGCAGCTGCTGGGTCGCCTGGCTGGCCGCCTCGACCTGCGTGATCGCGACGTTCGACAGATCGTCGACGCCGCTGCGCGTCGACTTGAGCGCCCAGAAGCCGAGCGCCTCGATCGCAAACAGGAAGACGCAAAACACGGTCAACACGCCGAGCAGACCCGACGCGAGCTTGATTTTTCCGAACATGGAGGAGATTCCTGGAAAGCGGACGATGAGGCAATGCCCCGGCATTAGCGGCATTTCTTCGTCCGACTTTAGGTGCGGACGGCAACGAAATTCACGTTGGCCGCGCATTCCAGCGGAATCACCCGCAAACAGGGAAATCCACGACATTCGACGCAATAATCGCGTCGCATCACGCTGGAAATTGCACGAAACGCGGACGAATTTCCTTGCTTATCGGCATCCCCCTTCCTAGAGTTCAGCGCAAGCGGGCACTCATTTCGAGGAAAGTCGATGACCGACATCACGGATCACGCGCGCGGCGCATTGCGCGCGCAACCGTTCAGCATGCTGCTGGGCACGGAGCTGATGCATATCGGCGACAACGAAGTGTCGCTGTGCCTGCCCGTGCGCGAAGAACTGCGGCAGCAGCACGGTTTCGTGCACGGCGGCGTCATCAGCTACCTCGCGGACAACGCGCTGACGTTCGCCGGCGCGCTCGTGCTCGGCCCACGCGTGATCACCGCGGAATACAAGATCAACTACCTGCGGCCGGCCGTGAACGGCACGCTCGTCGCCCGCGCGAAGCTCGTCTACGCGGGGCGGCACCAGGCGACCTGCCAGTGTCATGTGTTCGTCATCGACGGCGACCACGAGCGGCTCGTCGCGATCGCGCAGGGCACGATCAACCGCGTCGGCGACGGCAAGATGCCGGATGCGCCGGAGGAAACGGCGTGAGCGGTTCTCCGCACTTGAAAGATCGCCCGTCCTTCCAGAAGACGATCACCGCGTAGTCGAGCCGAGCGGCCAGACGTGCGGAAAAGCTTGCCGCTTCCACATGCGGCGCATGGGGATCTAACGCTTCATCGCGGCAAGATAGACAGCATCGCGCTCGCGTCGACCGACCGCCACGACCAGTACGAGCACTTCCGAATCGCGCACTTCGTACACGAGCCGATAGCCGACGCTGCGCAGCTTGATCTTGTAGCGGTCCGGATGACCCTGCAGCTTCGCGGACGGTATTCGAGGATTCTCGAGCCGCTCTGCGAGCCGGGATTTGAACTGATCGCGAACGGTGCGATCGAGCTTCTTCCACTCTTTCAGAGCAGGTTCGAGAAAGGCAAGCTCAAAGGTCATTCAGCTTGACCTTGACGACCTTCTCCTTGGCGCGCTTGTCGGCCAACGCGTTGTCTTCGATATCTTCAAGGCGTTCGACGATCGCCTCCCAGGTCTTCGCCGGGATGCAATAGAACGCGGGTTCGTTGTGATTCAGGATCGCGACCGGGAAACCCTCTCCCGCCGCGACTGTGCCCATCGGATTCCGCTTCAGTTCCGAAACGCTCGCCGTAACATTGGCCAGAATGGTATGAGGCATGTCGACTCCTTTTTCAACAGGAGATCGATTGTACTCTTTTTAAGGCAAAATTTAGCACCATAATTGGCGCCCAAGATTTGCGAAGTCTTTCGACAATGTGCGTTTCGAGACTGGCTCAACGACCTCGACGTGTCAGTCCGTCTACTCCACGTCCCCCGCCAGCGGCAAAAACCGCGGCGCCACCCGCGCCCGCACGTTGCCGTTCTCATCCGTCCGATAGATCCCGCGCGCCGCGTTGTGCGGGTGCGCAGCCGCATCGGCCACATTCAGCACCGGCGCGAAACACGCGTCGGTGCCTTCGAGCAGCGCACACCAGTACGCGGACGGCTGCTGCGCAAATATCTCTGCGAAACGCGCCTTCAACGCGGGCCAGCGCGCGCGGTCGTACTGCGACGCCGGATCGACGTCGGTCAGCCCGAGCCGTTCGACCAGCAGCGCATAGAACGGCGGCTCGAGCGCGCCGATCGTCACGCATTCGCCATCCGCGCAGCGATACACGTCGTAGAACGGCGCATCGTGAAAGAGGCTCGGCTGCGCGCCGTCGAGCTGCCCGTTCGCGCGCGCCCACAGCGCCAGCGAACCGAGCATCGACACGATGTCGACGATCGCGCCGTCGACCACGCGCCCCGGCCCGCCACCGCGCACGTCGAACAGCGCGCAGACGATCCCGAACGCGAGCCCGAGCGCGCCGCCCGCATCGCCGACGACGGTCGGCGGCAACCCCGGCCGCCCGTCGCGCGGCGCGGACAGCGACAGCAGCCCCGTCAGTGCGACGTAGTTCAGGTCGTGTCCGGCCGCCGCCGCAAGCGGGCCGTGCTGGCCCCAGCCGGTCATCCGTCCATACACGAGCGTCGGATGACGGCGTGCGCAATCGTCGGGCCCGAGGCCGAGCCGTTCCATCACGCCGGGCCGCAGCCCCTCGATCAGCGCATCGGCCTGCGCGATCAGGTCGAGCGCGGCGGCGCGGCCGGCCGGCGACTTCAGGTCGAGTTCGACGATCGTCTTGCCTTCGCGCAGCAGGTCGCCATCGCGGGCCTGCAACGCATCCGGCGCGCTCGTGCGGCCGGACGGCCGGGCGATCAGCGTGATCCGCGCGCCCATCCCCGCGAGCATCCAGCCCGCGAGCGGGCCGGGGCCGAGACCTTCGAATTCGACGATGTGGAGGCCGGAAAGCGGTGCATCGAGCGGCATGCGATTCTCCTGTCCGTGTCGCGTATCGCGACGGTCTCCGATGCCATACGCCTCGCATCGGATCGCACCTGTCACGCGGGCGTCAACGCGTCAAATGAAAAAATCCCTGCGTCGCGGGGTCCGCTTCGCAGGGATCGGGGCAAGCCGCATTTCGGCTACGTTGCCGGAACCGGCCACGCTCAGAACGCGTCGCCCGGCACCCTCACCCAGCCTTCCATCAACACGCGCGCACTGCGGCTCATGATCGCCTTGGTGACGGTCCACTCGCCGTTCTCGAGCTGTGCTTCCGCGCCGACGCGCAGCGTGCCCGACGGATGCCCGAAACGCACCGCGTTGCGTTCGCCGCCGCCCGCCGCCAGGTTGACGAGCGTGCCGGGGATCGCCGCGGCCGTGCCGATCGCGACCGCCGCCGTGCCCATCATCGCGTGGTGCAGCTTGCCCATCGACATCGCGCGCACCAGCAGGTCGACGTCACCCGCGTTCACGCGCTTGCCGCTCGATGCGACGTAGTCGGCCGGCTTCGCGACGAACGCGATCTTCGGCGTGTGCTGCCGCGTCGCGATTTCATCGAGCGTGTCGATCAGGCCCATGCGCAGCGCGCCGTGCGCACGAATCGTCTCGAACTTCTCGAGCGCCTTCGCATCGCCGTTGATCGCGTCCTGCAGCTCGGTGCCCGTATAGCCGATCGCTTCCGCTTCGACGAAGATCGTCGGAATGCCCGCGTTGATCATCGTCGCCTTCAGCGTGCCGACACCCGGCACCGCGAGATCGTCGATCAGGTTGCCGGTCGGGAACATCGACCCGCCCGCGCCTTCTTCCTCGGCGGCCGGGTCCATGAACTCGAGCTGCACTTCGGCCGCCGGGAACGTGACGCCGTCCAGCTCGAAATCGCCCGTCTCCTGCACCGCACCGTTCGTCACCGGCACATGCGCGACGATCGTCTTGCCGATGTTCGCCTGCCAGATCCGTACGGTCGCGACGCCGTCGCGCGGCACACGCGCCGGATCGACCAGCCCGCCGCTGATCGCGAACGGGCCGACCGCCGCCGACAGGTTGCCGCAGTTGCCGGTCCAGTCGACGAACGCCTTGTCGATCGACACCTGGCCGAACAAGTAGTCGACGTCGTGGCCGGGCCGCGCGCTCTTCGACACGATCACCGTCTTGCTGGTGGACGACGTCGCGCCGCCCATCCCATCGATCTGCTTGCCGTACGGATCGGGGCTGCCGATCACGCGCAGCAGCAGCGCGTCGCGCGCGGCGCCCGGCGCCTGCGCGGCGTCCGGCAGGTCCTGCAGCCGGAAGAACACGCCCTTGCTGGTGCCGCCGCGAATGTAGGTCGCGGGAATCCTGATTTGAGGAGTGTGAGCCATGTGTGCGTTATCCCTGTGTGACCCGGTCAAGCCGCCTGCGACGATTCGAGGAAGTCCTGCGCGAAGCGCTGCAGCACGCCGCCCGCCTCGTAGATCGACACTTCCTCGGCCGTGTCGAGCCGGCACGTCATCGGCACCTCGACGCGCTCGCCGTTCTTGCGATGAATCACGAGCGTCAGGTCGGCGCGCGGCGTGCGCTCGCCGATCACGTCGAAGGTCTCGGTGCCGTCGATGCCGAGCGTCGTCCGGTTCGTGCCCGGCTTGAACTCGAGCGGCAGCACGCCCATGCCGATCAGGTTCGTGCGGTGGATCCGCTCGAAGCCTTCGGCGGCGATCGCCTCGACGCCCGCGAGCCGCACGCCCTTCGCGGCCCAGTCGCGCGACGAGCCCTGGCCGTAGTCGGCGCCGGCCACGATGATCAGCGGCTGCTTGCGATTCATGTAGGTCTCGATCGCTTCCCACATCCGCATGACCTTGCCTTCCGGCTCGACGCGCGCGAGCGAGCCCTTCTTCACCGCGCCGTCGACGATCGCCATCTCGTTGACCAGCGTCGGGTTCGCGAAGGTCGCACGCTGCGCGGTCAGGTGGTCGCCCCGGTGCGTCGCGTACGAGTTGAAGTCTTCTTCCGGCAGGCCCATCTTCGCGAGATATTCGCCGGCCGCGCTGTCCAGCAGGATCGCGTTCGACGGCGACAGGTGGTCGGTCGTGATGTTGTCGCCGAGCACCGCGAGCGGGCGCATCCCCTGTAGCGTGCGTTCGCCGGCCAGCGCCCCTTCCCAGTACGGCGGACGGCGGATGTACGTGCTCTGTGCGCGCCACTCGTACAGCGGCGCCGCGCGCTCGCCCGCATCCGCGCTACGCGCGAACATCGGTTCGTAGACCTTGCGGAACTGCTCGGGCTTCACGCTCGACGCGACGATCGCATCGATCTCCTCGTCGGTCGGCCAGATGTCCTTCAGCGTGACGGGCTGGCCGTCCTGGTCGTGGCCGAGCACGTCCTTCTCGATGTCGAAGCGGATGGTGCCGGCGATCGCATACGCGACCACCAGCGGCGGCGAGGCGAGGAACGCCTGCTTCGCATACGGGTGGATGCGGCCGTCGAAGTTGCGGTTGCCGGACAGCACGGCCGTCGCGTACAGGTCGCGATCGACGATCTCCTGCTGGATCTTCGGGTCGAGCGCGCCCGACATCCCGTTGCAGGTCGTGCACGCGAACGCGACGATGCCGAAGCCGAGCTTCTCGAGTTCGGGCAGCAGGTTCGCTTCCTCCAGGTACAGCTCGACCGCCTTCGAGCCGGGCGCAAGCGAGCTCTTCACCCACGGCTTGCGCGTGAGGCCGCGTGCATTCGCGTTGCGGGCGAGCAGGGCCGCCGCGATCACGTTGCGCGGGTTGCTGGTGTTCGTGCAGCTCGTGATCGCGGCGATGATCACGGCGCCGTCGGGCATCTCGCCCGCCTTCTCTTCCCACTGGCCGGCGATCCCGCGTGCGGCAAGATCGGACGTCGGCAGCCGCTTGTGCGGGTTCGACGGGCCGGCCATGTTGCGCACGACGCTCGACAGGTCGAACGTCAGCCTGCGCTCGTATTGCGCGTTGTTCAGCGTATCGGCCCACAGGCCGGCCGCCTTCGCGTAGGTCTCGACGAGCTTCACCTGCTCGTCGCTGCGGCCGGTGAGGCGCAGGTAGTCGGTCGTCTGGCCGTCGATGAAGAACATCGCGGCCGTCGCGCCGTATTCGGGCGCCATGTTCGAGATCGTCGCACGATCGCCGAGCGTGAGGCTCGCCGCGCCTTCACCGCGGAATTCCAGGTACGCGCCGACCACCTTTTCCTTGCGCAGGAATTCGGTCAGCGCGAGCACGACGTCGGTCGCGGTGATGCCGGGCTGGCGCTTGCCGGTCAGCTCGACGCCGACGATGTCGGGCAGGCGCATCCACGATGCGCGGCCGAGCATCACGTTCTCCGCTTCGAGGCCGCCGACGCCGATCGCGATCACGCCGAGCGCGTCGACGTGCGGCGTGTGGCTGTCGGTGCCGACGCAGGTGTCCGGGTACGCGACGCCGTCCTGCACCTGGATCACCGGCGACATCTTCTCGAGGTTGATCTGGTGCATGATGCCGTTGCCCGGCGGGATCACGTCGACGTTCTCGAACGCCTTCTTCGTCCACTCGATGAAGTGGAAGCGATCCTCGTTGCGGCGATCCTCGATCGCGCGGTTCTTCGCGAACGCGTCCGGATCGAAGCCGCCGCATTCGACCGCGAGCGAGTGGTCGACGATCAGCTGCACGGGCACGACCGGGTTCACCTTGGCCGGGTCGCCGCCGCCGTCGGCGATCGCGTCGCGCAGGCCGGCGAGATCGACGAGCGCCGTCTGCCCGAGGATGTCGTGGCACACGACGCGCGCCGGGAACCACGGGAAATCACGTTCGCGCTTGCGCTCGATGATCTGCTTCAGCGAATCGGCAAGGATCGCCGGATCGCAGCGGCGCACGAGGTTTTCGGCGAGCACGCGCGACGTGTACGGCAGCGTGTCATAGGCGCCGGGCGCGATCGCTTCGACCGCGGCACGCGCGTCGAAATAGTCCAGCGACGTGCCGGGCAGGGGTTTGCGGTTGGCGGTATTCATGGTGTGGGGAACTCGGGTATGGCGTCCGGCGCACGCCGGCCCCCGTCACGCGGGAGGCCGGTGTGCGCGGTGGGCATGTCAGCGCTTTTCGATCGGCACGAACTGCAGGTCTTCCGGACCGGTGTAGTTCGCGCTCGGGCGGATGATCTTGTTGTCGATGCGCTGCTCGATGATGTGCGCGCTCCAGCCGGACGTGCGCGAGATCACGAACAGCGGCGTGAACATCGCGGTCGGCACGCCCATCATGTGATACGACACAGCGCTGAACCAGTCGAGGTTCGGGAACATCTTCTTCGCTTCCCACATCACCGATTCGAGGCGCTCGGCGATGTTGTACAGCTTCAGGTCGCCCGCTTCCTTCGACAGCTTGTGCGCGACGCCCTTGATCACCTTGTTGCGCGGATCGGAGATCGTGTAGACCGGGTGGCCGAAGCCGATCACGACTTCCTTGTTCTCGACGCGGCGGCGGATGTCGGCTTCGGCATCGTCCGGCGAGCTGTAGCGGCTCTGGATCTCGTACGCGACTTCGTTCGCGCCGCCATGCTTCGGGCCGCGCAGCGCGCCGATCGCGCCGGTGATCGCCGAGTAGATGTCCGAGCCCGTGCCCGCGATCACGCGGCCGGTGAACGTCGACGCGTTGAATTCGTGCTCCGCGTACAGGATCAGCGACGTGTGCATCGCCTCGACCCACGACTTCGACGGCGTCTTGCCGTGCAGCAGGTGCAGGAAGTGGCCGCCGATCGAATCGTCGTCGGTTTCCGTCTCGATGCGCTTGCCGTTGTGCGAGAAGTGATACCAGTACAGCAGCATCGAGCCGAGCGATGCCATCAGGCGGTCGGCGATGTCGCGCGCGCCCGGCAGGTTGTGGTCGTCCTTCTCCGGCAGCACGGTGCCGAGCACCGACACGCCCGTGCGCATCACGTCCATCGGGTGCGCGGACGCCGGGATCTGCTCGAGCGCCGCCTTCAGCGCGTTCGGCAGGCCGCGCAGCGCGCGCAGCTTCGTCTTGTACGCGGCCAGTTCGGTCAGGTTCGGCAGCGTGCCGTGCACGAGCAGGTGGGCGATTTCCTCGAATTCGCACGATTCGGCGACGTCGAGAATGTCGTAGCCGCGATAGTGCAGGTCGTTGCCGGTCTTGCCGACCGTGCACAGCGCCGTGTTGCCGGCCGTCACGCCCGACAGCGCCACCGACTTCTTCGGCTTGAATGCGCCTGCGGCGGCCGGTGCTGCTGCGTCTTTCGTCTCGCTCATGTTTCTGCTCTCCAATGTGTATCGGGGGTATCAGAGGTCGGTTCAACCGGCGCCTCGGCGCCGGGCCCGACCGCTGCAAAGCCGTCGGCCGGACCTGGCGCTTCGGCGCCTGGTCCAGCCCCATGCAAAACGCTCCGGAATCGTGTCCCGGCGCGCAGGCGCTTACTTCTTGCCCTGCGCGAACAGCTCGTCGAGCTTGCGCTCGTATTCGTGATAACCGAGGAAGTCGTACAGCTCGGCACGCGTCTGCATCGTCTGCACGGCTTCCTTCTGCGTACCGTCGCGGCGCACCGTCTCGTAGAAGTTCAGCGCGGCCTTGTTCATCGCACGATACGCGCCGCAGCAGTACAGCGCGATATCGACGTTCGCCTCGCGCAGCTCGTCGACCGTGAACAGCGGCGTCGAGCCGAATTCGGTCAGGTTCGCGAGGATCGGCACCTTCACGGCGGCCTTGAAGCGGCGGTAGTCGTCGAGCGTCTTCATCGCTTCCGGGAAAATCATGTCCGCGCCGGCTTCGACGTAGGCCACCGCGCGCTCGATCGCCGAGTCGATCCCTTCGGCGGCGGCGGCGTCGGTGCGCGCCATGATCACGAACTGGTCGTCGGTACGCGCATCGACCGCTGCCTTGACGCGATCGACCATTTCCTCGATCGCCACGACTTCCTTGCCCGGACGGTGGCCGCAACGCTTCTGGCCGACCTGGTCTTCCAGGTGCACGGCCGCGACGCCGGCCTTGATGAACGAGCGCACGGTGCGCGCGATGTTGAACGCACCGCCCCAGCCGGTATCGATGTCGACCAGCAGCGGCAGGTCGGTCGCGTTGGTGATCCGGTTCGCGTCGATCAGCACGTCTTCCATCGTGCTGATGCCGAGGTCGGGGATGCCGAGCGAGTTCGCGGCGACGCCGCCACCCGACAGGTACACGGCCTTGAAGCCGACGGCCTGCGCCATCTTGGCTGCGTAGGCGGTGATCGCGCCGACCACCTGCAGCGGCTGCTCCGCCGCGACTGCCGCGCGGAATTTCGCGCCGGCGCTCTGAAGATGCGTATTGCTCATGAACGGCCTCCTGAAGGAACGACCATTAACAGCAAGGACCGGGCCAGCTCGCCCAACGTCGCTAACCCACTGATTCTTAAGCAACCGGCACGGGCGTCGACGTGCCCGGGGATTTCAATTCAGCAATTTCATGTTTCAAAAATGAAATCGCGCGCGCATAATCGATCGTCATGGACCTCTCCTCGACCAAGCCCGTCGGCCCGGCCGATCGCGCGGCGCGCCCGCGCATCTGGGCGATGGGCATCAGCCGCCTGCGCGACCTGTTTCGCGAGATCGCCGGCGAATTCGACGAACGCGCCGACGTGCGCATCGTGACGCGCGCCTATGAGGATGCGCTCAGCGCGATCGCCGAGGCCGGCACCGCGCGGCCCGACGTGATCGTCGCGGCCGGCTCGAACGGCGGCTTCCTGAAGACGCGTGCGCAGGTGCCGGTGGTGGTCGTGTCGCCGACCGGCTTCGACGTGATGCAGGCGCTCGCACGCGCCCGGCGCGACGCGTCGCGCATCGCGCTCGTCAGCGCCGGGGAAACGCCGCCCGAAGTGCGCCGCTTCGTCGCCGCGTATGGCCTCGACGTGCAGTTTGCGTCATATCAGTCCGCGCAGGAAGCGGAAGCCTGCGTGCACGACCTGCACGACCGCGGCATCGAGACGATCGTCGGCCCCGGCCTCGTCACCGACCTCGCGGCCAGCGCCGGCATGGGCGCGGTGTTCCTGTATTCGCACGCGTCCGTGCGCAAGGCCGTCGAGACCGCGCTCGAAGTCGCGTATGCGACGCATGCCGAGGCGTTCCGCCGCCAGCGGCTCGACAACCTGCTCCAGCACCTGCGCGACGGCGTGGTCGCGCTCGACGCACACGGCCGCGTGGAAGCGATCAACGAACGGCTTGCGTCGGCGCTCGGGGTCGAACCCGCGGCCGCTGTCGGCCGCGCGCTCGTCGACCTGCGGCCCGAGCTGCGCACGCTGCGCGGCGAGGACGGCGACGCGCTCGCGACCGTACGCGGCGTGCGCTACGTCGTGCATCGCGGGCCGCTCGTCGATCGCGGCGTCACGTCGGGCAGCGTGCTGACGTTCCAGGAATCGCGCGCGGTCGAACGGCTCGACCGCGCATTGCGTTCGCAGCCCACCACGCAGCAGTTCGCCGCGCGCTACGCGCTCGACGACGTGGTGGGCGCATCCGCACCGATGGCGCGTGTGCGCGAGCTCGTGCGCCGCTACGCGAAATCCGATGCGACCGTGCTCGTGCTCGGCGAAAGCGGCACCGGCAAGGAAATGATCGCGCAAAGCCTGCACGCGCTGTCCGCGCGGCGCAGCTACCCGTTCGTCGCGGTCAATTGCGGCGCGTTTCCGGAAGCGCTGCTCGAGAGCGAGCTGTTCGGCTATGAAGAAGGCGCGTTCACCGGTGCGCGGCGCGGCGGCAAGACCGGCCTGTTCGAAGCCGCCCACCGCGGCACGCTGTTTCTCGACGAGATCGGCGAGATGCCGCCGTCGCTGCAGAGCCGGCTCCTGCGCGTACTGCAGGAGCGCGAGGTGATCCGCCTCGGCTCGACCGAGCCGATCCGCATCGACGTGCGCGTGATCGCCGCGACGCACCGTCCGCTGCTCGTGGCCGTCGAGGCCGGCACGTTCCGCGCGGATCTCTATTACCGGCTCAACATCCTGAACGTCGGCCTGCCGCCGCTGCGCGAGCGCGCCGCCGACATCCCCGCACTCGCGGCCACGCTGCTCGTGCAGGCCGCACGACGCGAGCCGCGCCTCGCCGAGCGGCTGCGCGACGCCGCCGATGCCGCGCGCGTGCTCGGCGCGACGCAGGCCGCGCTTGCGCGCTACCGGTGGCCCGGCAACGTGCGCGAACTGCAGAACGTGATCGAGCGGATCGCGGTGGAACTCGCCGAGGAAGCCGATGAAAACGATCCGGCCGCCGCGTGCGGCGCGCTCGATCCCGACGCGCTGCAGGCGATCGCACCCGAGCTGTTCGCCGCACCACCCGACGCGGCCGACAGCGACGATGCGCAGACACTGCACGCGCGCCGCCGTCGCGCGGAAGCCGACGAGATCCGCGCGGTGCTCGACGCATGCGGCGGCGACCGCGACCGCGCGTGCGCGATGCTCGGCATCAGCAAGACGACGCTGTGGCGGAAGTTGTCGGTGAAATAACTCGGGCGGCTGCCGCGCGGTGAACGGGCCGACCGTCAGTCGGCCTTGTGATAGTGGCGGTATGCCTTCGCGCGATTGCCGCACGACGACATCGAACACCAGCGGCGGCTGCCGTTCTTGCTGTCGTCGATGAACAGCCACTGGCAGGCGTCGTTCGCGCAACGCTTGACCTTCGCGAGCCGCGCACCGCCGAGCAGGTCGATCGCCGACCACAATACCGGGCTCAGCAGCCCGGCCAGCGTCGCACGCCCCTCCCCGATCCGCCACGCATAACCGCCATCGACGCGTGCCAGCGCGACACGCGGCGCCGCTTCCGCCAGGAAGCCGCCGAGCAGCGCGAGATCGTCCGCCTGCGGCTCGCGCTGTTCGGCCTGCGCAAGAAAGAGCCGATACAGCGCCTCGCGCAACGCGAGCGCGTGCGCGAGCATCGCCGGCTCACCGGCCTCTTCGCCGTGCGCCTGACACGCTTGCGCCAGCCCGGCCGGCACGCCGGCGTGGTCGCGACACCACACCAGCAGGTCGTCCATCGTGCCGAAGGTTTCCGTCGGCGGATCGCTGCCGCGCCAGTACAGCGTGTTCGCGAAATCGATGCTCAGGGTTTCGGGCGGCGCCGGAATCAGGCAGTCCATCGTGACGGAAGGTTGCGTATCGCTCATGCCCGGATCGTATCTAACCACCATGCCGGTTGACAAGCCCGCGAGCGCTTCCTAACATAACCAGCATGGTGGTTATAAAAAGTTTGCTGCACTGACACCCGCCTCAGTTCAAGGAGCCACAGATGATCGATCGTCTTTTGTCCGGCGTTATCCACAACCGCCGCGGCCGCGCGTTCTACGACAGCACACTCGGCACACTCCGCTACAAGCGGCTGGCATGGTGGTTATGAGCAGGCTTGCCGCACTGACGTCCCTCTTCGGTCCAAGGAGCCACACATGATCGATCACCTTTCGTTCGGCGTTGCACACGTCGGCCGCAGCCGAGCCTTCTACGACAGCACGCTCGGCGCGCTCGGCTACAAACGGCTGCATACCGACGACGAATCCATCGGATACGGCGCAACCGAGCCGCAGCTGTGGCTGCAATATGCGCGTCGCCCTGTCGCCCCCGATCCCGACTCGGGGATGCACCTGTCGTTCAAGGCCGCTTCGCCCGTCGAAGTCGACGCGTTCTACCGTGCCGCACTCGAGCACGGCGGCCAGGACAACGGCGGGCCCGGCAAGCGCGACCACTACGGCCCCGGCTACTACGCGGCGTTCGTCGTCGATCCCGACGGATATCGGCTGGAAGCGCATTGCGAACTCGACAACGTCGTGTAATCGCGCTCGCCTGACCAAAGACAAGGGCCCGGTTCCGCGCCATGCGGAATCGGGCCCTTGCTATTGAACTGCTGGCGGCGGTCGCTCGACGGAATCGCCGGGTGCGTGGCTACCGCGCGTCGCGCGTGCGCTGCAGTTGCTCGCCGAGTCCTTCGACACCGAGGCGCACCGTCTGGCCGGCCTTCAGGAATACCGGCGACGGCTTGATGCCCATGCCGACGCCCGGCGGCGTGCCGGTCGTGATCACGTCGCCCGGCTGCAGCGTCATGCAGCGCGACAGATAGGCGATCAGCTGCGCAACGGTGAACACCATCGTGCGCGTGTTGCCGTTCTGATAGCGGTGGCCGTCGATTTCGAGCCACAGGTCGAGACGCTGCGGATCGGGCACCTCGTCGCGCGTGACGAGCCACGGACCGATCGGGCCGAACGTGTCGAAGCCCTTGCCCTTGTCCCACTGGCCGCCGCGTTCGATCTGCCATTCGCGCTCGGACACGTCGTTGACGACGCAGTAGCCCGCGACGTAATCGAGTGCGCGCGCTTCGTCGACGTCCTTGCAGGTCGCGCCGATCACGACACCCAGCTCGACTTCCCAGTCGGTCTTGACCGAGCCCTTCGGGATATCGATGCCGTCGTTCGGGCCGCAGATCGAGCTCGTCCACTTGCCGAACACGACCGGCTCCTTCGGCACCGGCATGCCGGCCTCGGCCGCGTGATCGGCGTAGTTCAGGCCGATGCCGATGAACTTGCCGACCTGCCCGACGCACGCGCCGATGCGCGGCTCGCCCGACACCAGTGGCAGCGTGGCCGGATCGATCGCGCGCAGCCGCGCGAGACCCGCGTCGGACAGCACATCGCCGGACAGGTCCGGCACCTGCGCGGACAGGTCGCGAATCCGGCCGTCCGCGTCGAGCATCCCGGGCTTTTCCTGGCCGGACGGGCCATAGCGAAGCAGTTTCATCGTGGTCAACCTCTGTTGTCGAATGGGACAGGATACCGGCCGACGCGGCCTTTCGCGGCCGCGCGCCGGACTGATTGTCGATCGTCGATTGCGCGCGTCGACGCCGCATCCGGCATGCCGTCGACGCGCGAGGGTCGCGCGGGCGCAGCGATCGTGGCGCCGCACGGAAGTATGGCGCGCATCGAACGGGCGGCCGCCGGTCTGCGCATCGGCGACGACGGCCCGGCACCCGCGACATGGTCCGGCCGATACCGGCCGGCTTCACGCGCGGCCGCACCGTCGCTGGCCCGCCAGCCTTTGTACCATCGGCCGCGCGCCGAGAAATGACGCGCGACGGATACCGACTATTGGTGCGCCCGCCGGCGCTGCGGCGCAGCATCGCGGGCAGCGCCACCGCCCGATTTCCTTTCGAATGCCTTGAACCGGTGCCACCTGTCATGAATACCGGGTATTCGGGGCTTCCCTGTCATCCCGAACGGGAATCGATCCGTTCTTATCCGGTAACGATCGGTAAAAAGACGCTGCATTGCACACTAAATGTTTGTTGTTAAGCTCAAACGGATGGCGTTCGTCGCCACACGCGGGCGCGACACAAGCGTGTTGCAGAATCGGTCAGCGTGCGTCGCCAATCGATCGAAAGTAATCCCCCAACTTCACACCGACAATGCAAACAACCAACGACCTGCTTCCCGGCTGCGACGCACGGGAATCGATGGGCGCAATCGACCGCTATCGCGCACCCGCGCTCGACAAGGGTCTCGACATTCTCGAACTCCTGTCGGAGCAGAAAGAAGGCCTCACCCGCACTGAAATCACGAAGGAACTCGGCCGCAACGCGAGCGAAATCTACCGGATGCTCGAACGCCTCGTCGCGCGCCGCTACGTGATGCGCTCGACCGGCGGCGACCGCTATACGCTCAGCCTCAAGCTGTTCTCGCTCGCGCACCGCCATCCGCCGATGAGCCGGCTGATCGCCGAGGCGTTGCCGCCGATGCAGCGTTTCGCCGATGCCTCCGAACAATCGTGCCACCTGTCCGTCTACGATCGCGGCAACCTGCTCGTGATCGCGCAGGTCGACGGGCCCGGCCCGTGGGGCGTGTCGGTCCGGCTCGGCTCGCGTGTCGGGCTCGCCGATACGGCATCGGGGCGCGTGATGCTGGCGTTCCAGGGCGCCGAGCAGCGCGCGCACATGCTCGCCGAGCACCGCAAGGTCAAGGGCGAAGCGCCACTGAACGAGCAGGAACTCGCGTATGCGTGCCAGTCCATCCGGCAGGACGGCTACCTGCGCGAGGACAGCCGCCAGGCGTACGGCGTGACCGACCTGAGCGCACCGATTCTCGGGCCGTCGGGCCATGCGATCGCGGTGCTGACCTGCCCGTACATGCGCCGGATCGATGCGCATATGGCGCCGTCCGTCGACACGGTCGTCGAAGGGGTGCGCGAGACGGCCGCCCATCTGTCGATGTGCCGCGACGAGACCTGCTGACGCGCAGGCTCGGCGGAGCGCACCGGGGGCGCTATCGCGTTGCCCCCGGTCGCGCGCAACCCTTCCGCCGAGCGCGATGCACGGTGCCATATCGTGCCCCCACGGCGCTACGCTAAAATAGCGGCCCTCTCAAAAACTACGGCGGCCGGTTGTCGCGGCCGTCGTGTCCGATGGATGTCATGGCCAAACTTCTGAACGATCAAGAATTCCAGCGTTTCTCCGAACTTCAGCAGAAGCAGGCAAGCTTCACGATCACGCCCGAAGAGGCGGACGAGCTGCGCGATATCGTCGCGCGCGCGCAGAAGAAGCGCGACGATCGTACCGCTGCAATGCAGGCGATCGAGAGCTACATCGAGCAGTTCGACATCACGCCCGACGAACTCTTCTCGCCCGAACAGATCGGCGAGGCGGCCCGCACCTACGGGCTCATCACGGCGACCAAGAAGGAACGCACGCTGCCGCCGTCGATCACGTTCAACGGCAAGCCGTACCAGTGGACCAAGACGCTTCCGGACGACGTGCGCGGCGCGCTGTTCGAAGCGTTCACGTCCGGCGAATCGGTCAAGCGCTTCATCGCGATGCCGAAGGACACTGCGCGCTGTGCGCTGACGATCGCCCGCCTCGAACGCGAAACCGGCGCCGTCTATGCCGATCCGCACCTCGAGGAACTCGCGATTTCGCGCGACCAGGTGAACGACGCAGCGTCGAAACTCGCTGCCTGAATGTCGCCACGGGCACGGTTCATGCGTGCCCGCACCCCGCATAACGCCGGCCCAGGCCGGCGTTGCGCTTGCGGGAGACGTGCATCCGGACGCTCCCGAAAAGCCTCACCTTTGCATCCCGCAAGCGCTCACCTGACCCTCCCGAATAAGCTCACCCAGGCTCCCGGAGACTCTCACCCAAGCGTCCCGGATGTCCTCACCGACACTTCCCGCAGAGCCTCACCCATGCGCCCCGGAAAGGCTCACCGGCGGCTCCCGAACGTGCTCACCGGCCGTTCCCGGGAAGGCTCACCGAGTGTTCCCGTATCGGCTCACCAAGCGCTCCCGTATCGACTCACCCCAACCTTCCCGAAGAAGCTCACCGACAGCTCCCGAAAAGTCTCACCTTTTGGGCAAGTTCGAATTTTCGAGGATGGAATGGGCGGTAAATGCGTGCGGACGCCTTGTCTGAAACAGCGCTGCGGGGCGGATATCGCGGCAAGCGGTACGCGTCTCGCGGTGCCGGATCGGTGCCGTTTGCGCGTCGATATTTCCGCTGCGAACCGGCGCCGACACGTTCTCGGTTGCTTCGCTCGCGACGCAGGTGTGAATGCTCTGCGTTCCTGACCGGCAACATGCCGAACGCGCCAGGAGGCCGGAGATTTCCACCGCACGCAGCGCCCCCGGGCGTCGGGCCGCCGACGGGCGCTACGGCTGCAACTTCATCCTGAACCCCACGACGCCTGGCTCCTCCGTCGTCGACACCGCAAACCCGCACGCCTTCGCCAGCGAGATCATCGCCGTGTTCTCGCGCAGCGCCTCGCCGATCATCCATGTGGTTCCGCGCGAGCGCGCGTAGTCGATGATGCGCGTCATCATCAGCCGGCCAAGCCCCTTGCCCTTCTGATCGGGTCGTACCGCGATCGCGAACTCCGCCGTCTCGTTGTCGGGATCGGCCACCGCGCGCGCCACCGCGAGCGTGTGGTCGCGCCCCGACACATCGGTGAACGACACGATGAAGGCCATCTCACGGTCGTAATCGATCTGCGTCATGCGCGCGACCTGCGAATGATCGAAGCTGCGCACCGCGCCGAAGAAACGCATCCGCAAATCCTCCGGCGTCATCGCGCCGAGCAGTTCGTTGTGCGCGGCCTCGTCTTCCGGACGAATCGGGCGGATCGTCACCGTCTCGCCGCGCCACTCGAGCGTCTGCTCGAGGTGGCGTGGATACGGCATGATCGCGAGCCGGCTGCGCCCCACTGCGAGCGTGATGCGCGGCGCGATCACGTACGTGCGGTCGGACAGCACGCGCAACGTGACCGACATCGCAACGACTTCACGCACGTCGCAGACGACCTGCGACAGCGCCGTCAACGCATCGAGCGTCGGCTCGATGGGTGTGCTGCGTGCATACGGCGAGCGCTCCATCACCGCGCGCGCAAGCACGGTGTTCAGCGGCGGCAAGCCATAGACGACGAACGGCGCCGATACGCCGTCCGCGGGCGGCACGGCATAGCGAAACACCGGGCCGAAGTTCGAATCGTCGTACATGTCGACGGTGACATCGACGACTTTCTTTCCGGCCGGCTCCACGGCAGGCTCGCCCTGCAGCCCGAAATGAGACAGCCAGTGCAGCGCGGCTTCGCCGGTCAGTTCATGCTGGCCGGCTTCGACCCTCCGGCGCGCGTCGGCCTGCGCGGATGCCACGCACTCGGCCGGCTGCGGCGGCGTGCCCTCGGGCGTTTGCATCAGCAGTTGCCGCCCGAGGTTGTAGTCGACGAGACGCGCATACGCGCGCGCGAGCCGTTGCGGCGTGGTGTGCACCGGAATGCCGTTCGCGTGCAGCGCATCGCGCGTCGCCGCGTCGACCGCGCCGAAGAAACACGCGAGGATGCCGCGATGCGCGTACTGCCGTGATTCGATCAGCGTATGCGCCACCGCCTCGGCCGGCGCGCTGTGGGAAGTCGAATGGACGACGAACAGCGTGCCCGTTTGCGGGAACGGCGCGAGCGCCTTGATCGCCGCGGCGAAATGCTCGGGGCGCGCATCGTCGCCCAGCGTCAGCGGATTGCCGGGCGATGCGAGATGCGGCAGCGCCGCCGACACCGCCGACGTGGCCGCGGGCGACCAGTCGGTCAGCACATCGCGCACCTCGGCCACCGCATCGACCGCGAGTTTCGCGACACCCGCATCGCTCGTCACGAGCGTGGCCGCGCCGCGCGCCGTGACGCGGCCGACGCCGAGCGTCTCGATCTCGTCGAGCAGATCGTCGAGCGCATCCACACGCACCATCCCCGCGCGCTGGAACGCCGCCGTATAGAGCGCGTCGCCGGGATCGGCGCGGCCGGTGCGCAATGCGAGCACCGGCTTGTTGCGTGCGGCCGCGCGCGCGGCCGACATGAACTTGCGCGCGGCGCGCACGGTATCGAGCTCGAGCAGGATCGCGCGCGTGCCGGGATCGCTCGCGAGATAGTCGAGCACGTCGCCCGCATCGACGTCGGACTCGCCGCCGAGCGCGACGACATGCGAAAAGCCGAGGCCCCGTGCGTCAGCCCAGCCGAGCACCGCGTTCGTCAGCGCATTCGATTGCGACACCCATGCGACGCCGCCCGATCGCGCCGTGTAGGCCGGCGCGCCGAAATGCGCATGCCGTGCAGGCGACAGCACGCCGAGGCTGCCCGGCCCGACGATACGGAGCACGAACGGCTTCGCCGCCTTCAGCGTGCGATCGAGCGCGGCGCGATCGGCATCGGTGCGCGCCTCGCCGACGATCACCGCAACGCGCGTGCCGAGCTCGCCGAGCTTGCGCACGATGCCGGCCCAGGTCGCGGGCGGCGTGCAGATCACGGCCACCGACGGCGGCGCGGGCAGCCGGCCGACATCGGCAACGACCGGATGCCCGTGCAGCTCACGATACTTCGGATTGACGGGCCACACGGCCCCCTCGAATGCACCGTCGAGCACGCGCGACCACACCATCGCGCCGATACTGCCCGCGCGCGACGACGCACCGACGACCGCAACGGACTTGGGCTGGAACAACGCATCGAGATGGCGAACGGTCACATCGGCTCCCTGCGGTAACGAAAGACGACCCGATCGGCATGCGGCACGGGCAGGCCGAACGCCGATCGACGCGAACCCCAAGCATAGGCGAAGCGCATGCGGCTGCCTATATGCCGAACGGCCGACTGTTCGACCCACGTCAACGCTCGCATCATGGGCCTGCAACACCAGTATGGAAGCCGTCGCCGCGCGCCGGCCGAGCACCTTCGCTCGGCGCACACGGTGCAGGCATGCAGCGCGACGCTGCGTGCGCTTCGTCAAAGGTGAGGATTTACAGGAGCCATGGTGAGACTCTTCGGGAATTGCACGGTGCCACGCGCCAACACACGAAAGGTGATCGGAATTCGCAACACGCGTGCACCACGGGAACGGCGCAGGCCAATGCGCATGTGCTGCGCAATTGCACGGCTGTTTACCGGAATTCGCCGCGATATCCCGTCGAATCGCAGCGAATTCACAAAACGGGATCCGTTCATTGCGCGGCGTCGCAGTTCAATCCGCCATCGGGAATCGCGCCGGACATGCACAAAAACAAAACGGTGCGACGGCCGCATGGCCGTTCGCACCGTCAGTCAGTACGCGAAAGGTGAGGCTTTTCGGGAGTCAGTCCTTGATCAGGAAACGCTCGCGATTCTTGCCGAGCCAGGTCGGCGAGCGCCCGCGGCCACTCCAGGTTTCACCCGTCTTCGGATTCAGATATTTCGGCGGCGACACACGCTTCGGCTTGGCTGCGCCAGCGGCCGCGCCCACCGGACGAAACCCGAGCTCTTCCGGCGTAATGTCGTATTCCTCGATTTTCGCGCGGATCTCGGCAATCGCATCGGCAATCGCCTTTTCACGTTCCTTGTCGATTTTTTGCTGAAGCCGTTCGAGCTGCGCGGTCAGTTGCCTGTAGGTCGCCATATGGATGGGACTCCGTGAGTGTTATTCGTGAAAAATAGATGACGCTCAGCCAACAGAAAAACACTTCGCCCGATCGTGACCGCCTCAGCCGGTTATCTCGGGATCAATAACCGCTCTTTTTCTTGCACGCGAAGAGAAGATTTCGCGTGGCGTCATCGCTCGATTGCTGAATCACTTCGAAATCGCCGTTGCAGATCGCCCGCGCGTTGTCCGTGCAATTGCTCCAGTCGCTACCGGTGCATTGCACCTGGGTAGTCGGACGCCCGTCCGAAGTGAACAGCGGCGCGCTGCCGCCACACCCGCCGAGCCCTGCAACCAGAGTCAAAACAACGGCCGCCCGAGGCCACCGACAGACCGACGCAAGCATGTGTTTCATTATGGTTCCCGTCAACCTTTTTTTGAATGTCGCGAGTATGCCATGCGCGGCCCGTCGGCCGTCAGTTCGGCGTACGGTCGGGTTGCCCGCGCGCCTTGTACGGCAAGCGCTTGCGTGGATCGTCGGTGATGCGAACGAACACCTGCTCGACGTCGGGAAGCGCCTCGAGTTCGCGCTGCAACGCCGGTTGATCGAACGCCGTATCCGCACATCCTTCGACGTAAATGAAACGTCGCTGCACGGTGATCCACAGGCTCGTGCCATGCAGCCGATCGGAGCCGGCGAAGTGCGCCTTCACGGCGTCGGCGATCGGTGCGTCATACATATAGGAATTCGGCTTCGTGCAGCGATGCGCGAGCCAGCAGGTGGTGCCGCGTTCGGCGCGGTAATGCGCGTCGTCCGTCATCTCGGCCCGGGTCATCCACGGGCCGAGCGGCAACGGGCATTCGGCCACGTCCCGCGACAGCGCGATGAAGGGATCGTTGTACCAGTTGCGCCGCGCCTCGGGTGCATCGGTGTCGCCCGACTGCGCGAACGCAGCGGTCGCCAGCAACATGGTCAGCCACCCTGCGATGCCGATCCGTTTCATCGTGATCTCCTGTTCGATGCTTCACGTCCGAGCGCGTCGGCCTGGCCGTCCGGCTTACCGGTCGATGCCCAGCGCCGCCAGTTTCTTGTACAGCGTCGCGCGACCGATCCCGATGCGCGCGGCCGCTTCCACCACCTTCCCGTCGCAGGCCGCCAGCGCATCGGTCAGGAACTGGCGCTCCCACGCCGCCAATGCATCGGCATACGAAGCGGCCGGCGCAGCAAGGCGCTCTCCCGCGCGCCGTTCGACCGGTGGCACGGCCGGCGGCTGCGCCGCTGCGGCCGCGTCCTGCGATACGCGCATCGGCCCAAGAAACGGCGCGAGCGCGCGCGCATCGATCACCGACCGGTCCGACAGCATCAGCGCACGTTCGAGCGTATTGCGCAACTCGCGCACGTTGCCCGGCCACGGATACGCACACAGCATCCGCAGCGCATCGTCGGTCAGCTCGCAATGGGCGGCACGCCCGTGCTGCGCGGCCAGCTCCTCGAGCGTCGCGTAGACGAGCGCCGCGATGTCGGACGCGCGCTCGCGCAGCGGCGGCGCGTGGATCGTCAGCACGTTCAGCCGGTAATAGAGATCCGCGCGAAAACGCCCGGCCGCGACCAGCGCCGGCAGGTCGGCGCTCGTGGCCGCGATGATCCGGACGTCGGCGCGCACGATCCGGTTCGAGCCGACCGGCTCGAATTCCTTGTCCTGCAGCACGCGCAGCAGCTTGCCCTGCAGCGGCAGCGGCATGTCGCCGATCTCGTCGAGAAACAGCGTGCCGCGATCGGCCAGCTCGAACTTGCCGATGCGCCCCTTGCGATCGGCGCCCGTGTACGCGCCAGGTGCGGCACCGAAGAATTCGGTTTCGAGCAGCGTGTCGGGAATCGCGGCGACGTTGACGGTCACGAGCGGCTGGAGCGCACGCGCCGACGCCGCGTGAATCGCATGCGCAAGCAGTTCCTTGCCGGTGCCCGTCTCGCCGAGCAGCAGCACCGGCGAATCGACCTGCGCGGCGCGGCGCGCCTGGCGCTTGGTTTCGAGGCTCGCGGCGCTCGTGCCGACGAAGCTCGCGAACGTGTATTTCGCGCGGCGCGCCTGCGCGAGCGAACGCTGCGTCGCGATCAGCTGCTGCTGAAGCTGGGCGTAGCGGGAAAAGATGGGCGTAAGCGTCTTCAACTGGTCGAACAGCGCAAAGCCGATCGCGCCAACCGTCTCGCCGGCCTCGTTCTTCAGCGGCAGGCGCGTGACGACGAGCGGCTCACGGCCCGTCTCCATGATGTCGAGCAGGATCGGCTGCCCGGTCGACACGACCTCGCGCATCAGGCTGTTCGGGATCACGGCCTCGCAGTCGAGGCCGACGGCCTGCTGCGGATCGGCGAAGCCGAAGCGCGCAGCGTACCGCTCGTTCATCCACACGACGCGCGCATCGCGATCGACGACCACCGTGCCCGCGCTCGAATCCTCGAAGGTCCGGAACAGCGACTCGGCGGCGCGCCGCAGCACGTCGCCGTAGTTGACGGGCAGGCGGGCCCAGTCGTTCATCATCGTGTCGTCGTCTCCGTGTATTTTGGGCGGGTTGTCTCCGAATCGAGACGGATTATCTCACTCTGGAGACACGCCGCAACGCGTTGTCCGGGAAAGCCCTGCCGGATTCCGCGGGCTGGCCGAACGGCCATTTCGTCTCCGGATGGAGACGTTTTATGTAGAATCCTCAGACAACGACCGGCGCGGGCCCGCCGGTCTCCGGCGGACCCATGTCCGGCGGCGCACTCCGGCCGATGGCACGAAACCTGCACGAACCTGAGCCGGTCCGCGGCGCGTCCCGCGATCGAACAACAACCAAAGCCATTAGGAGACTCCCTTGTCTTTCGTGATCGTCCTCGCCGCGCTGGCGTTCCTGATGTTTGCCGCGTATCGCGGCTACAGCGTGATCCTGTTCGCGCCGATCGCCGCGCTCGGCGCGGTGCTCCTGACCGAACCCGCCGCCGTCGCACCGGTCTTCTCCGGCATCTTCATGGAGAAGATGGTCGGCTTCGTCAAGCTGTACTTCCCGGTGTTCATGCTCGGCGCAGTGTTCGGCAAGGTGATCGAACTCTCCGGGTTCTCCGAGTCGATCGTCCATGCGGCGATCCGCTACATCGGCCGTTCACGCGCGAATGCGGTGATCGTCGCGGTGTGCGCGCTGCTCACCTATGGCGGCGTATCGCTGTTCGTCGTGGTGTTCGCGGTCTATCCGTTCGCGGCCGAACTCTATCGCCAGAGCAACATCCCGAAACGGCTGATGCCCGGCGCGATCGCGCTCGGCGCGTTCTCGTTCACGATGGATTCGCTGCCCGGCACGCCGCAGATCCAGAACATCATCCCGACCACGTTCTTCAAGACGACTGCCTGGGCCGCGCCGGTGCTCGGCACGATCGGCTCGCTGTTCATCATCGTCGTCGGCCTCACGTATCTCGAATGGCGCCGCCGTTCGGCGATGGCGAAGGGGGAAGGCTACGGCACGTCGCTCGTCAACGAGCCGGAACGCGTCGAGACCACGTCGCTGCCGCATCCCGCGCTCGCGATCCTGCCGCTGATCCTGGTCGGCGTGTCGAACTTCGCGTTCACGAAGCTGATTCCGCAGTGGTACGGCGCCGCGTCGTACACGGTCGCGCCGGACGTGCTGCCCGGCGTGCACGCGCCGGTCACGACGTCGATCAAGACGGTCGTCGCGATCTGGTCGGTCGAGGCTGCGCTGCTGCTCGGCATCGTGCTGGTCGTGCTGACCGCATTCAAGCGCGTGAGCGGGCGCTTTGCGGCGGGTTCGAAGGCTGCCGTCGCCGGTGCGCTGCTCGCCGCGATGAACACCGCGTCGGAATACGGCTTCGGCGGCGTGATCGCCGCGCTGCCGGGCTTCCTCGTCGTCAGCGATGCGCTGAAGAGCATCCCGAACCCGCTCGTCAACGCAGCCGTGTCGGTCAGCTCGCTCGCCGGCATCACGGGCTCGGCATCGGGCGGCATGAGCATCGCGCTCGCCGCGATGTCGGATCTGTTCATCAAGGGTGCGCAAGCCGCGAATATCCCGCTGGACGTGCTGCACCGGGTCGTCGCGATGGCCAGCGGCGGCATGGACACGCTGCCGCACAACGGCGCGGTGATCACGCTGCTCGCGGTCACGGGCCTCACGCACCGCGAGTCGTATCGCGACATCTTCGCGGTCACGATCATCAAGACACTCGCGGTGTTCTTCGTGATCGCCGTGTACTACGCGACGGGGCTCGTGTAACACCCCACGGCGGCCCGTCTCCGGGCCGCCGCCCGCCGGCCGCGTCGATGCGGCCGGCCGCTCCTCCACTCTCCACTCCGCCCCCCTTTCGCCGCACGCCGCCCACGCGCGCTCGCCGGCTCACGCATTGTTATCCGCAGCAGAACACTACGTTGGTCGCAGCGGCATTTTTCGCGCGACGGGCGAGGCCTACACTGCTTTCAACGGTGACCGCATGCGATCGGCACCGTCGAAAACCTGGAGGTATCCGCTCATGAACCCGCTCATCCGCACCATCGCCGTCGCTGCCGCCTTCGCCGCGCCGCTCGCCGCGCAAGCGCAAACCAGCCAGCCGCTCACGCGCGCCGAAGTTCATGCCGAAGTGGTTGCACTGAGAAAGGCCGGCTTCCAGCCGAGCGACTGGTTCTACCCGGCCAGCATTCAGGCCGCCGAAGCGAAGATCGCGCGGCAGCAGGGTGCGCCGCGGGCCGCGGGCGCCGGCGACGGCAATCGCGGCACGTACTCCACGGGTCAATAGTCCGATTTCGAATCCGCCGGCCGTGCGCGCATCAGCGCCTCGTTCGCGGCTCACGGAGCACGCACCGCACCGTCCGCTCAGCGCGGCTCGATGCTCGCTTTCGCGTAGGACTCGCGTTCCAGGTCGAGTATTTCCGCGCTCAGCTGCAGGTGCGTGCCGGGCGGCGCAACGACGTGCCGCTTCAGTTCCGCCAGCACCTGGTCCGACAATTCACGTTTGACGTCGGTCGTCCGGCCGCTCAGCACCGCAAGCTTCGCGTGGACGAACGCGCGCGGCGCCGGCGACGTGCCGACCGCGAAGGTATCGAACCGCAACGCGCGGCTCTTGATGTCGAGCTCGTTGAAATGACCGGACGCGGCAAGCGCGGCATTGAGCGCGCGCAAGGTCGCGCCGGCGTCGAACCCGTCGAGGTTCGCGGAATATTCGAGCGTCAGGTGGGGCATGGTGTCGGTGGCCTCGTGGGTATCGGGACAAGCGCCGGAAGGCATCCCGACAGCCCACGCAGTGCCACCGGATTTATGCCTTGACCGGCTGGATCAGGCGCGCGCAGGCGCTTGCCTGCGGATCGCCGGCGGGAAGTTTCCCACAGATGCCGTCGAACTGCTTCGCGATCGATTTGACCGATGCATCGTGCGCACCGCTGCTGCGCCACTGGTTCAACTGCGTGACGACCTTGGTCAGCGCGCGCAGGTTCGCGCCGTAGAACGCGTCGCGCGTCTTGTCGGCCTGCGCGAGCACGCTCGCGGCAATCCCTTCGATGCGCGCCGAATCGTCCGGCGCCAGTTGGACCGCATTCGCAAAGTAGGTCGCGCCCCAGCGCAGCTTCGTCGCCGGCCCGCTCGCCGCGTCATAGGCCTTGCGGTACCAGTCGAGCGCCGCGGCCTTGTCGCCGCGCGCCTTCGCATTCGCAGCCAGCCCGGACATGAAGTAGTACGGCGTGGACGAGCGCGTCAGCTCGGTCTTCAGCAATGCATCCGACTCGTCGTACAGCCCCGCGTCGGTCAGCGTGTCGGCCCCTTCGCTGACGAGCGCCTGCCGCTCGTAGGCATTCGCGGCGCCCTGCACCGACGCGGCGATCTGCTTGCGCGCCGCGTCGACCAGCGCCGGCGCGGCCAGCGGTGCCCCCTTGCGTGCTTCGCCGCGCGCGAGCAGCACGCGGCCGTGCAGCGCCATCAGCCGGTCGATCGACGACAGTGTGGTATCGGTCGACAGGCGCGCGAGGGCCGTGTCGTAGGCGCCGCGCAATTTCGCGCGCTGCGCGTCGTCGCCGCCGAGATACGCGACCACGCGCGCGGGCGCCGCAACCAGCACGTCCGAATCAGCGCGCGACAACACCGGATCCTGCAGCACCGTGCGCAACGAATCGGCAAGCGCCGCCTTGTCGAGCGCGCCGGCCTGCGCCGGATCGTCGGACGCGGCGACCACGGCCGACTTCAGCGCAAAACGCGCCGATTCGGCCTTCGCGCCGGCCGCGCGTGCGCGTTGCGCGAGCGACTGCAATGTCTCGGCGACGCGATCGGCCGCCACCGGCAGCGCGCCGTCGGTATCCCACGAATAGTCGGCCAGCAGGCGCCATTCGTCCGGCGTCAGCGACGCACCATTCTTCAAAGCGGTCGCGAGCGTCTGCCGCACCGGGTGCGCGGCCGTCATCCCGAGCGACAGCGCCTGCATGTAGCGATCGAGATCGGCTTCGCCCGGCAGCCGCGTCACTTCGGTGCCGTCGGGACGGAACAGGATCATCGTCGGGTAGCCGTGCACCTTGAAACGCTCGCCGAGCTTCTGCGCGCTTTCGGTATCGCCGTCGAGATACACGGGCACGAAGAACGACGAGCGGGTCTTGAATGCCTGCTGGCTGAAGATCGTCGACTTCACCTGGTTGCACGACGGGCACCACACCGCGCCCCAGTAGAGCAGCAGCGGCTTGCCGGTGCGCTTCGCCAGCGCGAAGGCGGCGTCGACGTCGCCGTGCTGCCACGCGATGCCGGGCGGCAGGTGCGCGCCATCAGGCGCGGCGCTCGCCGCCGGGGCGTTTGTGGGCGTGGCAGCGGCAAGCGCCGCACCCGCGGCGGCAAGCAGGCAGGCGGCAGTCAGATTCCGGAGAGCAGTTTTCATCGAAGCGGGTCCGTTGAAAGAGACGGTTGCGGGAAGGTGCGGCGCGCGAAGCGATGGTTGCGAAGTCACAACCATGAAGCGATGACGATGAAGCCTGCCGACGTGCAACGCCGCGCATGATCGTTTCGGAAAACGCACACCGGCCGAGGCTGCCGGCAAATCCTTCGACGATACGACGGGCACGGCCGGGAGAAAACGAACGAATTCTCAAATGAATATGACGCGCGGCATCGCAGCCGCGCGTGCTGTCAGATACGTGTCGGCCGGGCCTTCACTGCCGCGGCTTGATCCGCGCCATGTGATACACGGACGCATGCATGCCATCGCGCAATGCATAGCCCGGCGATTCACCCTCGACCCGGAAGCCATGCTTCTCGTAGAGCGCGACGGCCGCGCGGTTGTCGGTGAACACGGTCAGCTCGAGACGCGTGACGTTCAGCCAGTTTTCCGCGAGATCGATCGCGGCCCCGAGCAACCGGCTGCCGACGCCGCGCCCGTGGTGCGTCGCGTCGACCATCATGCCAAGACCCGCCGCGTGGCGACGGCGCGGATTCTGTTCGGGGTGCAGGCCGAGATGGCCGACCACCACGCCGTCGATTTCGGCGACGAGGCTCACGCCGTGCTCGCGCACGCCGTCGAGCCGCTTCTGCCATTTCTCGAGCGACGGAAACGGATGCTGCAACGTATTCGCGTACACCGCGGGATGCGCGGCGATTTGCCGGATCGCGTCGACGTCGTGCGTCTCGCTGTGCCGGATCGTGATGTCGGTCATGGGTGGGCCGGGTCCGAAAAGTCGCGCCAGTCGCGCGGGCTGCGCACCTGCGCAGCAACGTGTCGAGCTTATCCGATTTCACGCATTTGAAACATGGGCGTCATGCGGTGCCGTTGCACCCGCAACGATGCGCGATCACGCCACGCCACGTCATCGCGAACAGGAAAAAACTGACCGATTCCTCCTACCGCGATCGGTAATTCCTGACCCGTTCCGTCGCGCATCGCTTCCCCATTAATCGTTGCGCACACAACGTCATCCGCGCGACATGCGATGTCATGTCTTCATCACGTCGACGTCACGCCGCCTCCCTAGACTGGGCGCCGCCCAACCCGGCATGCGCCGGGCCGGCGTGTGCCGACGTCCTGGCCGCGCATCACGAGCGCGCGATGCACGGGATCGCGGCGACGGCCAAGGCATCCGCGCGCCACCACGCATCGCGCGCGATGCGCGCACCTCCGCCACGCGCGGCCGATGCACTCGAACGCACACGCCGCGCGAATCGTCCCAGGGGGGCGATGCACGGGCGCCACCAGACGAAGTCACGAACGCTCCCATCATCACAGGACCCGAACGCCATGACGTCACGCCGCAAATTCCTCCAGCAAACCGCCACTTCCGGCCTCGCCGCCGCCGCGCTGTCCGCGTTTCCGCCGAGCATCCGCCGCGCGCTCGCGATTCCCGCGTTTCACGAAACGGGCACCATCCAGGACGTGAAGCACGTCGTGCTGCTGATGATGGAGAACCGCGCATTCGACAGCTACTTCGGCACGTTCAAGGGCGTGCGCGGCTACGGCGACCGCTTCGCGGTGCCGTCGCCGAACGGCCGCGACGTGTTCTACCAGACGTACACGAAAGCGACGCCCGCCACCACCGTCACGCCGTATCACCTCGACGCAAACCAGGGCAACGCGCAGCGCGCGGGCGGCACGCCGCACACGTGGGCCGATGCGCAGGCCGCGTGGGACCACGGCCGGATGAACCGCTGGCCCGACGCAAAGACGCCGCTGTCGATGGGCTATTACGACGCGGCGGAAGTACCGTTCCAGCGCGCGCTCGCCGATGCGTTCACGCTGTGCGACCACTACCACTGCGGGATGCACACGGGCACGATCGCGAACCGCCTGTTCTACTGGAGCGGCACCAACGGCCCGAACGGCATCAGCCCGGCCGACGGAAGCCGCGTGAAGATCGCCGCGCTGAACAACCAGTTCAACGGCGGCAACGACATCGGCCCGTCGAGCCAAGGCTGGACCTGGACCACCTACGCCGACCGGCTGCAGCAGGCCGGCGTGAAGTGGAAGGTCTACCAGAGCCTGATCGACAACTTCGGCTGCAACGAGATGATGAGCTTCCGCCACTGGCGCGCGGCGATCGAGCAGATGCCGCCCGCGCGCCGGCCCGCGTACGTCGCGTCGACCGACATCACGCAGCCGGTGACGGCGGCCGGCGCGTTCTACGATCCGGCGATCGACGATGCGCTGAGCCCGCTCGCGAAGGGGTTCGGCAACACGATGCCGTACGGCTTCCTCGAATCGTTGCGCGACGACATCCGCAACGGCGCGCTGCCCGAGGTGTCGTGGATCATCCCGCCGTCCGTGTACAGCGAACATCCGGGGCCGTCGAGCCCCGCGCAGGGCGGCTGGTACGTGCAGGCCGTGCTCGATGCGCTGACGGCGAACCCCGAGGTGTGGAGCAAGACCGTGCTGCTGGTGAACTACGACGAAAACGACGGCTTCTTCGACCACATGCCGTCGCCGGCCGTGCCGTCGCGCAACGCCGACGGCACGCTCGCGGGCGGCCATACGCTGCGGGACGCCGACGTCGCCGCCGAGTACCACGACTTCACGCCGGCCACGTCGAGCCAGCCGGCGACCGACGGCCGCCCGTACGGCCCGGGCCCGCGCGTGCCGATGTGGGTCGTGTCGCCGTGGAGCCGCGGCGGCTGGGTCAACTCGCAGGTGTTCGACCATACGTCGACGCTGCGCTTCCTCGAACAGCGCTTCGGCGTCGCGGAGCCGCAGATCAGCGCGTATCGCCGCGCGGTGTGCGGCGACCTGACGAGCGCGTTCAACTTCCGCTCGCCGAACCACGAACCGCTGCCGACGCTCGCGGGCCATACGACGAAAAGCCAGGTCGACGCGCTGAGCGCCGCGCAACAGGCCGCGCCGAAGATCGTGCCGCCGGCCGCGCCGTCGCTGCCCGCCCAGGCGACCGGCGTGCGCCCGTCGCGCGCGCTGCCTTACGAACTGCATGCCAGCGCGCGTGCCGATGCCGGCACCGGCACGGTCACGCTGAAGTTCGCGAACACGGGCCGCGCCGCCGCCGTGTTTCACGTCTATGACAAGCTGCACCTCGACCGCCTGCCGCAGCGCTACGTCGTCGAACCGGGCAAGACGCTGCACGGCGACTGGGCCGCGCGCGCCGACAACGGCGGTAAATATGACCTGTGGGTGCTGGGCCCGAACGGCTATCACCGCCGCTTCACCGGCGACCTCAGCCACCTGGCCGGTGCACACGCGCCGCAGCCGGAAGTGCGCGTCGGCTATGCGGGCGCGAGCGGCAACCTCCACCTGAAGCTGCGCAACCACGGCGGCGGGACGGTGCGCTTCACCGTGAAGTCGAACCAGGTCTACGGGCCGCTGTCCGGCCATGGTGCGCACGACGATCGCGGTCGTGGCCACGGCAACGAGGACGGCAACAGCCAGGGTCATGGCCACCGTACCGGCACCACGTGGACGGTCACGGTGCGCGCCGGCGACCAGGCCGAGCTGCACTGGCAGCTCGACTCGACCGGCCACTGGTACGACTTCATCGTCACCGCGGACAGCGACGCGAGTTTCTCGCGCCGCGTCGCCGGCCGTGTCGAAACCGGCCGCCACTCGGTCAGCGACCCGGCGATGGGGCTCGCCGACCGCTTCTGATGCCGCCGCGGCGACCCGCGCTGCGCCGCGTGTCGCCGCCCGGGCCGGCCCGGCCGCGAACGGCGGTCAGGCGCCGGCCGCGGCTGTGCCCGATCCGGCGCAAACGCCCGCCCGGCGCGGCTCAAACATCAGATGGATCCCTGGTTCAGCCCTCAATTCCCCCCAACGAAATTGCTCCGAATTGCGGCCCGTTCGCGTTAAACTGCGCCAAGCTGCATTCAACAAAGACATCTTCGCCACTACGGCATCCACGATACGAGGATAGGTTCGATGCGCACTACCGGCTCATCCGGGGCAATGACCCTGCTCACCGAACACGACCCGACCGACGGTCGCGAACTGCGCTCGCTCCGGCTCGAAGCAACCGGCGACGGCAAGAGCGTGCTGCTGATCGAGATCGACGAACGCAAGCCGGGCATCCACCGCGAAGTCCGCTACGAGATCACGCCGGCCGAACTGATCGCGGCGATCCGCTCGCACGGCGCCGAGCTCCCCGGCGAAAACCACGGCGCCGCGTCGCTCGCCCGCACCTCCTCCTGATTTCGAACGGTGAGCCGCGCGCCACGCGCCGGCTCACCGCACCCGCCGCCGCCGTCAGGCACTTTGCGTTATTCCCGCCGCTGACTTGAAAAAGGCCGATAATCGGCCCATCTGCGTGCTTTCCGCGCGCGTTTCCTTTTCGGCCAGCCGTCATGCTCCTCCGCGACCTCGTCGCCCAATACGGGCCGCTTCTCGTCTTCGCCAACGTGCTCGCGGCGGCCATCGGGCTGCCGGTGCCCGCGATGCCGACGCTCGTGCTGTTCGGCGCGATGTCCGCGATGCATCCGGCGATGATCGGCTCGCAACTGGTCACGGTGGTCGTGCTGTCGGTGCTCGGCGCGCTGATCGGCGACACGGTGTGGTACCTCGCCGGCCGGCGCTTCGGCGGCACGACGCTGAAGACGATCTGCCGCCTGTCACTGTCGCGTGACAGCTGCGTGAAGAAAACCGAACGCTTCTTCGGCCGCTACGGCGTGCGCGTGCTCGCCGTCGCGCGCTTCATTCCGGGGCTGTCGCTCGTGTCGGTGCCGATGGCCGGCGCGTTCGGCACGCGCTATCGCACGTTCCTCGGCTACGACGCGCTCGGCGCCGCGCTGTGGACGATCGTCGGGCTGATGGTCGGGCTGATGTTCGCTCGCCAGATCGACTGGCTGTTCGCCGGTGCGGGCCAACTCGGCCGCGCGGCGCTGCTGGTGGCCGTCGCGGTGCTGGCCGTGTACGCGGCGATCCGCTGGATGCGCCGCCGCGCGCTGATCCGCCAGCTCGCGAGCGCGCGGGTCGGCGTCGACGAGCTCGACGCGATGCTGCGCGATACGGCCGCGCCGGTGATCCTCGACGTGCGCTCGCCCGAGCACCGCAAGCTCGACCCGTTCACGATTCCCGGCGCGCAGTTCGCCGACGAACGCCAGGTCGGCGACATCGTCGCGCGTTATCCGTTCTCGCAGAAGTTCGTCGTGTACTGCTCGTGCCCGAACGAGTTCACGGCCGCGCTGATGGCGAAGCGCCTGCTCGACGCCGGCTTCACCGATGCGCTCGCGCTGCGCGGCGGCCTCGATGCATGGCGCGATACCGGCCGCCAGCTCACGTCGCTCGTGGAAGAGATGCCCGCTGCGAACGATCCGGTCGCGGGGCTGCACAAGCCGGCCTGATCGCGTCGATCGAAGGCCGGCCGTGCGAGGCGGGGGCGCCTGCGCCCCCTTCGATCAGAACGCGTGCAGCGGCAGGTTCACGACCAGGCGGTACTCGGTGTTCGTCGCATCCGAGTAGTGTGCCGAGCCGGCGTGCCACATCGCGATGAACGTGACCTTCGTGTCCTTCAGCTTGCCGCTCTGGAACGTGTACGACGGGATGAAGCCGAACTCGTGGTGACGGCCCTGCACCGGCGCGCCGTTGCTCCAGTAGATGCTCGACTTGCTCGGGTCGTTCGCCGCACCCGCGCTGCCGTCCGCCCCCCAGCCCGTCACGCCCCAGACCATCGCCTTGAAGCCCGGCAGGCCCGCTTCCTTGCCGTAGAACGTGTAACGCAGCTGCAGCGACTTTTCGTGCGGCGCGTTGTAGTCGACGTCCATCGAGTTGGTCAGGAAGATGCCGTTCGTTTCGTTCAGGTAGTCGAAGAACTGGTCACCGAGCACCTGCTGGAAGCCGAGCAGCAGCTCGTGCGGGCCGTGCTGCGCAGCCAGCGACAGGCTGTAGGCGTTGTTGTTGATCTTGCCTTGCAGCGCATCGCCCGTATCGTGCGTCGAATAGACGTTGCCGAAGCCCGTCCACTTGATCGTCTGCGGGCTGCCGATGCTGTGCTTCACCGACGCGTAGTACTGGTGCCACACGTCGTCGGCCTGGTTCGCGTACAGCGCGACTTCGCCGTTCGGCGAGTAATCCCACGTGCCGCCGACGTACGACAGGCGGTTGATGCGCGTGCCGCCGTATTGCGTCGTCAGGTTGGTGAGCGTCGTGTGACCGCGCGCGTCGGTCTTCGTGAAGCTGCCGGCCTCGAGCATCACGTTCTTGAATTCATTGCTGACGAGCGTCGCACCGAGGAACGTCGGCGGCAGCGCGCGGTTGTCGTGCTGCTCCATGAACGGGTTGTCGACAGCCTGCAGACCGTACTTGACCACCGTGTTCGAGATGCGCGCCTTCACGTCGTAGATGCCGGGATAGGCCCACGCGAGCTGGTTGCCGCCACCGCCGCCCTTCGCGATGTGCACCATGCTGCCCGCGCCCTGGCCGCCGTCGAGCTTCAGCGCCGCATACAGCGACGCGTCGAAACCGATGCCGATCAGGCCCGTCGTGTAGCCCGACTCGAAGTTCGCCATCGCGCCCTGGACCCACGCGTGGCGATGCGGCCCGCCCTTGGCGTCGAGCACGTCCGCGTAGTTGCGGAACAGGAAGTTGAGATGGCTGTCGGCGATGAAGCCCTTCGACTGCGACTGCGCCGACGGCTCGTCGGGCGGCGTGACGGCCTGGTTCGCTTCGGCGTTGATGACGGCGTTCGGGGTCGTTGCCTGCGCAACGGTCGTGCCCGGTGCGGCCTGCGCGAGCGTCAGCGGTGCGGGGGCCGCGTCGTCGGCGTGCGCGACGCCCGTCAGCGAGACACCGGCGAGTGCCGGCAGCCCCCAGGCAAGCAGCATTTTCGATGCCGTCCCGATCGTCTTCTGTTTTTTCATCGTAATTCTCGTCTTGTGTTGATATCGTCCACGCCGGTTGCGATCAGCGCCCGGCCCCCCGGCGCGCCCGATCAAGGACGCGCCTGTACCCGCGGCGCGAAGATCGTTCGCGCCGCACCTACCCCTGTTGACCTGCCTTGGTTATGTTTGCTGCGTCACTTCAGCTCACGCCACACCCGCGCGGATGCACGCGACACGCGCGGCCGACCCCTGCCGGACTTCCGGCAGCGGCACGTCCTGCGCGCACGCGTCGATTGCGACCGGGCAACGCGTGCGGAACGCGCAGCCGGACGGCGGGTTGAGCGGCGAGGGCATCTCGCCCGCCAGCAGCATCGGACGGCGAGCACGCTCGCGCGCCGGCTCCGGCGTCGGCGCCGCGTCGAGCAGCGCCTTCGTGTACGGGTGCTGCGGCACGCCGTACACGTCATGCCGCGTGCCGAACTCCATCACGCGGCCGAGATACATCACGAGCACACGCTGGCTGATGGCCTTCACCACCGCCAGATCGTGCGCAACGAACAGATAGGACAACGACAGTTCGCGCTGAAGGTCGCGCAGCAGGTTCACGATCTGCGCCTGGATCGACACGTCGAGCGCCGAGACGGGTTCGTCGCAGATCACGAGCTTCGGCTCGCCGATCAGCGCGCGTGCGATGCCGACGCGCTGGCACTGCCCGCCGGAGAATTCGTGCGGATAGCGCAGCAGGTGATGCGCGTTCAGGCCGACGCGTTCGAGCATCGTGACCACGCGGCGGCGCACCTCGGTGCGGCCGAGGCCGGCCTGGTGCGTGACGAGCGGCTCCGCGACGACCTGTTCGATCGTCATGCGCGGATCGAGCGACGCGAGCGGATCCTGGAAGATCATCTGCACTTCGCGCCGCATCGCGGTGCCGCGCAGGTGGTCGGGCGCCACGGCTTCGCCGCGCCACTTCACCGTGCCGGCCGTCATCGGCACGAGGCCAATCAGCGCGCGAGCGAGCGTCGACTTCCCGCAACCCGATTCGCCGACGAGCCCGACCGTCTCGCCGCGCTTCACGTCGAACGACACGCCGTCGACGGCGCGCAGCGTCCCCTTTGGCGACCACGGATAGCCGCCGAGCGGCACGCGGAAATGCACTTTCAGACCTTCGACGGACAGCAGCGTGTCGTCCGTCGCGCCGGCTTGGCGGCGTTCATCGACGCTCATCGCAGACCTCCCGTCAGATCGGCCACCGGACGGTGGCACGCGCGCACCGCGCCTGTGGCGCCATAGGTTTCGAGCGCGGGGCGCGCCGCGCCGCAACGTTCTTCCGCATACGTGCAGCGCTTCGCGAACGCACAGCCGGCCGGCGCGGTGCCGGGCATCGGCGGATTGCCGGGAATCGCGACGAGCGGTGCATCGTCCGCGTCGGTCAGGCGCGGCAGCGCGTTGAGCAGGCCGATCGTGTACGGATGCGACGGCGCCGCGAAGATCGATTCGGCCGGCGCGTATTCGACGGTGCGGCCCGCATACATGACCATCACGTCGTCCGCGAGGCCGGCGACCACGCCCATGTCGTGCGTGATCAGCACGATCGCCGTGCCGCGCTCGCGGTTCAGCTCGCGCAGCAGGTCGATGATCTGCGCCTGCACGGTCACGTCGAGCGCGGTGGTCGGCTCGTCGGCGATCAGGATTTCCGGCTCGGACAGCAGCGCCATCGCGATCATCACGCGCTGGCGCATGCCGCCCGAGAACTCGTGCGGATACATGCGGATGCGGCGTGCCGCGTCCGGGATCCGCACCGATTCGAGCGCCTCGATCGCGCGCTTCGTGGCTTCCTTGCGCGACAGCTTGCGATGCAGCTGCAGCGTCTCGGTCATCTGGCGCTCGATCGTCAGGAACGGATTGAGCGACGTCATCGGATCCTGGAAGATCATCGCGATCCGGTCGCCGCGTATCTTGTTCAGCGCGCGTGAATCCATCTCGAGGAGGTTGTCGCCGCGATAGCGCGCGGCGCCGGTGGTCGCGCCGTTGCCGGCCAGCAGGCCGAGCATCGCCATCACGGTCTGGCTCTTGCCCGAGCCCGATTCGCCGACGATGCCGAGCGTCTTGCCGGCTTCGAGCGAGAACGACACGCCGCTCACGGCGTCCACCGGCGGCGCGTCCTTGCGCGTGAAGCGCACGCCGAGGTTGTCTACTTCAAGCAGTGCGACCATCTTTAGCGATCCTTCGGGTCGAGCGCGTCACGCAGGCCATCGCCGACGAAGTTCACGCAGTAAAGCGTCACGCACAGCATGACGGCCGGGGCCAGCAACAGCCACGGCGTCGATTCCAGTTTCTGCGCGCCGTCCTGGATCAGCACGCCCCAGCTCGTCATCGGTTCCTGCACGCCGAGGCCGAGGAACGACAGCACGGATTCGGTCAGCACGATGCCCGGCACCGAGACCGTCGCGTACACGACGACCACGCCGAGCAGGTTCGGCACGATGTGGCGCAGCACGATCGACGCGGGCGTCACGCCGATCGCCCGTGCCGCATCGACGAACTCGCGGCTGCGCAGCGACAGCGTCTGGCCGCGCACGACACGCGCCATGTCGATCCACGAGAACGCGCTGATGGTCAGCACGACCAGCATGAACGAGCGGCCGAACAGGGTCATCATCAGGATCGCGATCAGCAGGTACGGGATCGCGTACATCATGTCGACGATGCGCATCATCACGGAGTCGACGCGGCCGCCCGCGAAGCCCGCGGTCGCGCCCCATGCGACGCCGAACAGGCCCGACACGAGCGTGCCGAGCAGGCCGACCTCGATCGACACGCGCCCGCCGATCAGCGTGCGCACCAGCAGGTCGCGGCCGAGTTCGTCGGTGCCGAACCAGTGCTGGTTCGCCCAGGTCGGCGGCAGGCTGATCGAGCCCCAGTCGCTTGCCGAAGGATCGGCCGCGAGCAGCCACGGGCCGACGAAACAGGCGAGCGTGATGAGCGCGAGCAGCACGAGGCTGAACACGGCCGCACGGTTGTGAAGGAAGCGCGCCATCGCAAGCGCGAACGGCGAGCGCGAACGCGGCGGCGAGTCGGTCTGCACGGGCAGGCCGACGACAGGTGTAGTCGGAGTCATCGCTGTGCCTCGCTCAATAACGGATGCGCGGATCGAGCCACGCGTACGCGAGGTCGACCAGCAGGTTGAACAGCACCGCGCAGACGGTCGTCAGCACGACGAGGCCGAGCACCAGTGTGTAGTCGCGGTTGATGGCACCGTTCACGACGAGCTGTCCGAGCCCCGGCAGCGCGAACACCGATTCGGTGACGACGGCCGCCGTGATCGACGTGATGCAGACCGTGCCGAACAGCGACACGACCGGCATCAGCGCGGGCTTCAGCGCATGGCGCAGCACGATCGTCGAGCCCGGCAGGCCCTTCGCGCGCGCGGTGCGGATGTAGTTGCTCGACAGCGTCTCGATCATCGAGCCGCGCATCACGCGCGCGAGCAGCGACATGTTGATGAAGGTCAGCAGCACGATCGGCAGCAGCCGGTACTCCCAGCCGCCGTCACCCCAGCCGCCCGCGGGCAGCCAGCCGTTGCCGGACGACGTCTTCAGCAGGATCGCGAAGATCCACACGAGCACGGGGCCGAGCACGAACGGCGGGATGACGTTGCCGAAGTTGCCGATCAGCATCACGAAGCGGTCGATGAAGCTGTCGCGGCGCACGGCCGCGACGGTGCCGAGCAGCACGCCGCACACGATCGAGATCGGGATCGACACGCCGCCCACGCCGAGGCTCACAGGCAGCGCCTTCTTCACGAGATCGTTCACCGACCAGTCGACGTAACGGAACGACGGGCCGAGATCGCCGTGCAGCAGCGCGTTCAGGTACAGCAGATACTGCTTCCACAGCGGCTCGTCGAGGTGGTACTTCGCGTTCAGGTTCGCGAGCGTGGCCGCGGACAGCTGCTTTTCCGTATCGAACGGGCCGCCGGGCGTGAAATGCAGGAGCAGGTAGCAGACGGTGACGACCGCGAGGATCGTCGGCACCGCCCACAACGTGCGCCTCAGTGCGTAGGCCAGCATGATCGCTCCGCTCAGTGCTTGATCAGGTACATGTCCTGCGAAGCACGCATGTCGATCACGTTCTTCAGCGAGTAGCCGCCCACGTACGACTTCACGAGGCGGTCGGCCGAATACTGGAACAGCGGCAGCATCGGCGTATCGTTCAGCGCCGTGTCGTGCGCCTGCGTGAGCAGCGCGGCGCGCGCCTGGTCGTCGAGCTTCTGGTTGCCTTCGTCGACGAGCGTGTCGACCTGCTTGTTGCAGTAGCCGACGGTGTTCTGCGCGCTGCCGCAGCGGATCAGGTCGAAGAAGGTCATCGCGTCGTTGTAGTCGGCGAACCAGCCGTCGCGCGCGATCTGCACCTTGCCGTCATGCCGCTGCTTCATCAGCACCTTGAATTCGACGTTCTCGAGCTTCGTGTTGACGCCGAGCTTCGTGCGCCACTCCGATGCGGTGAACAGCGCGACCTTCTTGTGCAGGTCGTTGGTGTTGTACGTGAGCGTGAACGACAGCGGCTTCGCGTCCGAGTAACCGGCCTGCTTGAGCAGGTCTTTCGCGGCCGCGACGCGCTTGGCCATCGGCCACGACGCCCATTCCGGCGTGAACGGTTGCTGCACGCCCTTCGTGCCGTTCGGCATCAGGCCGTACATCGGCTTCTCGCCGGCCTGCGTGAGCTTCGACGTGAGCACGTCGCGATCGATCACCATCGACAACGCCTGGCGCACGCGCTTGTCCTTCAGCGCCGCGTCGCTGTTGTTCAGGTAGTAGTAGTACGTCGCGAGCTGCAGGCCCTGGCGAAGCTCGCCGCCGAACTGCTTGCTGACCTGCTGGAAGATGCCCGACGGGATCGAGTAGCTGTAGTCGATCTGGCCGGCCTGGTACATGCGCATCGCGGTTTCGTCGCTTTCGATCGGCAGGTACGTGACCTTGTTGATCACGACCTTCGGCGCGTTCCAGTACTTCGCGTCCTTCGTCACGACGATGCGGTTGTTCGGCTGCCAGTCGACGAGCTGGTAGGCGCCATTGCTGACGATATTGCCCGGGCGCGTCCATGCATCGCCGAACTTCGCGACCACGTCCTTGTTCACCGGCACGAGCGGCGCCATCGCGGTCAGCTCGGGGAAGAACGCGACGGGCACGTCGGTCGTCACTTCGAGCGTGTACGGATCGACCGCGCGCACGCCGAGCGTCGACGGCGCGGCCTTGCCCGCGATGATGTCCTTCGAATTCTTGATGAACTCGACGAGGATCGTGTATTTCGAGCCCGTCTTCGGATCGACGAGGCGCTGCCACGAATAGACGAAATCGGCGGCCGTCACCGGCTGGCCGTTGCTCCACTTCGCGTCACGGCGAAGCTTGAAGATCCACGTCGTCGGCGACTTGCGCTCCCACGACAGCGCGACGCCCGGCACGACCTGGCCGGCCGCATCGATGCGGGCCAGCCCTTCGAACAGGTCGAGGCCGATCGTGTTGCCGGTCCACGACTCGATGTGCGCGGGGTCGAGCGACTCGACTTCGGCGGGCACCTGTCGCGTCAGGTCCTGTTGAGGCGCGAGCGCGACGTTCGACGGAACGGTAACGGCGTGGGCGACAGGCGTCAGGGCGAGCGCGGCCAGCACGGCCGACATGGCATGCAAGGATTTCATCGTGGCAGTCTTGAGAAAGGTTGTTCGGTGAGCGTCGCGCGGCGGATGCCGCGGATTACGCTTGAGACGCTGACGGGCGCAGCGATTGAGGAGGCCCGTGATTCTCGTATTGCATTTTAGTATTCCTTACGTTTCTTTCGACAGGTATTCCGTCTTCGAAACGAAGGAATACCTGTGCGTTAGAACAGCCTCGGTGTACCGACCCAGACCACCACCGACTCGATCTTCGCGGTGTTGACCCAGCTGTGCGGGACCGTCGACTGATAGTGCGAGCTGTCGCCGGCCTGCAGGACGAACGTCTTGCCTTCCAGCGTCAGCGACACTTCCCCTTCAATCACATACAGGAACTCCTCTCCTGCATGTGTCGTCACCTCGGACCGCTTCTGCCCCGGCGGCATCCTCACCAGGATCGCCTCCAGCTGGCGCCCTTCGGACACGTTCGTCAGCCGCGCGAACAGGTTCGCCGAATCGGCAAACCCGAAGAAGCGCAGCTGCTCGCCTCGGCAAACCGAGCGTTCCTCGCTCGGCGTATCCACGAAGTACTGCACCGTCACACCGAGCGCGTGCGCGATACCGGCCAACGATGTCAGCGACGGCGACGCGAGCCCGCGTTCGACTTGAGACAGAAACGGCTTCGAAATCCCCGCGGCGGTAGCGGTGTCGTCGAGCGTGCGCTTGAGTCGTTGGCGCAACGCGCGAATCTTGCTGCCCAGCGCGGCAGCATCTGCAGCCCGCGAGTTTTCAGTGGGGGGAACCATAGCAGGCCGAAAAGTGATCGTCAAAAAATGTTTGATGGAAAATAACTAAGTTAGAACGATATAGCTTAGTCTTCGGGTTCGCCCACCTCTTCGGTGTCGAGCCCGGTGCACTAAACGGGACACGAAGCGAGCGAAACGACGCGCTATCTTGCCAGACTCGCCGGCTTCACAGGCAAGCTGCAAGCGGCTCTCCGGGAATCTTCGGAGGGCCTGCACGAAAGCTTACAAATAGATGATGAGACGAATGTTCCTGAAAGCTGCTGCCACATTGGGAGTTTCCCTAGGTGGCAGATACGTGACGCACCGGACCGGTAGCCGCTACCATGCGCGCGCCGGTCGGGGCCCGTCTCCGCCATTCCCGGCGGAGTCAGACCCCGGCCCGGGCTAACCGCCCGACTGTTCCACCGCCAGCACGAAGCCTACCCGGCCCCATTGTGCACCGGCGCCAGTTCGACCCCAAAAAGACGACGCGTGATCCGTGCCGTCCGTTTCAAACGAGATTGATGATGCAACCACCCGTTTCACAAACCCGATCGTTCACGACGGTCTTCCTCATCGAAATGTGGGAGCGCTTCGGCTACTACGGCATGGCCGCGCTCCTGGTCCTCTTCATGGTCGACCGGCTCGGTTTCACCGACAGCCATGCGAACCTGACCTGGGGTGCGTTCACCGCACTCGTCTATGCGGCGCCGTCGATCGGCGGCTGGATCGGCGACAAGGTGCTCGGCGCCCGTCGCACGATGATCATCGGCGCGGCCGTGCTGTGCGCCGGCTACCTGATGCTGTCGGTCCCGAACGATCAGCTGACGTACATGTACGCGTCGCTCGGCGTGATCGTCGTCGGCAACGGCCTGTTCAAGGCCAACGCGGCCAACCTCGTGCGCCGCATCTATGAAGGCGACGACGCGCGCATCGACAGCGCGTTCACGATCTACTACATGGCGGTCAACATCGGCTCGACGGTGTCGATGCTCGCGACGCCGTGGATCAAGGATCACTGGGGCTGGCACGCCGCGTTCGCGGTCTGCTGCGGCGGCATGCTGCTCGCGATCCTCAACTTCATGCTGATGCATCGCACGCTCGCGCACGTCGGCTCGCTGCCGGACGACCAGCCGATCCGCTGGAAGCGCCTCGGCGCGGTCGCGCTGGGCGGTGTCGGGCTCGCGCTGATCACGCTGTACGTGCTGCAGCACAAGCAGCTCGCCGTCGCCAGCGTGTGGACGGCCGCGTTCGCGATCCTCGCGATCTTCGCGTACATGATCGCGAAGTCGGAGCGCTCGGAGCGCGCGGGCCTGATCGCGGCGCTCGTGCTGATCGGCCAGGTGATCCTGTTCTTCATCTTCTACGTGCAGATGTCGACGTCGCTGACGCTGTTCGCGCTGCGCAACGTCGATCCGCGCTTCATGCTGTTCGACACGACGCTGTTCACGTGGAGCGCCGCGCAGTTCCAGGCGCTGAACCCGATCTGGATCATGCTGCTGAGCCCGGTGCTCGTGTGGGTGTACAACGCCGTCGCGAAGAGCGGCCGCGACCTGCCGGTCGCCGCGAAGTACGCGCTCGGCTTCGGCTCGGTGGCCGCCGGCTACCTGGTGTTCACGATCAGCGGCCGCTACGCGGTCGATGGCCGTGTGTCGTCGTGGTTCATGGTGTGGGGCTACGGCCTCTACTCGCTCGGCGAACTGCTGGTGAGCGGCCTCGGCCTCGCGATGATCGCCCGCTACGTGCCGGCGCGCATGAGCGGCTTCATGATGGGTGCGTACTTCGTCGCGACCGGCGTGTCTCAGTATCTGGGCAGCGTCGTCGCGAACTTCGCGCAGATGCCGTCGCATGAACTGCCGGCCACCGAATCGCTGCCGCTGTACCTGTCGCTGTTCGAGAAGCTCGGCTGGCTCGCCGCGATCGGCATGGTGCTCGCACTGCTGCTGCTGCCGCTGATGAACCGCCTGTCGCGCCAGCACCAGCGTTGTGCGGAAGAGCGCCGCGAAGAAGCGCCGCAGGCGCAGGGCGTCGCCACCGCGCAGTAAGTAATATCCCTCGGCGTGCGGCGTGCACGCCACATTCTCCCGCCAGGCACGCGAACGCGTCCTACACTGGTTGCAGGAAGCGCATCCGCATCGCGAGATGCGCACTGGCGGGAGAAGACGATGAAAAGCAAAGCAACGCGGCTCTTGAGGATACTGTCGGACATCCGGCACGCTCAGCGCTGCACCGCGATACGTGCCGCGCGCGCCGCGGCCGAAGCCGACGCGGTACTCGCGGAACGCGACGATCCGGCGCCCGACGAACGCGACGACGCCGAATCCGACGACGCCACCCCCGTTCCCCGCTCCCGTATCGACTCACCTCACTGACGTCGCGCGGCACATTCCGTGCCGCACGCGCCGCTCATGCGGCCGCGCCGCGCCACCGCGCGATCCACGTTCCCGAACCGGCCACGGCCATCATCAGCCCGAGCGCGCATGCGTCGGCCACGAGGCCTACGCCGACGTGCCGCAGATCCGCGCTGCGCACGACCGGATGCAGCAGCGAATCGATGACGAGCGAGATCGCCGCGCCCGCGACGAAGCAGATCAGCCCGCGCTGGCCCACGGCCACGACGGGCCGCACACCCTGCGCGATCCGCGCGATCCAGCCGAAGCGCACGCAATCGGCCATCAGCCACGCGATGGCCGCGAAGCTCACGACACGCGGCAGCGCGAGATCGCGCTTGAACACGCCTTCCGGCAGCGGCAGCCCCGAGAACAGCTTGTAGCTCGCGCAGCCGAGCACGACCGCGCATGCGAGCCCGGTCGCGGCGGCCCCCCAGCGCCCGAGCGCGATGCGCCGGTAGAACGGCTGGCAGCGTGCGAGCACGCCGGCGACGAACATCAGCTGCCACGCGAACGGATTGAAACTCCAGCGGAACCCGTCGGCATCCAGCAGCTCGGGGCCGAGCCAGCCCGCCGTCAGCCACGACGCGATACTGAGCGCGACCAGCAGCCACGGATGCCGGCGCGCGAACGGCACGAGCACCGGCGACGCGAGCGCGAACAGCACGTACATCGGCAGCACCGACGCGAGATAGGGCTGGCGCTGGAAGGTCAGCAGCTCGGCTGCGCCCGTCAGCGGCGACGCGAGCATCACGCTGACGTCGTCGAGCGCGAGGTTCGGCGCATCGATCCCGTAGTGGTCGAGCACGGCCGACACGACGAGCATCAGCGTCGAGGTCGCGAGAAATGCGCGGTAGATCTGCATCGCGCGGCGCACGAAGCGCTTTTGCGCGGCGCGCGCGCCGTGCCGTTCGGCGATCGCGCCATAGGCGCTCGCGGTCGCGAAGCCGCCGAGAAAGACGAAGACCTCGGCCGCATCGCACAGCGCGAATGCGTGCAGCGTGACGCGCGACAGCACGCTCGCGCCGATGTGATCGACGACGATCATCAACAGCACGATGCCGCGGAAGAAATCGACTTCGATCAGGCGGCCGCTGCGCGACGGCGCAAACGTGGCCGAAGGCGGCGGGCTCAACGACATGAGCCCCCCTGCACGACGGCGGTGCGGCACGCACCGGAGAATGGATCGGGGAGAAGCAGGCGAGCGCGATCGGCGGCGATACGCGTATGCCCGCATCGCGCCAACCCGGCCGGCCAGGCACGGAGATGACCGTTCATTGAAAGGCTGCATACGAAGGGAAGTCGGTAAGGCCAGTCTAATGGCCGATCCGGGGAGACCCTAAGTAACAAAGTGCAACCGAATCTTCTGTTCGATTACAGGTGCGAGCCTTGTCGCGCAAGGCAGGCAGCGTCGCCAGACTCGCGTCAGCGCGACGCCAGTTTGCGGTCAGCATCGATGGGTTCGACCGCTGCGGCGTGGGTGTTTTGCGATGCGCGACGCGGCACGCCGCATGCGCCGCCGCCTCGCGATCGACGTTTATCCGCGCGCGGGCAGGCGCCGCATCAGCATCGCGCTGTGCCACGCGGTGAGCGCGACGGCGACCCAGATCGGCCCGTACGTCGCGAGCTCCGCGATGCTCAGCGTCTCGCCGAGCAGCAGCAGCGACACCGCGACGAGCAGCACGGGTTCGACGTAGCCGAGAATCCCGAACAGCGCCATCGGCAGCATCCGGCTCGCCTTCAGGTAGCTCGCGAGCGCGAGCGTGCTGAGCACGCCGAGGCCCGGCAGCAGCGCGGCCCACAGCACCGGATGGGCGGCCACCTGCGTCGTGCTCGTCGCGACCATCGCGAACGCGACCGGGCACAGCAGCACGATCTCGACCGCGAACGCGGCGAGCGAATCGGCGTTGATCCGCCGGCGCAGCACGAAATACGGCGGATAGCCGAGCGCGACGACGAGCGTCGGCCACGCGAACGCGCGCGTCGCCCACACTTCATGCGCGACGCCGAGCGCGGCGCACACGACCGCCGCCCATTGCAGCGGATCGAGCCGTTCGTGATAGTAGAAGCGGCCGACGAGCACCATCGTCAGCGGCAGCAGGAAATAGCCGAGCGACACTTCGAGCATGCGGCCGTGCAGCGGCGCCCACAGGAACAGCCACAACTGCACGCCGAGCAGCGCGGCGCTCACGGGCAGCGCAATCAGCAGGCGCCAGTCGCGCACGCTGCGCCGCAGGAGGTCGACGAGCGCGGGCCAGCGGCCGCGCAACGCGATCAGCGCGAGCGCGCCCGGCGCGGTCCACAACACGCGCCACGCGAAGATGTCGAGCCCCGTGAGCGGCGCCAGCAGTTTCGCGTAGACGGACATCAGCGCGAACAGTGTCGACGCCATCACCGACAACATGAGGCCGCGCCCGGCCTCCGGATACCCCGTCATGATCGTTCCGCGCCTCTTCTTATTGCTGCTGGAAGCGCTCGAAGCGTTTCTCGGTCTTGCGTTCCTCGAACGTCACCTCGGTCACCCGCGCGGCCGGCGGCCCGTGGCGCAGCCACGCGAGCATCCGGTCGATCTGCGCGCCGGGGCCCTGGATCATCGCCTCGACGGTGCCGTCCTCGAGATTCGCGACCCAGCCGCGCAGCTTCAGCGCATGCGCCTCGCGCACCGTCGCATGACGGAAGCCGACGCCCTGCACGACGCCGCGCACCCGCACGTAGTAGGTCTCGATCCGTTCGTCCAGTTCATTGCGGCTCATCGCGTCGCCCTCCCGTTGCATTCAAGCCCGGCATTGTAGTCGCGTCGGCCGCTTCGCACACGGGCCGGAGCCGCTTCACGCCCGTCGCGGCCTGGCGTCGCCGCCCGCGCCGACCACGTACAATCTCGCCGATGCTCAACCGCCGCGCCGCCCGCGCGCGGCCCTGAAGGAAACGCATGACTGATACCTCCCGCGATCTCGTTCTCGTCACCGGCGCATCCGGCTTCGTCGGCTCGGCCGTCGCGCGCATCGCGCAGCAGAAGGGCTATGCGGTGCGCGTGCTCGTGCGCCCGACCAGCCCGCGCACGAACGTGGCGGATCTCGACGCCGAGATCGTCACCGGCGACATGCGCGACGAGGCGTCGATGCGCGCCGCGCTGCGCGGCGTGCGCTACCTGCTGCACGTCGCAGCCGACTACCGGCTGTGGGCGCCCGACCCCGACGAGATCGAGCGCGCGAACCTCGAGGGCGCGGTCGCGACGATGCGCGCCGCGCGCGCGGAAGGCGTCGAGCGGATCGTCTATACGAGCAGCGTCGCGACGCTGAAGGTGACGAGCGCCGGCGATCCGTCCGATGAAAACCGGCCGCTCACGGCCGAGCAGGCGATCGGCGTCTACAAGCGCAGCAAGGTGCTGGCGGAACGCGCGGTCGAGCGGATGATCGCCGACGAAGGGCTGCCGGCCGTGATCGTCAATCCGTCGACGCCGATCGGCCCGCGCGACGTGAAGCCGACGCCGACCGGCCGCATCATCGTCGAAGCCGCGCTCGGCAAGATTCCCGCGTTCGTCGACACGGGGCTGAACCTCGTGCATGTGGACGACGTCGCGCACGGCCACTTCCTCGCGCTCGAGCGCGGCCGGATCGGCGAGCGCTACATCCTCGGCGGCGAGAACCTGCCGCTGCAGCAGATGCTGGCCGACATCGCGCAGATGACGGGCCGCAAGGCGCCGACGATCGCGCTGCCGCGCTGGCCGCTCTACCCGCTCGCGGTCGGTGCGGAAGCGGTCGCGAAGTTCACGAAGAAGGAGCCGTTCGTCACCGTGGACGGGCTGCGGATGTCGAAGAACAAGATGTATTTCACGTCCGCGAAAGCCGAGCGCGAACTCGGCTACCGGGCGCGCCCGTACCGCGAAGGGCTGCGCGATGCGCTCGACTGGTTCGGCTCCGCGGGCTACCTGAAGTAACACAAAGCGGCGTGCTTCACGCCGCTTTGCGCACTTTGTTACACGTCGCAGGCGGCCCGCTACCGGCGCAGCGGTTAAAATCGCGGGTCTTACGCAGAGAAGACACGCATGAACCTGAACGATCAGATCGCTTCGCTCGCCACGGGCGTCGATCAGCTCCTCCACGATCACCACGCCGCGCAGCAGGCGGCCCGCAGCGCGGAAGCCTTCGCGCGCGCCGCGGCAGCGGAGGCCCGGGCCGCGGCCGAGCGTCACGCCGCCGCGGAAGCCGAAGCGCAGGCCGCCGCACAACGCCACACGGCAGCAGCAGCCGATGCCGAGGCAGCGCAGCAGCGCCACGCCAGCGCGACCGCCGCGGCCGAAGCCGCCGCCCAGCGTCATACCGATGCCACCGCGCAAGCCGAAGCCGCGTCGCAGCGCCATGCGGAAGCCACCGCGCTGACCGAAGCGCTCGCGCAGCGTCACGCGGATGCCGAAGCGGCGTCGCAACGCCACGCGGCAGCGATCGCCGAAGCCGAGGCCGCCGCGCAGCGCCATCACGCGGCAGCCACCGAAGCCGAAGCGGCCGCGCAGCGCCATGCAGCCGCGACCGTCGAAGCCGAGGCCGCCGCGAAGCGGCACGCGGAAGCCACTGCCGAAGCCGAAGCGGCCACGCAGCGTCTCGCGGCTGCCATCGCCGAAGCCGAAGCCGCCGCGCAGCGCCACACGGCTGCGATCAAGGAAGCCGAAGCGCTCTCGCAGCAGCACACGCAGGCGATCGCGGAAACGCAGGCCGCCGCGCAGCGTCATGCCGAGGCGACCGCCGAGGCCGAAGCCGTCACGCAACGCCATACCGAAGCGATCGCGCAGGCCGAGGCCGCCGCGCAGCGCCACGCCGATGCCACCGCGCAGGCGGAAGCGGTCACGCAGCGTCATGCCGAAGCGATCGCACAAGCCGAAGCGGCGGCGCAGCATCACGCGAAGGCCATCGCCGACGCCGAGGCGCTGGTCGAGGCCGTCGTCAAGGAAGCCGCGACGGGCGCAGTCCCCGCCACGGCAGTGGCAGCCGAAGTCGTCGAACCTGCACCGGCGGGTACGCCGGCGGCGGAACCGGCCGTGATCGCGCCCGCGCCTGCCGCGGCCGACACGGTGGATGCGACGGCCGACGCCGAAACGGCCATCGTCGCGACAGCGCAAGCCGAAACGCCGGTTGAAGCCGCAGCCGAAGCCGACGTCGACACCGCCCCGGCCCCGTCCGACAAAGCGACGCTGCACGTGTCGCGCCCGACGCAGAACGAACTCACGCTGACCATCAACGGCGAATCGATCACGCTGCACCCGGAACAACTGGGCCAGTTGATCGAGGAACTCGCGCATGCGCGTGCGTCGATGCAGCCGGAGCCGCCGCCCGGCATCCCGGCCGGCTGGCGCTTCGTGACGACGAAGAACCCGATGATGGCCGTGCAGAAACAGTCGAACGGCGACCGCCTGCTGGTGGCCCGCCACACGGGCTACGGCTGGGTGCCGTTCACGTTCTCGCCGGACGTCGTGGTCCAGATGTACATGATGCTGACGCAGCGCTGAAGGCCGGCAAGCCGCACTGGTGAAAACGAAACAGCCCGACCGGTTTCCACCGATGGCCTTGCACACCGAGGATTGGATTTTCCATCCGACCCTCGGTGTGTTTCTTTATGACTGAGACATGTCTGGGAATTGAAGTGTCGGGAGCACCCTTCGGATATGCAGAGCTCTACGCGGACAAATCACAATGCTCGATGATTGAGTCACTGCCAGTGGCGAGCTTTATGTCAGACGCCGTGACATCTTGACCGGCGCCCAATCAATCGACATCGCGCGGTGAGCAGGCACTTCATTTAACAATCTGGCTGCATCCACATTAATTAGATAATTTTGATTTTCGGATTCGGCACACCTGTCAAGGCCAACAGGTTTGTAAATAACTAGATTGACACTTACAAAAGTAGTTCGTATGGTCGAGCTTTTGTGGTGTGATGATCGACTTTTTGCAATCTTTCAGATACGTGCTGCACGTGACTGGAAGGTTGAAATGCCGGCCGACAAGCGCGGAAGCTGTATGACACGGGTAACCGTCGAGACCTGAGGGCACAAAACAACAATGAATCCAATAGAATTTGTTCGTGCCATATCGGCACAGTTTCTAAACTTTGAAAGGCTGCTGTCCGGCTTCACGCAATCTCGCCGGTTGCTACAAGTGCAGTTTGCGTCATCAATGAGCCTGCCGGGCGACGCCGTCCTGGCGCATCAACTCACCGCACGCGAAGGTGTTTGTGAGCCGATCAGGCTCACCCTGCAAGCGCTATCCAGCGATATCTCAATGCCGCTGAAGGCATTCATCGGTGCGCCCGTGGCGTTCCAGATTGGCGACATCGCGGGCATTGAACAAACCATTTGTGCAATCGTTTGCGAAGCACGTCAACTTGCCGCCGATGGTGGCTTTGTGCTTTACGAATTCGTCTGCACTGACGCGCTTTCATTGCTTGATCGACGCGTGACGTGGCGTGTATTCCGCGATGCATCCGTTGCAGACATTTCGCACACGATCATTCAAGAGCACACGACCGGCAATCAGGTCATCGGCGCAGCGTTTCGACTCGACACGAGCGCGCTCGGCACCTACCCAAGTCGGGGATTCACGATGCAGGCGAAGGAAAGCGACCTCGCATTTATGACTCGCTTGTGGCGCCGCGAAGGCATTAGTTGGTACTTCACGCATCAGATAGAGAACGGCGCACCTATTCACACATTGCACCTTGTCGATAAAGCCGACGCGTGGAAGGCAAACCGGGCCGGCCTTGTACGCTTCAATCGAGCGGATGCGACGGAGCCGAACGACACGATTTTCGCGTGGGAGGCATATAGAGAACTTGCGCCCGGTGCCGTGTACGCCGCATCACATGATTATCAAACCGCCGGTGTCAAACAACTCGACGCCACGACGTCACAGGACCAAGGCGAACACGGCAAAGCCCTGGCCGCGACTCTGACCCAATATTGGTACGACTCGCCGCACATCGCGGAGAATGCAGACCACTACGAACAGGTTATGCAGCGTCGCCAACTTGCGCTCTCGCAAGGTGCAAAGCACTTTGCAGGCCAAAGTGTCGTCCGTGCATTCGTGGGGGGCGCAGGCACGGTCTTTTCGATGGCCGGCCATCCGGAAATCGACAGGCATCCAGCCGAAGAGCGTCAATTCGTGTTGACACATGTGGAAACACGCGTGCGCAACAGTCTTCTTCCGAACTCACCGGGGAAAGGCAAGTTCGAAATCGAAGAAGATAGCCCGATCCTTAATCGCTTCGAGTGTGTTCGAGCATCAACACATATCGTCCCGATGTGGGACGCGTCCTGCGTGCCGGCTGTAGGCCCAATCAGTGCGCGCGTGGTCGGAAACGGCGAAGTCGATGTGGACGATCAAGGACGCATATGTGTTCAATTCCTGTTTGCTCGACGAGACGATCATTCCGATAGCGGCGCAAGCGGCACACCACGCGATTCCGCACGGGTGCGCGTCGCGCAACCGTGGGCGGATGCACAATCTGGAACAGCGTTCTGGCCGCGAGTCGGTTCCGAAGTTCTCGTTCTATTCATGCAGAACGATCCGGATAAACCGATCGTAGTCGCAAACATGTTCGACGCGCAACATGCACCCGTGCAGTTCGCCAGCGCAGGAAATCTGCCCGACAACGCGCCGCTATACGGCATCCGGTCGAAGGAAATCGGCGGCCTGGGCTATGGCGAGTTGCAATTCGATGATACGACTGCACAGACAAAGACCAAACTATCCTCCGAACACGGCAAAACTCAGCTCAATCAGGGCTGGATTGGCCATCCTCGCGACAAAGGTGCATCGGAAAAGCGGGGTGAAGGCTTCGAACTTCGCACCGATCTATCCGGCGCGATTCGAGCCGCACGAGGGATGCTGCTTTCGACAGACGCCCGCAACAATGCAAGCGGGCGCGTCCTAGATCGAGCGGAATTGACCGGTCAATTGGAACTGGCTCTGTCTATCGCAAAGAGGCTGAGTGAATTGTCATCAACGCATGATGCGTACGAGACTGATACCGGCCTGCAAGAAAAGTTGACGAAAGGCATTCGAGAGTGGGCAGACGACGGCGGAGCAGCGGCGATCGGTGTTACTGCGCCGGACGGTATCGCGATATCCAGTCCGGAAAACGTTCTTGCGGTCGCAGGCGGAAATGTTGAATCGGTAGCCGCTCAGGATGTCAATCTCAGCGCCGGCCGGCGCATCCTGATGCGTGCCGCGCAGGGACTATCGGCATTCGCCAAAGCCGGGATGAGGCTTATGGTGGGATCAGGCGACTTGACTATTCAGGCGCACCAAGGAAAGGGCGAAATCGGCACGTCTGAGCGCTTGCACCTTTACTCGCTCGAAAAGTTGATTTTGGAAGCCCCGGAGCTGGAACTGCGAACAAACGGCGCGGTGATAAAAATTGCGAATGGAAAAATCGTCCAGTCATCAACCGGTGAGCATCGAATTGAATCAAGCGGCTTTCAGGCGGTCACGGGCGGTGGAGGCACGGCGGACCTGCCGAGCATGCCGACTTCATCGATGAAGACGGATGAGCGGTTTAAGGTAGTCGGTCCAGACGGCAAGCCGCATGTCGGGCTTGCGCACAAGGTCATGGACGATGTCGGTGGCATACGCGATCAAGGAAAGCTGACAGCCGATGGTACGCACTCGCTGATTGCGAACGATAGCGAGATTCGTCCAGTTACATTCCTTCCGGTTGACTGAACATAAAAGAAGATTAATAGAAATGGCTACCGCTGAAACTGCAAACGGGAACTCGGAGTGCGGAGTGAAACAAGCGTATCGCCGCGTCCCACTTCGATTCGATGTGAACGGCAACCCGTACTTTGATAGCGTTATGAGTCCGGAATCGTTCAAAGTGTGTGCGCTTGGGAAACTGCCCCCGCGACACGTCATTCCGGTGATTTTTGTGCCTGGCATCATGGGAACAAATCTCTGCGGAAACAAGAACGCGACCAAGCCTGGCGCGCCCGCGTGGAGCCCGCCAAACGGCAAGATGGCGGGTCTCGGCGAATGGTTCCGCCGGTTGCATCAGAGCCCGGCGGCGAGACAAATGCAGATTGGCCCTGAGCGAGTCGAAGTGGACCGCAGCGGAAAGGTAAGCATTCCACGATATTTATTCTCGTTGACGAATGACGAAGCGAAACGACGTGGATGGGGCGAAATTCACTTTGATAGCTACGGCGGGATTCTTGCCGAACTCGAATTCGCACTGAACGAGCCTTTCGTTGAACCCGAACTACCTTCCGATGAGCCAAAGCCGAAAGACGTATGGCAAGTAGCGCAGACGTTAGAGCGGATTGTAAAGAATCAATCGATCGACGTTCGCAAAGAGTGGAACCCACAAGGCGTGACCATCGAACCGCTCGCACCTGATGAATTCTCGCGAGTGTCACAGTATTACTATCCGGTATGGGTGTGCGGATACAACTGGCTCGCATCGAATGACGCGTCGGCAGATCAGCTCATTGCGCGTATCAATGAAGCAATTGAATACTACAAGAAGGGTTCCTATTGGATCTCTACCGGAAAGGTCATCATCGTCACGCACTCAATGGGCGGACTTGTCGCGCGCCGCGCGGCACAGAAATTGAGCAGCGCCGCTAACTCGACTTCCGGTAGCGGAAGCGATGCCGACGGTAATTCCAGCGGCGGGCAAGCCGAGGGAGCAGAAACACCGGACGACACCGACGCAACTCAAATTAAACAGCAAGAACCGAGCACTGCCCCCGTCGCCGCAAGCCACGCCGGCCCCGACACGGTGCTAGGTATCGTTCATGGTGTGCAACCTGTCGGTGGCGCTCCGGTTGTATATCGTCGCTTCCGTGCCGGCACTGAAGTAAGCGGGTCATTCAACGTTGAAGGTGCGCTGGTGGCGGAAATCATGGGTTGGAGTGCAGCTGATATCGTATGCGTGATGGGGAACTCTCCCGGTCCGCTTGAACTTCTGCCAACAAAAAACTTTTCGCCGGGATGGCTTAAGTTCATTCGGCATTCAAATGGAAACAAAGTCGAAGCCATGCCACCGTTGCCGCTATCGAATCCCTATGACGAAATTTACTCAACCAGCGTAAACGACGTTTGGTGGGGAATGGTTAACGAGGATTTGATTAATCCTGCGAAAATAAAAAATGATGAAGGCAAGCGGGATATGAGTCGCTACAAAAAGGCAATTCAGGCAGCCGAGGACTTTCACGATGCGCTGAATTTATATTGCCACCCCGTTACTTACGCATACTACGGCGCAGATAAAAAGCAAGTATCCTTTGGAAATGTCAACTGGTCAACAAAGGATGAAGTTGGCGCCGAGTTTGAATGGAAATTGCCAACTCTAAAATCAAATGACTTTGATTTATTTGGAAAATCCGTTTTGAAATTTGGCACACAGAAGGCGACGTTTAAACTGGAGAATGCTCCCTCTCCGAAGGATGAGCAGGCGAACGATATCGTGTTTTCTGGTGACGGAACCGTACCGTTCGACTCAGGGAATTTGATCACTGAAGGTGGATCGAAACCGATTACTTTCCGCATGACCGGATTCGATCATCAAATGTCGTACAACAATGAGCCGGTGCGCGAATGTGTGTTATGGTCCATCGCAAAGATTGTTCAACTAGCGCCGCCGGTCCAGCAATCGAATGTATCTCCTCAGGGAAGCGCATGAAGATTCAGAGACTGATAACACTGATCCTCACATTTTTGTCCGTAACCTGTGTAGCTGGCGAGCCGAATATGAACGAATCAAAAACATACTGTGTTGGACGATATCTAGTTGATGTTCCAGCGAATATGGAACTATATGCACAGATGGGTGAATATATGTTCGGCCTCGTCCAAACCAATACAAAATATCCGAACATTTCAGCCTTCCAACAGAGAATGAAGGCAAGAGAGAATGGGCTAAAGAAACCACAGCACAAGAGTGACCTTGCTTTTGATCGAGTAATCGATTTGCACGACAACGGAATGATATTCCTCAAATCGGCGATCATGTACCGAGAAAAAATTCTCGGCTTTGAGGCATATAAATGGATTAATGGCAGAACGTTTTTCATCGACACCGATGGATTCGATCCCGACAAATACACCCAAATTACTGAGAATTTAAAAAATAGATTTTTACCGAGTCTCCGGGCGCGCACTCCAAATCAGATTCCTCAGGATGCGGGGTTTTGCTTAAAAGATGGTTACTTTGCCGATGACGGGAAGACGCCGCAGCACGAAATAGCATCGATCACGTTCGAACTGCCAAGTGCCCCGGGCCTACTCGTACACGTAACGACGATGACGGCCAAGCCAGATACGAAGTCGTTATTGCAGCGAGTCGATAGCGGCGTCATTCCGGGGGCGCTGCAATCACTCGTGTCGGGTATTCGCACCTTGCAACGTGGCGAACATGACGTGAACGGCCGAAAGGGTGAGGAAGGCTTGTGGTCGCTTCCGACCGACGGCGGCTTTCGCACCTACCAGTTTCATTGGGAAGCGCAAGGTGAACATTTGCAGCCACTGAAGCCCACGCTTTCGGTTGAATTGACGACCCGCACCGATCAACGGCCCGGCTTGACCGAAGAACAGGCAACCAAGCTATTCGAGTCGATTGTGAATTCAATACGGCTGCGCCCGGCCACCGGTGGGGATCAGGCGAGCGAAACAGGGGTACCGCCAGCGCCACTGAATACTATTGTGCAAACGGGAGGCGCTTGTCCGCGCAGCGGTTGGTGGACATGCCCAGAAGCTAACGGCCTTCCGGTCGCTGGTGGGAGCCGGCAGTACTTCGAACTCGGAACGGTCATGCCATCGATCGAAATATTGAATCAGCCGGGCATTCTGGACCGTGTAATGGGTCGGGAGTCTAGGCATAGCGTGCCGACTATATGGACCCTTGTTGCCGTTGACGACATTGCGCCGCCGGGTGCTGCGGACACTGGCAACGTGCCCCCGAAAGGGTGATGGAGAATGACGAACGATGCGTAACGCTATTCGAGTAGGAGACTCAACCGATCACGGAGGACAGGTCGTGGGTGGCGCGTCGAACTTTGATATCGACGGAAAGGCTGTCGCAAGGAAAGGCGATCCCTGTATCTGCCCGATTGAGGGGCATCAAGTCTGTGTAATCGCGGAGGGCGACCCGAATTTCGTGGTCGAAGGACGCCCGGTCGCCCTCGATGGACACAAGACGACATGCGGTGCAGTGCTGCGCTCGAGTATGTCGGGATTCGGAATCGCCTGATCTCTCTCCAGTATTCGACGTGGTGCAACAGAAACGCGACATCGCCGCCCTACTGTTCCATCTATTGCCGCATAGCGTGTGAGCTAATGGGCGCTATTTGAATCCTCGTTCAACGCGACAGCGAGACACGACTGACAACGGTCACCGCCACAATTCGTCCAAGGTACGAGACTGCGCTTCTGGCCACGTTACGCGACGCACACTGCCGGGCCGGGGTTCGTTCGACGGCTGATGCAGTCGCACCGCACCGCCGAAAACGAAACAGCCCGACCGGTTTCCACCGATCGGGCTGTGTGCTTTCCGGCTGCCGGGAGGCACGCCTCCCGGGCAAGACTCAGCGATCCACCGGCGCCTGCACGCGCGCCTTCCACTGGCCGCCCTTGCCGCGCCAGTAGCGCCACGCGGACGCGAACGTCGCGCCGACGTAGAACAGCGCGACGAGCGGCAGCGCCGGCGCCCACAGCGGCGAGCGCCGGTAGTAGCGCAGCATCGGCGCATACGCGGCGCACATCGACGCCCATGCGAGCCACGCCGGCCACGCGCGCGCGCCGTATGCGAGCGCCGCGGCGGGCGGCACGAGATATATGATCGTCATCCCGAGCAGCGTGCCGGCCAGCAGCAGCGGCGAGTAGTGCAGCTGCGTGAACGCGGTGCGCGCGATCATGTTCCAGATGTCGCGCCAACTGTCGTACGGGCGCAGCGACACGCTGCGGTCGGCCAGGTCGAGCCGGATCGGATGGCGGCCTTCGCCGCGATGCTTGATCTGCGCGGCGAGGCTGCAGTCGTCGATCAGCGCGCCGCGGATCGACTCGATGCCGCCCGCTTCCTCGAGCGCCGTGCGCTTGACGAGCATGCAGCCACCCGCGGCGCCGGCCGTCCGGTTGCGCGGGTTGTTGATCCACGAGAACGGGTAGAGCTTCGCGAAGAAGAACACGAATGCCGGGATCAGCGCCTTTTCCCAGAACGAATCGCAGCGCAGCCGCACCATCAGCGACACGAGATCGCGGTTCTCGGCCTGCGCGCGCGTGACGAGCTGCGCGACGGCGTCGGGCGGATGGCCGATGTCGGCATCCGTCAGCAGCAGGTAGTCGGCCGGCAGGCCGAGCGTCTGCACCGCGGCGATCCCCTGCGACTGCGCCCATACCTTGCCCGACCAGCCGGCCGGCAGCGGCTTCGCGGCCAGCACCGTCAGCCGGTCGGCGCGGTTGATCGCGAGCGCGGCCGCGCGGGCCGCGTCGGCGGTGCCGTCGTCGCTGTGGTCGTCGACAATGATCAGATGAAAGTCGCCCGGGTAATCCTGCTCGAGCAGCGAAGTCGCCGCCCGGGCGATCACGTCGGCCTCGTTGCGCGCCGGCACGACCGAGACGACGGCCGGCCAGCCGGCCTCGGCCGCCGCGCCGCGCGCCTCGGGCGGCAGCGGCCGCGCGGGCACCGCGCGCCAGAAGCCGCCGCGCGCGACGAGCAGCACGATCCAGATCATCAGCGACAGGCCGGACACCAGGAATGCAAGCACCAGCATCATCGGCGCGCCTCCTGTCGGGCGCCGGCATCGGCGAAATCAATAAGGGTCAGGAACACAACGCCCGAAACCGCATGGGCGGCCGGGCAATACGCGTAAGAATCGACGGTCATCGAATGGCCTTGAAATGAGCGCGACGCCGGGCAGCCGGAGCGGCTGCCCGCGAAACCGCGTAGTTTACTGGGTTCCGCGCGCGCCAGCGCCGACGCGGTTCTCCCGCAAATGCAACACGCCGGAAACAGCACCAGAGCAAGGACTTCCCGATAGAGTTAAAATGCGCGACTAATTCGGGGTTCCGGGGCCTGGCCGGCCGGTTCGTTCCTGCCTTCATAACATCAAGCCGGGGCGAGCGAGCGAGTGCCAGCTCCTCGAACCCCGGCGTCTGTCGTCGGAGTTCGCTCACTTATGCGAGTCATCCTTGCCCAGCCCCGCGGCTTTTGTGCGGGGGTTGTCCGGGCGATCGAGATCGTCGATCGCGCGCTGCAACAGCACGGTGCGCCGGTCTATGTGCGTCATGAGATCGTGCATAACCGGCATGTCGTCGAGAATCTGCGTAATAAAGGGGCCCGATTCGTTGAGGAACTCGACGAGGTGCCCCACGGCGCTGTCGCGATCTTCAGCGCGCACGGTGTCGCCCAGACGGTCGAGCGCGACGCGCAAACGCGCGGGCTCGACGTGCTCGACGCCACCTGCCCGCTCGTCACGAAAGTGCACGTGCAAGGCCGCCAGTATGTCGCGGCGGGCCGCCGGCTGATCCTGATCGGCCATGCGGGCCACCCGGAAGTCGAGGGGACGATCGGCCAGATTCCGGCCGAGGTGATCCTCGTGCAGAGCGAAGCCGAAGTCGATACGCTGACGCTGCCCGTCGACACGCCGGTCGCGTACATTACGCAGACCACGCTGTCGGTGGACGATACGCGCGGCATCATCGAAGCGTTGCAGCGCCGGTTCACCGACCTCGTCGGCCCGGACACGCGCGACATCTGCTACGCGACGCAAAATCGCCAGGCCGCCGTGCGCGAGCTGAGCGAACAGGTTGACGTGCTGCTGGTCGTCGGTGCGACGAACAGCTCGAACTCGAACCGCCTGCGCGAGATCGGCACCGAAAGCGGTGTGCCGAGCTACCTCGTCGCCGACGGTTCGGAAGTCAAGGCCGAATGGTTCGCGAATGCGAAAACCGTGGGCCTGACCGCCGGGGCGTCCGCGCCCGAGGAGATGGTCGAAGATGTCATCGGCGCGTTGCGCGCGCTGGGTCCCGTCGACGTCACGACGATGGCGGGCCGTGAGGAAAAAGTCGAATTCAAGCTGCCGGCGAAGCTCACGCAAGCTGTCGCCCGCGAAGTTTAAGGAGGACATCTCTTGTCTATTCCGCTGCTCCAGCAAGTCCGCGTCGGCGCGTACATCACGCGCCAACACCTGTCCGGCAACAAACGCTATCCGCTCGCGCTGATGCTCGAGCCGCTGTTCCGCTGCAACCTCGCGTGCAACGGCTGCGGCAAGATCGATTACCCGGACCCCATCCTGAACCAGCGTCTGTCCGTCCAGGAATGCCTGGAAGCGGTCGACGAGTGCGGCGCACCGATCGTGTCGATCGCGGGCGGCGAGCCGCTGCTGCACAAGGAAATGCCGGAAATCGTCCGCGGCATCATGAAGCGCAAGAAGTTCGTCTACCTCTGCACGAACGCGCTGCTGATGGAAAAGAAGATGGACGACTACCAGCCGAGCCCGTACTTCGTCTGGTCGGTCCACCTCGACGGTGACGCGCAGATGCACGACCACTCGGTGTCGCAGGAAGGCGTGTACGACAAGGCGGTCGCGGCCATCAAGGAAGCGAAGCGCCGCGGCTTCCGCGTGAACATCAACTGCACGCTGTTCAACGATGCGATCCCCGAGCGCGTCGCGAAGTTCTTCGATACGCTGAAGCCGATAGGCGTCGACGGCATCACCGTGTCGCCGGGCTATGCGTACGAGCGCGCGCCGGATCAGCAGCACTTCCTGAACCGCGACAAGACGAAGAACCTGTTCCGCGAAATCCTGAAGCGCGGTGAAGGCGGCAAGCGCTGGTCGTTCAGCCAGTCGTCGCTGTTCCTCGACTTCCTGGCCGGCAACCAGACGTACAAGTGCACGCCGTGGGGCAACCCGGCGCGTACGGTGTTCGGCTGGCAGAAGCCGTGCTACCTGGTCGGCGAAGGTTACGTGAAGACCTTCAAGGAACTGATGGAAGACACGAACTGGGACAACTACGGCGTCGGCAACTACGAGAAGTGCGCGGACTGCATGGTCCACTGCGGCTTCGAAGCGACCGCCGTGATGGACACGATGGCGCATCCGCTGAAGGCGTTCGCCGTGAGCCGCAAGGGCATCAAGACCGACGGCCCGTTCGCTCCGGACATTCCGATCGACAAGCAGCGCCCGGCCGAGTACGTGTTCTCGCGTCACGTCGAGATCAAGCTCGAGGAAATCCAGCGCGCCGGCAAGGGCAAGCTGCAAAAGGCGGCGAAGCCGGCAGCAGCCGCTTAAGCGCGTTTCGCCACGCGGAGGCCCCGCCTCCGCGCCGGCGGGAAAAAATGAAGCGCCACGGAGTCCGCTCCGTGGCGCTTTTGTTTTGGGCCGCGGTTTTGCATCGCGTTTCGCCGTCACCGTATCGATTGCCGCGACATCACGCATGCGCGGAATCAGCGCGACCGTGTCGGCTGCGCCGGTGCGGCCGGCCCTGTCTCCTCCATCCTCCCTGCGAAACCGGTGCGACGCTACGCGGCCAGCGATTCGGCCGCATGCACGCGCATCTTCTGCGCCGCGCCCGCGACGAGCGCCGGCTGGCCGCTCGATGCGAACGCGCAGACGTGCTCCCACAGCTCGGCCAGCCGATGCCGCGTGAGCGTCGTGACGCACGTGTCGTGCGCCGTGAGCACATGCTCGAGTACCGCGCATTCGTCGTCATGCAGCGCCCATGCGCCGCTTTGCACCGCGCGCGCCACACCCGCGTCGAGCGCACGTTCCGCATCGACGCACAGGTCGATGTCCGCGTCCGCGCATACCGCATCGTCGAGCGCCAGGAACACCAGGTAGACGCTCGTGCGCAAGCGCATCAGCAGCGCCTCGCTGCCATGCCCGCTACGCAGCGCGACGAGCGCCATGTGGCATTTCAGCGAAATGTCGCGCGCATGCACGGGCGGCAGCGGCAGCAGCCACTCGCGGGTCAGCGGCACGTGGCGACGGTGCTTCCGGGTGCCTTTCATGATGGGCTCCCGTCGGCGGGCGCATCGCTCGCGTCGAAGGCGGGCCATGCGAGGCGGCACGCAATGGCGTCGCGGTGTGCATCGCGCAGATGCTTCGCACGACGCCGCGCGCCGTGCCCATCGTCGCGCCGTGGCGTCGCTCGCTCGTCCAGCGGCCGGCGCGGCGCCGACGCGCGCACGCCGCCGGCAAATCGGATCGGGCAAGCCATGTTCGTCTCCTGCATCAGAACGTGTTCTCGCCCTTCAGGTAGTACGCGGTCTTCACGAAGAACGCCCTGACCGGATGGCCGCCCTGCACGTCGCGCGCGGCGCGCGCTTCCATCTCGGCACGCGCTTCGCGCGACCGGTCCGGCACCGCGTTGTGGATACGTTCGAGCGCGCGCTGCATCGCGAGCGGATAGTTCTGGTTGCCGGCCGACGTTGCGCGATAACCGGCGCGCGTCATCTGCAGCAGTTGCGCGTCGGTTTCGGCACGCGCCGCCGACCAGCTCGACAGCGACGCATTCGATGCGCCGTCGGTCACGGCAGACTGAGCGAAACTGACAGCGGGCAGCGCAACGAGTGCGCAGGAAAGTACCGCAACGGGAACGAGGGATCGCATAGTGGCCTCCAGATGGTTGTCCCCGCATCGATCATGATCGACGATGCGTTGAAACCATCGTATGACGCGCCGCATTCCGTATGAATAGCCGATTCCGCAATTGATATTTTCGGTGTCGACACCCGGTGCGCAAACCGCGTCATGCGCGAATCCCGCCAAACAGGCATTTCTTTATTTCATTCAACGCCCTGATCGCGTTTGTTCAGACGATCCGAAGCAGCGCACGCCGCGCTTTTTCAATTTCGGAAATGACATGTTGCCGATGCGATCACCACCGGCGCACCCGCCGACAAGGCTTCCGGCGTGATATCGCGCGTGCGGATACCGCAATCGCCGGCCCAATCGAAGCGAACGTTTTTCGTGATTCAGGACAAGTCATCGCGTCCGGATTGCCGGATCGCGACACGACGCGCACGGCAAGGACGCGCGATAATCACGCATCGGCCGTTTCGCACGGCACCTCATGCATTCCCCTTTTCATCGAGTCCTTCCATGGCTGCCCTCGACATCACCGCCATCCACAGTTGGCACGCCCACGTCTATTTCGATGCGGCCAGCCGCGACGCGGCCTGGGCGTTTCGCCAGGTCGTCGACGAACGGTTCGGCGCGGTCATCGAACTCGGCCGCTTTCACGAACGCCTCGTCGGCCCGCATCCGGCCTGGTCGTACCAGATCGCATTCGACGCCGCGCGCTTCGACGAGATCGTGCCGTGGCTCGTCCTGAACCACGGCGCGCTCGATATCTTCCTGCATCCGAATACGAACGACGAACTGCGCGACCATCGCGATTGCGCGGTGTGGATCGGGAAGTCGTATCAGCTGAATCTCGACGCGCTGGCCGGATAACGGCCGTCACGCGGCCGCCTGCGGCGCGGCGACATCCACGTTTCGGGTCGACGTGAAACGTCCCGCGGCGGCGCGGCCATACAGTGGGTTCCGTTACCGATGCTTCAGGGAACCCGCCATGTCACAGACCGACGCCGATGCCCGGCACATTTATGAAGGCTGGCACGCGGCCGTCGTCGCGCGCGACATCGATGCGCTGATGGCGCTGTATGCCGACGACGCGGTGCTCGAAACCCCGCTGATCGTCGTCACGCTGCCCGATCACGGCTCCGGCGTGCTGCACGGCAAGGCCGCGATCGGCGCATTCTTCGAAGCGGGCCTCCGCAACCCGGGCAACAAGCTCGGGCGCTGGTACCGTACCGGGCTGTTCTTCTCGAACGGCCGCCAGCTCACGTGGGAATATCCGCGCGCCACGCCGGACGGCGACCAGGTCGATCTCGTCGAGGTGATGGATCTGCGCGACGGGCTGATCGCGCATCATCGCGTGTACTGGGGATGGGTCGGGTTCAATGCGCTGCGGGCCGCCACACCGTCGCCCGAACGCGCATGACGGCCGCCGCACTGGATCGGGTCGTCGCGCGCCGCGTGCTCGCCGCGACCTGCGTGAGCTACACGCTCGTGCTGCTCGACGCGTCCATCGTCAACGTCGCGCTCACCGACATCGCCCAGACATTCGGCAGCCGCGTGGCCGGCCTGCAGTGGATCGTGAACGCGTATACGCTCGCGTTCGCGAGCCTGCTGATGACAGGCGGCACGCTCGGCGACCGGCTCGGCGATCGCGACGTCTATATCGCCGGACTCGCGGTCTTCGTCGCCGCGTCGGCACTGTGCGGCATCGCGCCGACGCTCCCGGCGCTCGCGATCGCCCGCGTGCTGCAAGGCGTCGGCAGCGCGATGCTAGTGCCCTGCTCGCTCGCGCTACTCAACCGCGCGTTCCCCGAACCGGCCGCGCGCGCGTCGGCGATCAGCCTGTGGATGGGCTGCGGCGGCATCGCGATGGCGTCGGGCCCGCTGATCGGCGGCCTGCTGATCCATCTGTTCGGGTGGCGCAGCCTCTTCTTCGTGAACCTGCCGCTCGGGCTGGCCGGCATCTGGCTCGGCCGCTCTGTCGTGCGCGCCGCCGTCGTCGACGCCTCGCGGCATTTCGACTGGGGCGGCCAGGCCGCGGCCATCGTTGCGATCGCGGCCCTGATCGGCACGTTGATCGAAGGCCCGTCGCTCGGCTGGCGCTCGGGCCCGATCATCGGCGGTGCGGTGACGAGCGTCGTCGCGTGGAGCGCGTTCATCGTGATCGAAGCGCAGCGCCGCGAACCGATGCTGCCGCTCGCGTTCTTCTGCGACCGGCTGTTCGCCGGCTCGACGTTCGTGTCGATGGCGTCGGCGTTCGTGTTCTACGGCCTGCTGTTCGTGTTCAGCCTGTTCTATCGGCAGGTCCGCGGCGCGAGCCCGCTCGATACGGGGCTCGCGTTCCTGCCGATGACCGCGATGGTCGCGCTCGGCGGGCTGGGTTCGGGCAAGCTGGTTGCACGCTTTGGCGCGCGCGGCACGATGTGCGCGGCGTTTGGGCTCTATGCGGCCGGCGCGCTCGGCATGACGGGCATCGGCGCGACGACACCCGCGTGGCTCGCCATCGCGCCGATGCTCGCGATCGGCTTCGCATCGGGATTCATCTCGCCGGCTGCGACGTCGCCGGCGCTCGGGACGGTCGACCGGCGCCGCGCCGGCGTGGCGGCGGCCGCGCTGAACGCGGCGCGGCAAAGTGGATCGGCGCTCGGGGTGGCGATTTTCGGTGCGTGCATCGCGACGTTGCAGCCGTTTCCGGCGGCGATGCGGGTGGCGCTCGGCATCGCGACCGGATTGTCGGCGCTCGCCGCCGCGACGTGGTGGATCACGGCGAGGCCGACACCGGCATCCGGCGAACCGGCCGCGCAGCTGCGGGCCGCCACGCGCCGGTAACGCATGCTCCGGCAGGTGCACGCGCGGCGGCGCTGCGCGCCGTCATTGTCTCAACGCCGCCTGCCGCTCACGCGACATACATCGCGACACTGACGAACTGGCACAGGCTCCCGGCCAGCACGAATAGATGCCAGATGCCGTGCCCGTGGCGAATGCGCTCGTCGTTGATGAAGAAGTAGATGCCCGCGCTGTAGATCAACCCACCGGCCACGAGCCACGCGGTACCGACCGGCGGCAGCGCGTGGATCAGCGGACGCACCGCGACGAGCGCGAGCCAGCCCATCGCCACGTACAGGATCATCGACAGCAGGCGCGTGCGCCGCCCGAGCGTCAGCTCCTGCACGATCCCGAACACGGCCAGCCCCCAGCTCACGCCGAACAGCGACCAGCCCCACGGGCCGCGCAGCGTGACCAGCGTGAACGGCGTATAGCTGCCGGCGATCAGCAGGTAGATCGCCGAGTGGTCGCACTTCTGCAGGATCGCTTTCAGGCGCGGATTGCGCACGCTGTGATACAGCGTCGAGATCGCATAGAGCAGGATCAGCATCGCGCCATACACGCTGAAGCTCACCACCTTGTATGGATCGCCTTCGAGCGCGCCCATCGTCACGAGCGCGACGAGGCCGACCACCGACAGCACCGCGCCGACGAGATGGGAAATGCTGTTGAAACGCTCACCGACATGCACGACGTGTTCTCCTGCGGGTCCATCGGGAAAAGAGGAAACCCTATGATACCGGCCGGCGGAATTTGCCGTGCTGCGTTCAGGCAAACGGCGAAGCACGCCGCCGGCCCGCCAAAGAAAAAAGCGCCGCGACATGCATCGCGGCGCTTCCCTTTCGATGACCGAACGGCCTGGGCAGCCCGGTTCAGCAGCACTTCCCCGCGCCTGACCCGTACCGCGCGTTCTGACGCTCGCGGAAGAATTCCTCATACGTCATCGGCTCGCGGTCCGGATGGGTCGCGCGCATGTGCGCGACGTAGGTGTCGTAGTCGGGCAGGCCGACCATCAGCCGCAACGCCTGCCCGAGGTAACGCCCCGCGCTGCGCAGGTCGCTGCCAAGATCGCTGAACATCGCGGCCTCCCCTTAACGTCCGCTGCCGAGCGCCTGCGCGGCCGGCATCGCTTCGTACGGCGTCTCGCGCACCGTCGGCTTCGACTCGCGGCGCGCGCGCAGCACGGCGATCACGCCGTACACCGCGATCGCCACGACGACGAAGATGAACAGCCCGGCCAGCGCTGCATCGATGTAGTCGTTGAAGATGATCCGCTTCATCTGCGCGATCGACTTCGCCGGCGCGAGCACCTTGCCTTCGTCCACCGCGGCCTGCAGCTTCGCGGCGTGCGCGAGGAAGCTGACCTTCGGGTTCGCGTCGAAAATCTTCTGCCAGCCGGCGGTCAGCGTGCAGATCAGCAGCCACACGGTCGGCACGATCGTCACCCACGCATAGCGCTCGCGCTTCATCTTGAACAGCACGACGGTGCCGAGCACCAGCGCGATCGCGGCGAGCATCTGGTTCGAGATGCCGAACAGCGGCCACAGCGTGTTGATGCCGCCGAGCGGATCCACCACGCCCTGGTACAGGAAGTAGCCCCACGCGGCCACGCACAGCGCGGTGGCGACCAGGTTCGCGGGCAGCGACTCGGTGCGCTTGAGCGCCGGGTGGAACGTGCCGAGCAGGTCCTGCAGCATGAAGCGGCCCGCGCGCGTGCCGGCGTCGACGGCCGTCAGGATGAACAGCGCCTCGAACAGGATCGCGAAGTGATACCAGAACGCCATCATCGCTTCGCCGCCGATCACCTGGTGCAGGATGTGCGCCATGCCGACGGCCAGCGTCGGCGCGCCGCCCGCCCGCGCGATGATCGTCGTTTCGCCGACGGCCTTCGCGGTCTGCGTCAGCATGTCGGGCGTCAGCACGAAGCCCCATTGCGTGACGGTGTTGGCCACCGCTTCCGGCGTCGAGCCGAGCACGGCGGCCGGCGCGTTCATCGCGAAGTAGATGCCCGGCTCGATCACGCAGGCGGCGACCAGCGCCATGATCGCGACGAACGATTCCATCAGCATCGCGCCGTAGCCGATGAAGCGCGCGTTGGTTTCGTTGTCGATCAGCTTCGGCGTCGTGCCCGACGAGATCAGCGCATGGAAGCCCGACACGGCACCGCACGCGATCGTGATGAACAGGAACGGGAACAGGTTGCCCGACCACACCGGGCCCGTGCCGTCGACGAACTTCGTCAGCGCGGGCATCTTCAGTTCCGGCGCGACGACCAGGATGCCGATCGCGAGGCCGAGGATCGTGCCGATCTTCAGGAAGGTGGACAGGTAGTCGCGCGGCGCGAGCAGCAGCCACACCGGCAGCACCGACGCGACGAAGCCGTAGCCGATCAGGATCCACGTGAGCTGCGTGCCCGTGAACGTGAACCATGCGGCGAGCGTCGGCGAATCGTGCACGTGCTGGCCGAACGCGATCGATGCCATCAGCAGCACGAAGCCGATGATCGACACTTCGCCGATGCGGCCCGGACGGATGTAGCGCGTGTAGACGCCCATGAACAGCGCGATCGGGATCGTCGCGGCGACGGTGAACGTGCCCCACGGCGAATTCGTCAGCGCCTTCACGACGATCAGCGCGAGCACCGCGAGGATGATCACCATGATCAGGAACGCGCCGAACAGCGCGATCACGCCGGGCACCGTGCCGAGCTCCATCTTGACGAGATCGCCGAGCGAGCGGCCGTCGCGGCGCGTCGAGATGAACAGCACGATGAAGTCCTGCACCGCGCCGGCGAACACGACGCCGGCCAGGATCCACAGCATGCCGGGCGTGTAGCCCATCTGCGCGGCGAGCACGGGCCCGACGAGCGGGCCGGCGCCGGCGATCGCGGCGAAGTGATGGCCGAACAGCACGTACTTGTTGGTCGGCACGTAGTCGAGGCCGTCGTTGTACTTGACGGCCGGCGTCATCCGCAGCCCGTCGAGCTGCATGACCTTGCTGGCGATGAAACGGCTGTAGAAGCGATACGCGATCAGATACACGCAGACTGCGGCGATCACGATCCAGAGGGCACTGACGCGCTCGCCGTGTGCGAGTGCGATCGTGCCGAACGCGAACGCGCCGAGCAGCGCGACCGCGATCCAGAGCAGGGTACTGGAAGCCCGATTCATGGCGTCTCCTGGTCTCCAATGTGTTTTTGAGTGGATGCGGCGAGGGGCCGAACCCGCGTGACGTCGATGCGTCGTGCCGCAGCCTCGCAGAGATCGCGGCGATGGGCCGTAGTATTCCGCGCGACCGGGGCGGCTTACAAGCGGATAACTACGTATGTGGGGCTACGTAGAATTACGTAGATGCGCGGCGCGAGCACGGCATCGTGCGGCGATTGATCGCGAACGGCGAGCCACGTACAGTGTTCGCCTGCCTCCCTTCCGGAACTGTCATGCCGATCGGATTTCAGAAGATGAACGCGAATGGCGACGACTTCGCCATCGTCGACCTGCGCGGCCAGGATCACGCATACGCGATCGATGGCAACCTCGCGCGGCGCATGGGCGATCGCAAGCGCGGCATCGGATTCAACCAGCTCGCGGTCGTGTCGGACTGCGACGACGCGGCGGCCCGCGTCGCGTTCTGGAACGCGGACGGCTCGCCGCTCGACACCTGCGGCAGCGCGACGCGCGGCGTCGCGTGGCAACTGATGCGGGAAACCGGCCTGTCGTCGCTCGTGCTGCGGACTCCCCGCGGGTATCTCGTGTGCTCGACGGAGGCGAACGGCCTGATCACCGTCGAGATGGGCAGGCCGCTCACCGGCTGGCGGGACGTGCCGCTCGCCGAGGCACTCGACACCCTCGCGCTGCCGCTGCCCGGCGCGCCGGCCGCGTGCAACATGGGCAATCCGCACTGCACCTTCTTCGTCGACGATCTCGGCACGATCGATGTCGCGGCGCTCGGCCCGGCCATCGAGACGCATCCGCTGTTTCCGCAGAAAACCAACGTGCATTTCGTTCAGGTCATCGATCGCACGCATATTCGCCTGCGCATCTGGGAGCGCGGCGGCGGCGTGCCGCTCGGTTCGGGATCGTGTTCGTGCGGGGCGGTCGTCAATGGCATCCGGCGCGGGCTGCTCGACGAGACCGTGCGGGTCGAATGCGACGGCGGCGACGTGACGGTGCGTTGGGATGGCGCCGGTAGCGTGCTGTTAAGCGGGCCGGTCGTGTTCGGGTTCAGCGGAAACTGGCTGGGCGAGCAAACGCCCGCGGCCTGAGTGTCCGGACCGACGCGCGAGCCTCTCGGGCGTGCGGCCGGTCGGGCCAGGCCCGGCGCGTTGCACGCAGGGCCGAGCAAATCAATGTTTGCTCAGTGCTTGTCGTCGAGCTTCTTCGGCTTCGGCGGCGACGGCACCTTCGCGTACTGGAACGCGGGCGTCGCCTTCAGCGCATCCTTCGTCGCGCCCGGCAGGTAGATGTTGCCGTTGCGCACGTCGAGCGACGCGATCGGCACCGCGACGTCGTGCGCGGCCACGCCGAGGAAGCCGCCGGCCGACACGATCGCCGCCGATACCGAGCCGTCCGGCGCGACGATCAGGTCGCGCACGGTGCCGACCTTCTGGTTCTCGTCGTTGTAGACGGCCTTGCCGAGCACGCTCTTCTTCACGCTCCAGCCTTCGAGCAGCGCCTGCGATTGCTCGACGGTCACGCTGATCGGCTGCGCACCCGCGATCTGCGCGTGCGCGCTGACGCTCGAGGCGAGGACGGTTGCTGCGATGAGGGTCTTGTAGAAAGCCATGCTGTTATGCACTCCGGTGAATTGTTGTCGGTGTCGGCGGCCGGCCAAGCCGCCTCCGTGCATGCGTCGCGTGAAACGGGAAGGCCTTTGTACGACGCATCACACCGGCCCATGTTAGCGCCACTCGCGAAACGCTGCATCGGACGTGATGACGCAGCCGCTGTCACGCGTCTCTTGCCATCGCGACATTACGGACACCGCAGCGAATCGCGTACATCGCCCTCGTCACGCGCTGCGCGACTGCGCGCGCCGTTGCCGCACCGCCTCCGCCAACACGTCGAGCACCGGCTCCGTCTGCGTCCAGCTCAGGCACGCATCCGTGATCGACACGCCGTACTTCAGCGGCACGCCCGGCTTCAGGTCCTGGCGCCCGGCCTCGAGATGGCTCTCGACCATCACGCCGACGATCCGCTGCTCGCCCTGCGACAACTGCCGCGCGAGATCCTGCGCGACCTCGATCTGCCGCTCGTGCGACTTGTTCGAGTTCGCGTGCGAGCAATCGACCATCACCTGCTCGCGCAACCCGGCCTTGCGCAGCACCGCGCAGCTCGCCTCGACATGCTCGGCGTCGTAGTTCGGGCCGTTCTTGCCGCCGCGCAGGATCACGTGCGCGTCATCGTTGCCGCGCGTCTCGAAGATCGCGGCCATCCCCATCTTCGTCATCCCCATGAACGCATGGCTCGCGGCCGCGGCGACGATCGCGTCGGACGCAACCTGCACGCCGCCGTCGGTGCCGTTCTTGAAGCCGATCGGGCAGCTCAGGCCCGACGCGAGCTGGCGATGGCTCTGGCTCTCGGTCGTGCGCGCGCCGATCGCGCCCCACGCGATCAGGTCGGCGATGTACTGCGGGCTCAGCAGGTCGAGGAATTCGGTCGACGCCGGCAGGCCCAGCGCGTTGATGTCGAGCAGCAGTTGCCGCGCGGCGCGCAGCCCTTCGTTGATGCGGAAGCTGCCGTCGAGGCGCGGATCGTTGATGTAGCCCTTCCAGCCGACCGTCGTGCGCGGCTTCTCGAAGTACACGCGCATCGTGATCAGCAGGTCGTCCTTCAGCGCATCGGCGGCGATCTTCAGGCGGCGCGCGTAATCGAGCGCCTGATCGTGATCGTGGATCGAGCACGGGCCGACGACGAGCAGCAGCCGGTCGTCGCGGCCGTGCAGGATGTCGCCGATCGCGCGGCGCGTATCCTCGACGAGCGTCTGCGTGGCGGCCGGCACCGGCAGTTCGTCCAGCAGCAGCGCCGGCGAAATCAGCGGGCGCACGGCGCCGATGCGGACGTCGTCGATGCGCGTGGTGTCCTGCGTCGCGTCGGCGCTGCCTACCTCGCGATCGTGGGAAGGATTGTCGAGGTTCTGCATGGTGATTCTCCGGGGGACGTCTGTAATGATGAGCAGGCTCGATTATGGCACCCGGACGGGACGGTGACGGGTCGCGGCGGGGGGACCGACGCGGCGGCCTTGCCGCAGCGCGACGCAGATCAAAAGCCAAAAAGAAAAAGGCGACCCGCGGAGGGTCGCCCGGCCATGTGCCGCATCACCCGCGGCGTGGCGGCTAGTGCAGCGTCTCGGGCGCCAGCGAATTGCTCGGCAGCAGCGACGTCAGCCAGCAGTTGCTCGGCGCGGCTTTCCCGTTGAAGCGGTCGTAGAGCCACGGCAGCATGCCGGCCACCCACGGCACGATCGCGCCCGCATGTTCGAGCGGATACTCGTTGTACGTGACCGGCGTGCCGTTGGCACAGAACTTCTGCGCCAGCGCGCGCACGTCGTACGCCATCATCACGCCATCGCCCACCTGGCTGCTGAACGTGCCGTCCAGCGCACCCGCCGTGCCCTGGCCGATGAACATCGGGATCGTCGGCGAGGCGGCCAGCCCCGCATTCACCTTGTTCGCATAGGTCACGTATACGGGAATGCTGTTGATGTCGTTCGCGTATTGCGGCTTGAACAGCGTGCCCCAGCGCAGCCCCGTGTACTTCGGCAGGATGTAGGCGAGCGACTGGCTCTGGATGTCCTTGAACACGGCGACGCCGGTATCGCTGAGATAGGGCGTCAGGTCGAAGCCGTAGCCGCGCGACAGCCCGGCCAGCGCGGCCGCGGCCACGCCGCCCCACACGATGCTGCCGTCGACGTAGCGCAGGTTGTGCGCGGGGTCGACCAGCACGCCGCCTTCCGCCGCGCCGACGAGCTGCTTGTTGATCTCGGGCGCATAGCTCGGCGCGAGCTGCGCGGCCCAGTTCGTCGCGATCGCGCCGCCGGAATAGCCGATCATCGCGACCTTGCTCGACGGGTTCAAGCCCGTGGACGGCGTATTGAGCGCCGCGCGGATCGAATCGAGCGTCGTCATCCCGTATTCGGGGCCGACGGCGAAGTCGGCCGTCTGGCCTTCCGTGTCGGGCACGATGACGTTGTAGCCGAGCAGCAGCAGCGTCGACAGCGGAATCGATTCCGCGCTGTAGAGCAGCGTGCCGATGTTGATGACCTTGGTCACGTCACGATCGCCGGCGATCACCTGCGACGGCTCGTCGTACGGATTCAGCGAATCGTAGGCCGACTGGTACGAGATGGCCTGGCCGTTGCTGACCGGGCTCCGGATCACGGACGTCACATTGACGACCGGCTGGTTCAGCGCGTTAAGGGTGCGATACAGCAACTGCTGCGCGGTCAGCGCGGTGGGGATGCCGGCCACGTGATAGGTCACGTTGCGCGTCTTGAGCACCGTGCCCGGTGGAATCGATGCCAACGGCGTGGTGCCGGTGTACGTGTAGAACGGGTCGGATAGGGTCGGCGCGGCGGCGCTGGCTGCCGGCGCGGTAATGGCCAACGTGGCGGACATCGCTGCCGCGGCCATCATGAAACGTCTCGAGGACATGGTGGGGGCCCCTGGGATAACCTGCTTTAATCGAAGGAAGTTCGGCGGTGTTGCAGACCATCGCGTGTGCCGCTTCAAAACGGTTTCCGAGCCATCGACTGTCTCCTGTGAATGAGTAATCCGGCCTGTTCTGAACCTTTAATTTTTAGTAGGACTACAAACCGGATGAATTGAAGCACAACGCGCGCGCGCTCGACGGGCGATTTCGATTGTTTGAAGGTAAACGTCTAAATCGGTTGCGCGCGATGCGGGTTGCGCAGGCCATTTGGCCGACTGTCCGCGTGTTGCCGAAGTGCCGTACGATCAAGTCTGTCCGGTACCGCAGGCCACGTCGTGCGATGCCGGCCGCGCCGCACACTGGCTGTCTGCAACGATCGCTCCCTGCCCAACCGCTACGCCACGATGACCGTCTCCGAACTGCTCCACGCCATCCGCCAACCGTATGCCGACCTGCTCGCGAAAGCGGCGGCGCAACCGGCCGTGATCGTCGAACCGGCCTACCGGCGGGCCGACGGCACGCTCGCCACCGAAGGGGCGCTCGCGTTGCCGTGCCGGGCCGACCTCATCGCGACCGAAGGCAAATCGGCGGGCCAGCCGGCGATGGTCGATTCCGCCACGCAGCTGGCGTTCGAGCCGTTGGAATTCGACCTCGAAACAGCGGCCGTGTCGATCCGCCCGTTCGTGTGGGACTGGGCCGCGATCGAGGCCGGCGGTCTCGACGAAAGCGCGGCCGTCGAGGCGTTCAAAGCGTGGTTCTTCGCGTGGTTCGATGTCGACGACGAGAACACGCCGGCCGAAGACGGCCTGCACGGCATCGCTCACTACCTGTCGGAACCGGTTCGCACGGAACAGGGGTGGCGCGTCAATGCGGATCTCGGCTCCGCGCCCGAGACGGCCGTCGAGGATCTGCTGTTCCGGCTCGTCGATGCAGGCGCGACGCGGATCGTGCTAGGTTGATGCCGCACTTCATTCTTCACCGGCTCATCATGAAAAAAATCCTTGCCGCCCTGCTGCTCTGCGCGTCGCTGCCCGCGTTCGCCAAGGTCTCCACCGAGGTGTACTGCTTCAAGTCGGACGGCGACAAACCCGTGCGCTTCGAGATGCGCACCTACTACGACGACGCCGTCGACTGGTCGGGCGGCATGGTCCGCTATGCGAAAGCGAAACCGGCGCTGCCGCTGGTGGTCGAGCACGTGGACGAGGAAGTGCTCGCCGAGGGGCGCCCGCACCAGTTCACGACGACCTGGGTCGAGATGGTCGACGGCAGGATCAACGGACGGTACGAGATGATGTCGCAGGGCGCAATGATCTATTCGATGACCTATACCAGCGCGCGCACCGGCAAGCAGACCGCGTTCGGCAGGGTACTGGACGTCGACGCGTCCGAACAAACCGGGTGCCGCTGGTGATGCGCCCGCTGATCCGGATCGTGCTGGTGATGATCGCGCTGCGCGCGGGCTGTGTCGATGCCGCGCCGCGCACGGTCTATGAAGGAACGCTGCAAGGCGCCGGCGCCATCGTGATGGAACTCGACGATCGCCCGGCTGCGGATGGTTCAATCTCGGGCCGCTACTTCTATGCGCAGCACGGCATCGACATTCCGTTGCACGGCACGCCCGCGGAATTGACCGAGCCGCTCGTGCGAACTCAGTTGCCGGACGACGCGCGCACGCCATTGGGATTCCGCGAGCAGGCCAATTTCGATCATGCCGCGGCCACCTGGCAGGGCACGCGGGACAAGGCCGGCTATCGCGGCCGCTGGATCGATGCGCGCTCCGGCAAGACGCGCAACTTCACGCTGCGGCGCGTTGCGGAATACGATCCCGACGCGGTTGCGCCCGGCCCCGTCGAAGCCGTCACCAACAGCATCGCCGGCGGCGTCGGCAGCGGTATCGCAAGCGGCGTGGTCATCGACATGCGGCAGGCGCCTTATGCCACGCTGAAGCTTGCCGGGCACGCGCAGCCGGCCGGCCCCGAGATCGGCGACGGCACCGTTGCGTACCGGATGTGGAGCGACCCGCGCACGAAGCTCATGTATCCGCGTCTGAGCCGTCATCCCGATCCGACGGTCATGGCACGGGTCAACCGCCTGCTCGAGCAACAGCACTGGCAGATGAATCTCGCCGCGCTCGAATGCGCGTCGACCCGCTATTCCGACGACGGGCCGGCCGCCGGTTCGCTCGGCGGCTTCGACGACGAACAGGTGAGGGTCACGTGGCTGTCACCTGCGGCACTCGGCATCGTGGAATCGGGTAGTACGTACTGCGGCGGCGCCCATCCGAACAATCACTACGATCCGGTCACGTTCGACCTGTTGCGCGGTACGTATCTCGACTGGAATCGCGTGATCGACGCAACGACGGTGAGCAAAGACGGCGACTCGGGTACGAGCCCCGCGCTGGTGAGTTTCATTACCCGGCTGCGTGACAAGGCCGAATCCAGCGCTCACCCGACGGACGGCGACGGCGATTCGATGGCGTGTGCTGATGTGTTCCCGCAGTATCTGGCGTTCGAATTCAATGCCCCCGGCAAGCTGTCATTCGTCGTATCCGGGATTGGCCACGCGGCAGGTGCCTGTCTCGGGCCGCAACTCGATACGCCATTTGCGGCGCTGGCACCGATCCTGAAACCGGGCGGTTCGCGTTATCTCGTGCCAGGCGTCAAGCTGAAGTAACGCGGCGGTGCGTGGCGGTGCCCGCATCGCGCACCGGCCCGGCCGTGTGGCGACGGGGCCGGGCGATGCATACGCACCGCAGCCGCTGATGTCAGGACGCGCCTTGCGCGTCGACGTCGATGCCCAGTTCGCCGGCCATCCGCAGAACCAGCGCATTCAGCCGCGCCACTTCATCCGCGAGGCGCTTCTGTTCCGCCTTCAGCGCTTCGAATTCGGAAGGCGGCACGGAATCCGCGCCGCCGGCCTCCGCGCTCGCGAAGTCGGCCAGGTTCACTTCGCCGCACATCAGGTGCATCCAGCGGTTCTCGCGCGCGCCCGGCGCACGCGGTAGCCGGACGACGAGCGGCTGCGCACGCGCCGCGAGTTCGTCGAGGAACGCCTCGACCGACGAGATGTCCGCGAAACCGTGCAGGCGCGCGCTGTTCAGGCGCAGTTCGGCGGCCGTCTGCGGGCCGCGCAGCAGCAGGATCGTCAGCAGCGCGATCGCCTGGCTCGGAATGCCGAGCACGCGGTTCATGTTGTGCTCGAAACGCGGCACGCGGCTACTGCTGCCTTCCATCACGATGCTCAGGTGCTTCAGTCCGTCGAGCGCGGTCGTGACCTCATCCTCGCTGACGTTCATCACCGGCGAGCGCGCGGTTTTCTGGTTGCAGCCCGCGGTCAGCGCGTTCAGCGACAGCGGATAGGTGTCCGGCACCGTGTGCTGTTTCTCGACGAGCACACCGAGAATGCGGGCCTCGAGGGGTGTGAGTTCGCGAAGGGCGCGTGGCGTGGGCGTATCCGGCGTGGTGTTCATGGTGGCGTCGCAGCGTGAAGCAGGTGAAGGGAAACGATCGCGGCCCGTCCGGCATCGCGCACGGGCGAGCCATATGATAGCTCGCGTCGCGTGGCCCGGCGCCGCGCGGCGTGCCGGCGCGCGCACTTGCCGCAGCAGGGTTTCGTCCAACGTATCGGCGAGCGGGTGCCGCGCGGCGAGGGATACGCATGGCACCGGGGATTCCGCGTTTGCACGCCGCGCAGGCGAGCGCTACGATATGCGTCACCCTGACGCCCGCGGCGCCGGGCGACCGCCTTCGCACGCAATACCACGCATCGCCCGTCACGCACGCCATGCCGCCACGCATGCGCACCGCTCGTCGACGCCACTCATCCGTTCACCCCTTCGCCCCGTTCATCGCCATGACCGCATCCTCCTCCGCACCTCACGTACGTGCCATCGTCACCGGACACACGCGCGGCCTCGGCGCGTCGCTCGCCGAACAACTGCTGCTGGAAGGCGTCGGCGTGCTCGGCGTGTCGCGCAGCCGCCATCCGTCGCTCGCGTCGCAAGCCGGCGACCGCTTCGCCGAAATCGAACTCGACCTGTCGGACCCGGCGGCCGTCGCCGCCTGGCTGGCCGGCGACACGCTGCGCCGCTTCGTCGACGGCGCGTCGATCGTGCTGCTGTTCAACAACGCGGGCATCGTCGACCCGATCGGCCCGCTCGCTGCACAAGATCCGGCGATCGTCGCACGCGCGGTTGGCGTGAACGTCGCGGCGCCGCTGATGCTGTCCGCCGCGCTCGCGCAAGCGGCATCGGCCACGACCGAATGCCGGATCCTGCACGTGTCGAGCGGCGCGGCGCGCAACGCATACGCGGGCTGGAGCGTCTATTGTGCGACCAAGGCCGCACTCGATCACCATGCGCGCGCAGTCGCGCTCGACGCGAACCGCGCGCTGCGGATCTGCAGCGTCGCGCCGGGCGTCGTCGATACGGGCATGCAGGCGACGATCCGCTCGACCAGCGAGGACAACTTCCCGATGCGCGAGAAATTCGACCAGCTGAAGTCGAGCGGTGCGCTCGCGACGCCCGAGGCGGCCGCGCGTCAGCTGATCGGCTATGCGCTGAGCGACGCGTTCGGCTCGGTGCCGACGGCCGACGTGCGGGAACTGCCGAGCCACTGAGGCACGCGGCACGCGGCACGCGGCACGCGGCACGCGGCACGCGGCACATCATCGCCCTTCTAGCCGCTTTGTCCAGTCTTCGACTTGCCGCTCCGTCCGGCGCCTTTCGAGCATCGTGCGCCAGGCAGGCGGCAGGTTCGGCACGTCACACAGCGCATCGAGCGCGGCCATGTCGAGCGTGCGCCGGTACAGCACGTCGAGCACCGTTGCCAGCGGCCATTGCGGGTAGCGGCGCTCATGCAGCGTCAGCACGTCGCCCGATTCCACCCAGCCTTCCTGCAGCACACGGTAGTACCAGCCGGTCCGGCCGCTTTGCTGCACGAGCGCGGCCATCCGCGGATGATCGAAGCGCGCGTTCAGCTTCCAGCACGGCTGCCGCGACTGCGACACCTGAAGCACGGCGCCGCCCAGCGTGAATACATCGCCGAGACACACGTCGCGCTCGGTCACGCCATGCGTCGACAGGTTCTCGCCGAATGCGCCCGGTTGCGCGAGCACGTCGCGCGCGCCGATCTGCGCCGACCACCACGCATAGTGATCGTGTGCATAGTGGTGCACCGCCTTGTCAGGGCCGCCGTGATGCCGTGCATCGGCCTGCTCGTCGCCGGCGAAGCCGAGCGTACCCAGCCACAGACGCGCGTCGACGGGCTGCTTGTCGATCGCGCTGGCGTGCGGCGTGCCGGCCAGCGGCCGGCGCTTGCCGACCCGCACCGCGCCGATGGCGGCCGAGATCCGCGGCCGTTCCGTATCGCTCATGTCGTCACACCGTCGGGCAGCGCCGCGAGCAGGCGTTCGAGTTCGCGCGTGCGCGCGTCGCCGAGCGGCATCAGCGGCTTTCTCGGTTCGCCGGCATCGAAGCCGCGCAGGCGCAACCCGGCCTTCACGGTCACCGGCAATCCGCCGTTGACGATGAACTGCAGCAGCGGCAGCTGCGCATGAAAGACCGTCCTCGCGCGCGCCAGGTCGCCCGCGTGCATCGCGTCGAACAGCGCCAGCGGCAACGCCGCATTCAGGTTCGGCGCGGCCGTGCACCATCCGGCCGCGCCCGCCGCAAGCGCGGCAAGCGCCATCGGATTGCTGCCGTTGTAGAACGGAATCGCGCCGTCGCTCAGCTGCGCGAGCCGGTGCATCCGTCCGATGTCGCCGGTGCTCTCCTTCACCATCGTCACGTTGTCGACGGTCCGGCAGATCGTCGCGATCAGGTCGGGCGACATGTCGACGCCGCTCGTCGCGGGGTTGTTGTACAGCATGATCGGAATGCCGATGGCAGCGCCGATCGCGCGATAGTGCGCGACGATCTCGTCGTTGGCGAGCTTCCAGTACGACACCGGCAGCACCATCACCGCATCGGCACCGGCCTGTTCCGCGAAGCGCGCGCGGCGCACTGCGCCCGCCGTGGTGAGATCGGAGATGCCGACGACGGTCGGCACGCGCCGGCGCACCGCGCGAATCGACGCGGTGGCGACCGCCTCCCATTCGGCGTCGGACAGGTACGCGCTTTCGCCGGTGCTGCCCAGCGGGGCGATCGCGTGGACGCCGTCGGCAATCAGCCGTTCAATCAGCGCTTCGAGTGTTTTCAGGTCGACGCCGCCGTCAGCGGAGAACGGCGTAACCGGATAGGCAATGATGCCTTTCAGCAAGATGGACACGATACGTATTCCTCAATGATGATCTGGGACAAGAACGACGAATCGCCCGCTCATGCGACACAGTCCTGATGCGTCCGCAATGCCCGGCGCGCGTAGTAGTCGAACGTCACCGCATCGCGCTTCGGCTTCGAGATCCAGTCGTGCGCTTCGCGCGCCAGCGCCGGCGGCACCGGCTTGATTTCACCGGCCGCCATCGCGAGCAGCTGCAGCTTCGCGGCCCGCTCGATCAGCAGCGCGAGGATGCACGCTTCCTCGATCGTCTTGCCGACCACGAGCTGGCCGTGATGCGACAGCAGGATCGCGCGCTTGCTGCCGAGCGCCTTCGAGATGATCTCGCCCTCCTCGTTGCCGACCGGCACGCCGGGCCAGTCCTTCAGGAACGCGCAATCGTCGTACAGCGGGCAAGTATCCATGTGCGACACGACGAGCGGCTGCTCGAGCATCGACAGCGCCGCGACGTGCGCCGGATGCGTATGGATGATGCAGTTCACGTCCGGGCGCTCGCGGTAGATCCACGTATGGAACCGGTTGGCCGGATTCGGAATGCCTTCGCCGTCGACGACGTCGAGATCCTCGTTGACCCGCAGCAGGTTCGCCGCCGAGATCTCGTCGAAACCGAGTCCGAGCCGCTGCGTGTAGTACGTGCCGGCCTCGCCCGCGCGGCAGGTGATCTGCCCGGCGAGGCCCGAGTCGTGACCGGCGTCGAACAAGATGCGGCAAGTGAGCGCGAGCTTCTGCCGCGCGGACCAGCCGCTGTCGCCCACCGCGTTGTCCAGACGCCGCTCCGCCAGCGCGACCAGCGCCTCCTTCGTCAGATTCAACGTTTCCGCCATGTTCACCTCCTGAATGGATCGGGTCGGTCGCGCCGTCCGCGGCCGCTTCCCCGGCAAAATATGACACACGATACACCATAGGACACGTTGTGTCATGCGCTACAATCGGTTTTTCGAAGGACACCTGGCGCCCCATGACGATTCGCCTGAAGCTGCTCAGAAAACAGAAGGGCTGGACGCTCGACGTGCTGGCCGACGAGACGGGCCTCACCAAGAGCTACCTGTCGAAAGTCGAGCGCGGCCTGAGCGTGCCGTCGATCGCGGTCGCGCTGAAGCTGTCGAAGGCACTGAATGTCGACGTCGAGCAATTGTTCTCGGAAAGCCACAACCGCGAGCTGATCACGGTCACGCGCGCCGGCGAGCGCACGGCGATGGGCGCGGCAGCCGACAGCCAGGCCCACCGCTTCGAAAGCATCGCGGCCGGCGTCGCGCCGAAGAAGATGCTGCCGTTCGTCGTGCATCCGCCGCATGAATTCGTCGCGTCGACGTTCCGCGAGCACGAAGGCGAGGAATTCCTGTTCGTGCACAAGGGTCGCGTCGAAATCGAATTTCCGAACGAGACGGTGCAACTCAAGACCGGCGATTCAGTCTATTTCAACGCACTCATCCCGCACCGCACGCGCAGCCTCGGCACCGCGCAGGCGGAGATCCTGGTCATCGTCAGTCACGACGACTAGCATCGTCACCTTTTCGCGCAAGGATCCCCGATGGTCACGAAGGCCACCGCACCGTTCCAGCAGATCAAGACGCTCGTTCGCCAGAACGTCGAAGCGGGCGACTGGCGCCCCGGGGATCGCATCCCGTCCGAGCTCGATCTCGCCGCCCGGTTCGGCGTCGCACGCATGACGGTCAACCGCGCGCTGCGCGAGCTGACCGAGGAAGGCGTGCTGAAGCGCATCGCGGGCGTCGGCACGTTCGTCGCCGAAATGAAGCCGCAGTCGAACCTGCTGATGATCGCGCACATCCGCGACGAAATCCGCGCGCGCGGGCACGAATATCGTTGCCGCGTGCTGAGCCAGTCGAGCGAGCCCGCGTCGTTCGACGTCGCGGCCGCGTTCGGCCTGCCGGTCAACACGCCGGTGTTTCATGTGGTGTGCGTGCACGAGGAAAACGGCCGCCCGATCCAGCTCGAGGATCGCTACGTGAACCCGGCCGCCGCGCCCGGGTTCATCGACCAGGATTTCCAGGTCGAGCCGCCGTCCGAGTACCTGTTCAACAACGTGTCGCACGACGAACTGGAGATCGAACACGTCGTCGATGCGTCGCTGCCGACCGGCGAACAGGCGCGGCTGCTCGACATGCGCGCCGACGAGCCGTGCCTCACGCTCACGCGCCGCACCTGGACGAACGGGCAGCCCGTCACGTTCGTGCACTTCCTGCATCCGGGCAACCGCTACCGGCTCGGCTCGCGTTTCAAGCCAGGCGCCGGACGCCACCCGACCTGATCCCTTTCCCCATGGACAAAAGCACGCGGCGGCCGTTTCGTCAGGAAACGGCCGCCGCGTTCGTCATGTACAGCGGCCCACGTCAGATCGCGCGGGCCTGCCCCGCGTCACGCGACCACACGACCGGAAACAGCGGGTGATCGAGCGGCGCGCCGTCGGGCAGCTGCTCGGCGAGCCCGGGGAAATCGGGCGACGTCTTCCAGCGGCGCGGCGCGTGGCGGATATCGTCGCCGACGAAGCGGATCGAGAACGCGCGCCGACGGTTCTGCGTACCACCCGACGCGTGCAGCGTGAGCATCCGGAAACACACCATGTCGCCGGGCTCGAGCGCCCAGCGGCGGATCGGAAACGCCGCGCGGTCGCCCTCGATGTCCGGCAGGTCAGCCAGGCTGCCTTCCGGGAACCACTTCGCTTCCTTGTCCATGAACGTGCGCGGCATCAGCCACGGCCCGAGATGCGAGCCCGCGACGAATTCCAGCGTCGATTCGAGCGGCACCGGATCGACCGGAATCCACATGCTGACGTTGTCGTCGCCTTCGATGTTGTAGTACGGCTGGTCCTGGTGCCATGGCGTGCGCTGCCGCGTGCCGGGCTCCTTCACGAGCAGGTGGTCGTGATGCAGCCGCACGTGCTCGGTGCCCATCAGCGCGGCGGCGACCGACGGCGCCGGCGAGCGCACGATGAAGTCGCGATACGCGTCGTTGTGCTGCCAGTTGCAGAAATCCTCGAAGAACCAGCCTGGATCGTCGGGCCGGCTCGCGACTTTTGCGCGCTCGCTCGGGTGCGCGAGATTCGCGTCGATGCCGGCGCGCAGCGCGGCGACTTCGTCGGGCGAGAAGATGCCCTTGATGCAGACCGCGCCTTCCTCGCGGAACGCGGCGATCAGTTCGGGTGTCACGGCTTGCGCGACGCGGTCCTGGATACTCGTCATGGTGTGCCTGTCGATGGAATGAATCACGGAATCACTGATTCACGGTGCGGAAGTCAGTTGCTGCTTCGCGCCGTAGATGTCGAAGTCGAAATATTTCGCGGCGATCTTCTGGTACGTGCCGTTCGCGCGGATCGCGACGATCGCGTCGTTCAGCCGCTTCTTCATCGCCTCATCGCCCTTGCGCACGCCCATCGCGACGCCGTAGCCGGTGATCCGCACGTCGGTCACGTCGGGGCCCGCGAACGCGTAGCCCTTGCCGCGCGGCGTTTTCAGGAACGAGTAGCCGGCCTGCGTCTTGTCCTGGAAGGTCGCGTCGAGGCGGCCGTTGACGAGATCCTGATACACCTGGTCCTGGTTCTGGTACGAGACGATCGTCACGCCCTTGGTCGCCCATTCGGCCTTCGCGTACGCCTCCTGCGTCGTGCCCTGGTCGATCCCGACGCGCTTGCCCGCGAGCGACGCGGCGGTCGGCAGCAGCGTCGAGCCGACCGGCGCGACGAGCGCACCCGGCGATGCATACAGCTTGTTCGAGAAGTCGATCTGCTTGAGCCGCTCGTCGGTAGCCGTCATCGCGGACATGATCACGTCGAACTTGCGCGCGCGCAGCGCCGGGATCATCCCGTCGAAGCCCTGCTCGACCCACACGCACTTCGCATGCAGTTGCTCGCAGATCGCATTGCGCAGGTCGATGTCGAAGCCGGCGAGCGAGCCGTCGGGCTGCTTCGCCTCGAACGGCGGATACGTGGGGTCGATGCCCCAGCGGATCGTCGACGTGTCCTGCGCGAACGACGCGAGCGGCGCGAACGCGAGCGCGGTAACGAGGAGCTTTGCAGAGCGGTTCATGGTGCGTCCTTGTAGGTCTCGACGCGGCGGGCGAACGCCGGCGTCCGGTGGGGAGCGGTGCGCCGGATCGCCCGGCGCGGTGCGCGAAAGACAGGGACTTCGATGAAACTGCGATGCAGTCTAGACCGCTCAATTTTTGAGCGCAAGCGGGGGAAACGGGGGAGGGGTGGATGAACGGCCGTCGCGTTCATGAATCGAGATGGAATGACGGGGTGGAGCCTGAAATGACACCATCTTGCGGAATTTATACGGGGTTCTGGTGTTTACCCTTTACGACGCCCACATCTGCCACAAAGCGCGCTTTTCCGGATATCAGCAGGATGGTGATGCCTCTACAGGGAATCAAGACGAAACCTCGCCCCGGGTCCTTCGTATGAAATCGGTGATGCACCCTATACCGCAAAATGGACTGCTCGAATGCGCAAGTACAGCCGGAGATGCAAGATATACCTTACATTCATGAGTCGTTGATCCGTGCAGGAACACTCGCATGCAACTTTACGAGATCGGTCAGGCCGTCGCGAAGCGGAGAACGGAACTCGACCTCACGCAGGCTCAACTGGCCAGGCTCGCCGGACTTTCTCGCGTCACCGTGAATCAGCTGGAAAACGGCAAACTCACGGATCTCGGCGTCAACAAGCTGATCCCGTTGCTAGGCTTGCTCGGCATCGAACTCATGACCCGGCCGCGGCCGGCTCAACGCGGTCTTTACAAGGCCGTCATTGGTGCGAACGTCAGCCACAAGAGCGAATTGACCGAACGATTGCTCGTCGACGCGTTAGCCTCCGGGCAAATTCCCGCCGGGTATGACGCGCCGTTCGCTGTCATCCTCGACGAGGTCCCGCTGCCGGTTGTAGTGAAGGCGGCCGAGGAAGCTGCCGACCGCTCGGGCACACCGCTTCGCTCCATCTGGAAAAACCTCGCCGCGTGGTCGAAGGCGCTTCATCTCTATCGGGACGTATGGGCCTGATCGCCGCACGCTTGCACCCGCTCCGCCCCCTACCGCGCCCCCGCCGCCACCAACACCCGCTCGATCGCCCCATATCCACGCTGCCGCGCATGCTGCAGCGGCGTCTCGCCGTTGGAATCGGCCAGATTGACGTTCGCGTGCCCCGCCACGAGCAACTGCACGATTCGCACGTACCGCTCGCTGCCGTCGCCGAGCATGATCGCCTCCAGCAGCGCGGTCCAGCCGAGCCGGTTCACGTGGTCGACGTTCACGCCCGCATCGATCAGCGTGCGCACCGTATCCACATGCCCGCGCTCCGCCGCCGGAATCAGCGCGGTGCCGCGATAGCGGTTCGTGCTGCGCAGGTCGGCGCCGTGCGCGAGCGTCATTCGCAGGATGTCGAGATGGCCGCGCGCACCGGCATACAGGTACGGGCTGTCCTGGATCGCATCCTTCGCGTTGACGTCCGCGCCCGCGTCGATCAGCACGCGCGCCGCATCGACATGATTGCCGTGCGTCGCGATCAGGAGCGCCGTGCGGCCCTGCCCGTCGCGTGAATCGATCTGCGCGCCGCGCTCGAGCAGCGTGCGCACTTCGCCCGCATCGCCGCGATCGGCCGCGCGGCGCAGCCGATCTTCGAGCGCGCCGCCGTCGGCGGCGGCCACCGCCGACGTAAGCGTGGTTAACGCAAACGAGGCGATGATCGCGATCCGTTTGAACAACATCCCGTTTCCTCCTTGCGTGCCGCGCACGCCGAACGCGGCCGCTGCAATACGTCAGGCGCCCCCGTGGCACCCCGCGACGCCACGCCGGGTCCGGCAAAACCGCGATTGCCCACTCCGTCCGGCCATGTTAAAAGTCGTCGCACGCATTTGGAAATGAAATGTTCGAATCCGCAGAAGTGCATAAATGAATAGACCCCTGTTCGACCTCGACCTGCTGCGCGCGCTCGTGATGGTCGCCGACTGCGGCAGCTTCACGACGGCGTCCGCGCGCCTGCATTCGACGCAGTCGACGGTCAGCCAGAAGGTGCGCCGGCTCGAGGAAATCGCCGGGCACCGCCTGCTCGACCGCGGCACGCGCGACGTGCGGCCGACCGACGCGGGCGTGACGGTGCTCAGCTATGCGCGGCGCATGATCGCGCTGAACGACGAGATGCTGGAAGCGCTGTCGGGCGCCACGGTCGCTCTGACGATCCGGCTCGGCGTGCCCGACGATTTCGCGGCGGGCCGCACGACGCATGCGCTCGCGGCATTCAAGCGCGCGCATCCGCAGGTGAAACTCGAAGTGACGTGCGGGCTGAGCCGGGACATCAGCGCGGCATACGACCGCGGCGAGCTCGATCTCGTGCTGATCAAGCAGCGACGCGACAGCCGCGAGGCCGTCGTGCGCTGGCCCGAGAAGCTGCGCTGGATCGACAGCGCGAAGCATCCGACGATCGATCTCGACCCGGTGCCGATCGTCGTCTTCCCGCCGCGCGGGCTCTATCGCGACGACATGATAAAGGCGATCGAGGAGCGCGGCCGCCGCTGGCGGATCAGCTTCACGACGTCGAGCCTGAGCGGCATCCAGGCCGCCGTCGCGGACGGGCTCGGCATCAGCGTGCTGCCCGCGCGCGTGGTGACGGACGAGCACGTCGTGCTGACCGCGAAGCAGGGCTTCGCGCCGATCGAGCACATGGACATCGCGATCCTGCATCGGCCTACGGCCGACCCGATGGTCAGCGAACTGACGAAGGCGCTGGCGACGATGCTGGAGTTGGAGGAGTAGCGAGCAGGCGGGATGCGGCGGCAATATGAAGGACGCCGCGGCACGGCCGATGCAACGAGACCGCGGGCACGTCGACACGCCCGCGCGCCCGCCCCCCGTCAGAACATCGTGTTCCCGTTCGCGGTCTGCTCGGGCACGGGTTGATTGACGTCCCAATGCTCGACGATCTTGCCGTTCTCGAGCTTGAAGATGTCCATGATCGCGCTGCCGCGCGTGCCCGGTTCGCGCACCGCATGCACGTGCAGGATCACGTAGTCGCCGTCGACGAACGAGCGCTTGATCTCGCTATGCGACTGCGGATACTTGTCGCGCAGGAACGCAACGAACTTGCGGAAGCCGTCGCGGCCGTCGGCCGCGTTCGGGTTGTGCTGCACGTAGCGATCGCCGACGTACGCGAGCGCGGCGTCGGCGTCCTTCTCGTTCAGGCCTTTTTCGTAGAACGCGAGCACCGTCCGCCGGTTGGCTTCCTGCTGCGCGTCCGTTGACCCGGCCGCCACCGCATGCGCGGTGGTCACGGCGAACAGGGCCGCCGCCATCCATCGTGCGGCCCGTGCCGCTGTCGTGCGTCGCATCGTCGTCTCCCGGGAAATCCCGCTGAAAACCCGATCATACCGGGGCGACGCTGCGCTCACGCTTCACTCAGACCAGCGCGCCGTTGCGCGCAACGATCTTCCCCGACGACACGACGAGCCGCCGCACCGGCCGCGCGACGACAGCCTCGGCGAACGTCAGCGCGTCGACCAGCACGACGTCCGCGCGACTGCCCGGCTGCAGCCCGTAACCGTCGAAACCGCAACCGCGCGCCGCGCCGTGCGTCACGCAGTCGAGCGCGACCTCGAGCGCATCGTCGCGGCGGAAATCGTTGCGCATGCCGATCAGCATCGCGCGTTCGAGCATGTCGGGCGACCCATACGGCGTCCACGTATCGCGCACGCCGTCGTTGCCGCCGATGACCGTCACGCCCGCCGCGCGGCACGCGGCCACCGGCGGCACGGGCACCGCCGCGGGCGCGGTCGTGACGAGCCCGACGCCGAGTTCGGCCATCCGCGCGAGCAGCGCATCGCGCTCGCGGTCGGCGATATCGCCGAGACAGAACCCGTGGCTGATCGTCACCTTGCCCTGCATGCCGTGCGTAGCCGTGCGCTGCAGGATCAGGTCGAGCGAGTACGCGCCCATCGATCCGCGTTCGTGCAGATGAAGGTCGAGCCCGCGGCCGTGGCGCTCGGCGATCGCGAACAGCACGTCCACCGCCTCGACCGGATCGCCTTCGATCGCGCACGGGTCGAGCCCGCCGAGCAGATCGGCCCCGGCGGCCAGCGCTTCGGACAGCAGCGCAGCGGTGCCCGGCCGCTTGAGCACGCCCGATTGCGGAAAAGCGACAATCTGGATCTCGACTTCCCCGCGCAGCGTCTCGCGCGTCGCGAGCACGCCGTGCAGATGCCGCAGCCCGGCTTCGGTATCGATGTCGACGTGCGTGCGGATGCGCGTCGTGCCGGCCGCGAGGAACGCGCGCGCCAGCGCGAGCGACGCGGCGCCGGCGTCATGGCCGCTCGTCGCGCGATAGTGGCGCTCGTTCTCGATGCGGTCGACGAGGCGCGGCCCGACCTGGTTGCGATACCACGGCATCCCCCAGTGCGTCTTGTCGAGGTGCGTGTGGCCTTCGACGAGGCCGGGCAGCGCGAGCGCGCCCGCACCGTCCTCGATCGCGCAGCCGGCGGGCGCGTCGAGCGACGGGCCGATGCGCACGATGCGATCGCCTTCGATCAGGATGTCGAGCGCGGCGTCGGCGTTCGGGCGGACGTTGCGGATCAGCAGGTTCGTCATGTCGGTTCCGGTGAGGTCGGTCAGTGCGGTCAGTGCGAAGGTGGCACGGCGCACGCCGTGCCGCCGGTCAGGTCGGTCAGCGCGTGAAGCGCAGCGCGGGAGCGAACGGTGCGCCGGTGTCGCTTTCGCCGCGACGGAACACCCAGCGCTCGGCCGGCACGCCCGCGACGGCCGCCGCCGCATTCGGCGCGCGCACCGCGACGAACGTCGCATCGCAGCCGACTGCAATTCCGTAGTTCTCCTTGCCGATCACGCGTGCGCCGGCGTGCGTCGCCATGTCGAGCGCGATGCCGAGCGCTTCGTCGGTGTAGAAGCCCGACCGATAGCCGACCATCATCGCGCGCTGCAGCATGTCGCCGTTACCGAACGGCCACCAGGCGTCACGGATGTTGTCGTTGCCCGCGAACACGTGCACGCCCGCATCGCGCAGCGCTTGCACCGGCGGAAACGCGCAGTCGCCCGGCGCATTCGTCAGGATCGACACGCCGGCGTCGGCCAGTGCCGCCGCGGTGCGCTGCACGTCGTCGTCGCTCACCTGGCCGAGCGCGTACGCATGGCTCACGTTCACGCGGCCACCGAGCCCCGCCGCGCGCGTGCGCGCCGCGATCCGCAGCAGCTGCGCGATGCCCGTTTCACCGGGCTCGTGCAGGTGGATGTCGATCTTCGCGCCGCGCTTCTCGGCGATGCCGAACACGATGTCGAGCTGGCCGTCCGCATCGCCGTCGAGCGTCGTCGGGTCGATCCCGCCGACCACGTCCGCGCCTTCGCGCACGGCTGCATCGAGAATCTCGGCGGTGCCGGGGCACGTGACGACGCCGGCCTGCGGGAACGCGACGAGTTCGATATCGACGATGCCGCGCCATTGCTCGCGCGCGGCCATCACGGCCTGCAGGTTCGACAGACCGGTGGTCGCATCGACGTCGACGTGGCTGCGCATCGCGACCGTGCCGAAGGCGGCGGCCTGCGCGATCAGCGCATTCGCACGCTCGACGATCGGCGGCGCGGCCGCGAGCTGGCGCTTTTCGACCGCGAGACGCTCGCGCAGCGTGCCGACCGGTTCGTGCGGCACCCAGCGATCGCCGACGAAGCTCTTGTCGAGGTGGATGTGGCCGTCGACGAAGCCGGGCAGCACGACGCGGCCGTCGAGGTCGATCGTTTTCGCGCCTGGCGCGGCGGCGCAAGCGGCGCCGATCGCGGCAAAGCGGCCGTCACGGACGACGAGTTGGATGGGCTGGCCGCCGGTGTCGACGGCGTTGATGAAGAGACGATCGGTCATGGCTCGGAATGTGGGGCGGTCGCGGCACGTCACCGGCGCGGACAGGGGAAGGCACCGCAGCCGGCACGGCGCGACCGTTGGCAGGGAATCCGGCCACGATATCGGACGCCGTCGCCCGAGGCCAATTAAATGTCGCGATGCCGCGCATTCGATTTCGCGATGCGCGGCGCGCGCGGCCGCCGGGCCCGGCACGGCGATGGGGCGGGATCGCGGGAAATGTGACGGAAAAACCGACGACCGCGCGGCAGCGGCATCGCCGGAAGGCGGGCGTCGGGAAGCCGCGTCGCGCCCTTGCCGGGCGTCGCTTTCGCGCGCCGCCCGCGCGGCGATTTACGCGGCAACAAACTTTACACGTTGTTACCCGGCCGCACCGGACGCGCCTCCGGCCATTCCTTATACTCACGCCGAGTTCGCCACCCGTTCCGGCATTCGTCGGCGAACCCGTTGCCGATGCAGGAATCATCATGATGCGCATGCCTTCCACGAAGACCGTTCTGTTCGCCTCGCTCGTCGCCGTCGCGGCGCTTCCGCTGACCGCCTGCGTCGCGCCGGGTTACTACGGCGCGCAGCCGGGGTATCCGCAACAGCAGCAATACGCGACGCCCGGCTACGCGCAGCCCGCGTATTCGCAACCGGGTTACGTCCAGCAGCAACAGCCGTATCCGAACCAGGCGCCGCAGCCGTACGATCAGTACGGCAACCCGCAGCAATACGGGTCGCAGCCGTATGACCAGTACGGCAATCAGCAGCAGTACGGCAACGGCTACGGCACGCAGTACGGCACGGTCTCGAACATCCAGCCGGTCAACGGCTCGGTCGGCCCGTCGGGCGTCGCCGGCACCGTCGTCGGTGCGCTGGTCGGCGGCCTGGTCGGCAACCAGTTCGGCCGCGGTCACGGCCGCGATGCGGCCACCGTGATCGGTGCGCTCGGCGGTGCGGTGGCCGGCAACCAGATCGGCCAGCAGATGGGCGCCGCGCAAGGCCCGAGCAGCTACCGGATCGACGTGCAGGTCAGCGACGGCACGATGCGCTCGTTCGACGTGCAGTCGCCGGGCAACCTGCGTCCGGGCGATCGCGTGCAGATCAACGGCAATCAATTGGCGCGTTACTGATTCGCTTGCGGTGCGCCTGAGCTGATCCGGCGCATCGTCGCGCGTTCGACGTCGGGCACCGGTTCGGCGCGACGGCGCGCCTGCTTCACGTCACCCTCATTCTTCGTGCCCGCGCGGCGCGCATGACGCGCCGCCGACACTGCCGCGGCGCCTTTGCACCCGTCTTCAACGCGCGCCATCGCACGGCCACTCCCCCGCACCAACAGCCGCGACTCAGCGCATCGCCATCAAACGCGCTCGACACCGAGCCCGACACGCGTCGACCGCGCAGCCGCCTGCAGGTGCCGCGAACGCCGGTAGATGATCGCCATCAGCGCCATCACCGCCGCGCCGGCGTACAGCGACCCGCGCGTCGTCGGGTCGACGCCGAGCATCACGAACACGAACGCGACGAACACGAGGCAGATCCACGACGTGACCGACGCGTACGGCATGCGGAACGCCACCGTCTCGCCGCGCGCGGCCAGCGCGCGCCGGAACCGCATGTGGGTCAGCACGATCATCGCCCAGATCACGGCCACGTCGAACGACAGGAACGACATCAGCCAGCCGAACACGCGCGCCGGAATCACAAAGTTCAGCACCACGCCGACCGACATGAACAGCACGGTCGCCCGCACCGCGCGCGACGGCGATCCGCTTGCGCTCAGCGCCGCGAACGACGCGGGCGCCAGGCCGTTGCCGGCCATGCTCGACAGCATGCGCGCGCCGCTGAACACGATGCAGTTGAAGCTCGACAACGCGGCCGTCACCACCACGAAGTTGACGATGCCGGCCGCCTGCCGCAGCCCGAGCGATTCGAACGTCGTCACGAACGGGCTGCCATGCTCGCCGAGTTCGTGCCACGGGTACAGCGCCATGATGATGAACAGCGCGCCGACGTAGAAGATCAGGATGCGCCACAGCACCGAGTTGATCGCGCGCGGGATCATCTTCTGCGGCTCGCGCGCCTCGCCGGCGGTAAGGCCGATCATCTCGACGCCCGCGAACGAATACGCGACGATCGGCAGCGCGCTCACGACCCCGAGCACGCCGTGCGGAAACACGCCGCCGTGGCGCCACAGGTTCGACAGGCCGACGGGCTCGCCGCCATGGCCGATCCCGGTGAACACGATCAGCGCGCCGCCCGCGATCATCAGCACGATCGTCACGACCTTCACGATCGCGAACCAGAACTCCAGTTCGCCGTACACCTTCACGTTGAGCAGGTTGAACGCCGAGATCGCGGCGATCGCCGCTACGACCCACAGCCACTGCGGCACATCCGGAAACCAGAAACCCATGTAGATGCCGATGGCGGTCGTCTCCGCGACGCCGACGCCGACCATTAGCAGCCAGTAGCTCCACCCGACCACGTAGCCGGCGAACGGCCCGACGTATTCGAACGCATACGCACCGAACGAGCCGGACACCGGCCGGTGCACGGCCATCTCGCCGAGCGCGCGCATGATCAGGAAAATCATCGCGCCGCCGATCAGGTAGGCGACGAGCGCGCCGGGCCCGGCCGCCTTGATCGCGGACGCCGAGCCGAGGAACAGGCCGACGCCGATGGCCATGCCAAGGGCCATGAACGAGATCTGGCGCGCGCCGAGTTCGCGCCGCATCGTGTGCTGTTGCATGTTGTCTCCAGTCGTTGATCGTCGCGGCGAGCCGGGTCGGCCTACCGCTGGATGGAGCGGCCGGCGTCGTGTGCCGGCCGCCCTGCTGCAGCGCACGGTCGCCGGTTCAGCGGCCGTGCAGAAAGCGTTCGACGCGAAACGGCGTCGGGTCGACGAACGGCTGCGTGCCGGTCATCAGGTCGGCGATCAGCCGGCCGGTCACGGGGCCGAGCGTGAAGCCGTGATGCGCATGCCCGAACGCGAACCACAGATCGCGGTGGCGCGGCGCCGCGCCAATGACGGGCAGCATGTCGGGCGTGCACGGCCGGCGGCCGAGCCACGGCGCGCCGTCGACGCGCGCGCCGAGCGGAAACAGCTCGCGCGCGACCGGTTCGACGGCGGCGAGCTGGGTGGGCGTCGGCGGCGTATCGCAAAGCCCGAGCTCGACGCCTGTCGTCAGGCGGATGCCGCGCGTCATCGGCGTGATCAGGAAGCCGCTGTCGGCATCGAGCACGGGCCCGTTCAGCCGCGCGCCCGGCTGCGCCGCGTAGTGCATGTGATAGCCGCGCTTGACCGCGAGCGGCAGCGTGTAGCCGAGCCGTTCGCACAGCAGGTCCGACCACGGCCCGAGCGCGACGACCGCCGCGCGCGCATCGACCGGGCCTTGCGCAGTGTCGACGCGCCAGCCGTTCGCGGCCGACAGCGTCAGCGCGTCGCCGGTCAGGATGCGGCCGCCGAGCTGCTCGAAGTGGCGCGCATACGCGGTCACGAGCGCATTCGGATCGCTGATCGAATCGGAGCCCGTGTAGCGCAGCGCGCCGACCAGCGCGCGGCTCAGGTTCGGCTCGGCGTCGCGCAGCGCGGCTGCATCGAGCGCGTCGAAGGTCACGCCGTATTCGGCGCGCCAGCGCTCGGCGGCGCGCGTTTCCGCATCGCGCGTCGCGGCCGTGCGGAACACCTTCAGCCACCCGCCTTCGCGCAGCAATGCGCCGGCGCCGGACGCTTCGATCAGCGCGCGATGCTCGGTCACGCAGTATTCGATCAGCGGCGCATACGCGCGCGCGATCTCCGCATGACGCGCCGGATGGGAATTGCGCCAGTAGCGGTACAGGAACGGAATCAGTTTCGGCAGCGCGCCGACGTGATAGCGGACGTCGGGCGAGCGGTTGCACGCGTATTTCAGCAGCGTGCCGAAGCCGCGCGGAAACGCATACGGATACACGCCCTCGCGCTGGATCAGCCCGGCGTTGCCGAGCGACGTCTCGTTGCCGGGCGCCTTGCGGTCGACGAGCGCGACCGACAGGCCGCGCTGTTGCAGGTGCACGGCAACGGACACGCCGATCATGCCGCCGCCCAGGACGAGCGTGTCGTATGTCATCGGGAATTCCTCGGGCGGGCGGTGCCGGCGTCAGGCGAGCGCGGTCACGGCGATCTCGACGTCAAGACCGGGTTTCATCAGCAACGCCTGCACACAGGCGCGGGTCGGCGCGTGGCCGGCCGGCACCCAGGCGTCCCACACCGCATTGAACGCGTCGAAGTGCGCGGTATCGCTGAGCCATATGTTGGCCGTCAGCACGCGGGTCTTGTCGATGCCGGCCGAGGCGAGCAGCGCGTCGATGCGCGTGAGGATTTCGGTCGCCTGCACGGCGATCGGCGCGCCGGCCGTATCGGGCACCTGGCCAGCCAGGTGGACGAAGCCGTTCGCGATCACGACCTGGCTCATGCGTGCGCCCGTCTGCAGACGTTGGATTTCACTGGACATGATGGTTTGCACCTTCGCAAGGCCGGCCGCGACCGGCCGGGTAAATAAATGGCTGGGAAAGCCGCTGCCGTGTGCGGAATCGTCGGGCAGCCGCCGCACGGGCGAGCTGTGCCGATACGCATACGCGTCGTTCACGCCGGCCGCACCGGCTCCGCGAGTTTCGCGCCGTCCGATGCTAGAGTGGCCGTCACGCCCACCGTCGGCGATTTCGACGAAAATTATCATATACGAGAAAATTTATTCTCGTATACGACAAAACCCGTATTCACGTCACGGACGCCGCGCCCCGTATCCGCATGCCCAAATCCACCGTCCCCGTTCCGCCGCCCACCGACGCCGCGCCGCAGCTCGACCACCAGACGGTCGGCGCGCGGCTGCGCGACGCGCGCAAGTCGCGCGGCCTGACGCTCGCGCAACTGTCCGAGCGCTCCGGTATCGCGGTGTCGACGATTTCGAAGGCCGAGCGCGGCGACATCGCGCTCACCTACGACAAGTTCGCCGCGCTCACGCATGCGCTCGCGCTCGACTTCGACACGATGTTCGGCCGCCCCGCGCCCGCCGGCGCGATGACCCCGTCGTTCACGCCGGCCGGCCAGCAGATGGTGTACGACACGCCGAACTACGCGTACGGGATGCTCGCGAACGACCTGACCGGCAAGCGAATGGTGCCCGTGCGCGGGCGCATTCATGCGCGCAAGCTGTCGGACTTCGCCGACTACATCCGGCACAGCGGCGAGGAGTTCGTGTTCGTGCTGAGCGGCGAGCTGGAGCTGCGCTTCGAGAACGGCCATGCGTACCGGCTTGGCGCCGGCGACAGCCTGTATTTCGACAGCGCGGTCGGGCACGTGTACCTGAGCCTCGGCGACACCGATGCCGAGGTGCTCGCGTGCTGCGTCGACGGCGATGCCAAGCGGCCGCGCGACGCGATCTGACGTCTGACGGTCTGAATGCGATCACGCGGCGGTGCCGAACGCCACCGCGCAACACCGGGATTCCTATTACGATAAGGACGATGCATCCTGCGACCCCAGCGGCTCGCGCCGGCATGCACGACCTTCAACCGGAACGCTCCCGATGACGATCACCACCCGCCTGCTCGATGCGGCCGACGCCGCCCGTTTCCAGACCGTTCGCCTGCGTGCGGTCGACACCGCCCCCACCTCCTTCCTGCCGACGCTCGACGAAGAATCGCAGGTGCCGGTCGACGAATTCGCGACGCGCATCACGCCGACCCGTGAACGTGCGGTGTACGGCGCGTTCGACGGCGATACGCTCGTCGGCATCACGGGCGTACGCCGCGATGCGCGCGTGAAAATCGCGCACAAGGCGACGATCTGGGGCGTGTTCGTCGATCCCGCGTATCGCGGGCGAGGCATCGCGCAAACGCTGCTCGAAAGCGCGACCGCGCACGCGGCGCGGGAATGGGACTGCAAGCAGCTGATGCTGTGCGTGAACGAGGTCAACGCCACCGCGGAACGGCTGTATGCGTCGCAGGGGTTCGTGCGGTTCGGGACGGAACCGCGCTCGATGTTCGTCGATGGGCGGTTCTATGACGAGCACCACATGGTCAAGACGCTCGGGTAATGCGCCGCGGCGGCGAGCGGGCATCGAGAGACGCAGCCCTTGTGCCCGCCTCGTCCGCCTCCGGCCGGACGTCAACGATGTAAGCGCTCGCCAACTTTCGATGCAATAAAGCCGGCCGGGCCGCTCCGCGCCGGTTTATGCGCAAAAACTTTTATAAAAAATATCCACCACTCGCCCGCGCCGCAGCCAACGCGCCTCCGTCATTTCCCCCCTGTTCATCCGCCCGCCGCCCGCGCTATCGTTTCCGCACCTTCACAGCCCAGGAGTTGCCTTTGCCTTCCCGTCACGGAGTCGACCTCATCCGCGCCCGCGCACTGTTCGATCGCGAGCGCCGTGCATTCACCGAAACCATGCCGGTTTCCCGCGCGCTGTCCGCGGAAGCGTCCGAGCACCTGCTGTTCGGCGTGCCGTTGCACTGGATGCAGGACTGGTCGACACCGTTCTCGCTATACGTGAAGGAAGCGCGCGGCGCGACGTTCACCGACGTCGATGGCCATCGCTACGTGGACTTCTGCCTCGGCGACACCGGCGCGATGTTCGGCCATGCGCCGGAACCCGTCGCACGCGCACTCGTCGAGCAGGCCACACGCGGCTATACGACGATGCTGCCGAGCGAGGACGCCGCGTGGGTGTCGCGCGAACTCGCGCGCCGCTTCAAGCTGCCGGTCTGGCAATTCGCATTGAGCGCGAGCGACGCGAACCGCTTCGTGCTGCGCTGGGCGCGCGCGGCCACCGGCCGCAACACGATCGTGGTGTTCAACGGCTGCTATCACGGCACGGTCGACGACGTGTTCGTCGATCTCGTCGATGGCCGCCCCGTGCAGCGCGACAGCCTGCTCGGGCAGTCGTACGACCTGCTCGCGAACACGCGCGTCGTCGAATTCAACGACCTGGCGGCGCTCGAAGCCGCGCTGAAAGGCGGCGATGTCGCCTGCGTGCTCGCCGAGCCCGCGATGACGAACATCGGGATGGTGCTGCCCGATCCGGGCTTCTGGGAGGCGGCCCGAGAACTGACGCGCCGCCATGGCACGCTGCTCGTGATCGACGAGACGCACACGATCAGCAGCGGCCCGGGCGGTTATGCGGTCGCACACGATCTGGAGCCGGACATGCTGGTGGTCGGCAAGCCGATCGCGGGCGGCGTGCCGTGCGCGGTGTACGGGTTCAGCGCCGAATTCGCGGAACGCGCGAAGCAGGCGAAGCTGAACGCGCCGCCCGGCCATTCGGGGATCGGTACGACACTCACCGCGAACATGCTCGCGATGCATGCGATGCGCGCGACGCTCGCCGAAGTCGCGACCGACGCGGCCTATGCGCATATGTTCGAACTCGCCGCGCGGCTGGCGACGGGGCTCGAGCAGGCGATCGCGAAACACGAACTGCCGTGGTGCGTGACGCGCATCGGCGCGCGCACCGAGTTCCAGTTCGCCCCCACGCCGCCGCGCAACGGCACGATCGCCGGTGCGCAGCTCGACAGCGAACTCGAGCACATCGTGCACCTGTACCTGCTGAATCGCGGCGTGCTGATCACGCCGTTCCACAACATGATGCTCGTGTGTCCGCAGACGACGGCCGATGATGTCGACCGGCTCGTCGCGCAGTTCGACGCGTGTCTGGGCGAACTGGTGTGATGCAGTGACATTCGCGGTAGGCAACACATCGCGCGAGCACGGCCACGATGTGTTGCCTGCGGCTGCGGCGTCGCTCGTGTCGCCTGACAGTGAAACGGACCGCCACACAGCGAGCCGTTTCCCGTCGCATCCGCATCATGCAGCGATGCGCTACGCCGCCGTCAACGCCCGCCGCGCCACTTCCGCGAAATACCGCGCGCCGATCGACAGGATCTCGTCGTTGAAGTCATAGCCCGCGTTATGCAGCGGCACGCCGCCGCGCCCTGCCGCCTCCCCGTTGCCGATGAAGACGAAGTTGCCGGGCACCGCCTGCAGGAACGCGCCGAAGTCTTCCGAGATCATCATCGGCTGGACGTTCGCATCCACGTTCTCCGCGCCCGCCACCTGTGCCGCGGCCCGCACGGCCGTGTCGACCCATTCCGGCGAATTCACCGTCGGCGCGAACTCGTGCGTGTACTCGAACGCGCAGGTCGCGCCGTGCGTGCGGCAGATCCCTTCGCTGATCTCGCGCATCCGCATGGCCAACAGCGCCTGCACGTCGCGCGAGTAGCTGCGCGTGTCGCCCTTGATCGTCACCGTCGACGGGAGCACGTTGCGCAGCCCGTCGGTGATGAACTCCGTGCACGAGATCACGGCCTGCTGGCCCGGATCGAGATTGCGCGACACGATCGTCTGCAGCGCGAGCACGACCTGCGCGCCGATCACGATCGGATCGATGCCCATGTGCGGGCGCGCCGCGTGCGTGCCGCGCCCGTCAATTCGGATCACGAAGTTGTCCTCGCTCGCCATGATGCCGCCCGCACGCGTCGAGAACGTGCCCGCGCGCATCCCCGGCATGTTGTGCGCGCCGAAGATCGCGTCGACCGGAAAGCGCTCGAACAGCCCGTCGGCCATCATCGCTTTCGCGCCGCGGCCGTGCTCCTCGGCCGGCTGGAAGATGAAACGCACGGTGCCGTCGAAATCCTTGCGCTCGGCCAGCAGCTGCGCAGCGCCGAGCACCATCGACATGTGGCCGTCGTGCCCGCACGCATGCATCTTGCCGGGCGTGCGCGACGCGTGTTCGCGGCCCGGCGCGTGCTCGGCGATGTTCAGCGCGTCCATGTCCGCGCGGATGCCGATCGCGCGCTTGCCGGTGCCGGCCGTCAGGTTCGCGACTAGCCCCGTGCCGCCGATCCCGCGATGCACGTCGAGCCCGAGCGTCGTCAGGATGCGCGCGACATAGTCCGACGTGTTCACCTCTTCGAAACCCGTCTCCGGATGCTGGTGCAAGTGGCGGCGCCAGGCCTTCAGTTGCCCCTGCAGCGTGCTTTCTTCGGTTGCGTCCATCGCGTTGGCCTCGTCAGTCGTAGTCGATCGGGATCGGTCGGGATGTCGTTCAGGCCGCCACTGCCGTGCGGTCCAGCCAGGCGCGCTGCCGCGCGAGCACGGCGTCGGCCGTTTCGCCGACGCAGTTCCGGTACACGGAGGGCGCCGTCGCGCCTTCCGTATTGATCGCCAGCACGCGCGAGTGCGCATCGAGCCCCACCTGCCGCGCGAGCGCCGGGTCGCGCATCAGCACCTCGAGCCCCGCGACGCCGGCCGCGCCCGATTCGCCGGCCACGAGCGGCACGTCGCGTTCACTGCCGGCCGCGAGGCCGCGCATCGTCTGCACCGCGTCTTCGTCGTCGATCAGCATGAAGTAGTCGATGCACATCTCGAGGAAGTCCCATGCCAGCGGCGACGCCTCGCCGCACGCGAGCCCGGCCATCACGGAATCGACGCTGCCGGTCGCCCTGGACGCGCGCCCCGCGAGCGCACTCTGGTACAGGCAGTCGGCCTGACGCGGCTCGACGACGATGAAACGCGGCCGCTGCACGCCGTCGCGCTCCCACAGGTAACTCGCGACGCCCGCGGCGAGGCCGCCCACGCCACCTTGCAGCAGCACGTGCGTGAACGGCCGCCCGTCGTCCTCAGCCGCCTGCGCGGCCGCCTCGGCGGCGATCACGCCATAGCCTTGCATCACGTCGCGCGGAATCGCTTCGTAGCCGTCGTACGACGTATCCGACACGACATACCAGCCGTTCGCCTGCGCGAGCTGCGCCGCGCAGACGACCGACTCGTCGTAGTTCCCCTCGATGCGCACGATCCGCGCGCCGTACGCGGAGATCGCGCGTTCGCGCTCCGCGTCGACGTGCGCGTGCAGCACGATCACGCATCCGCAGCCGATCGCCCGCGCGGCGGCGGCCAGCGCGCGGCCGTGATTGCCGTCGGTCGCGCTGATCACCGTCAGGTCAGCCAGTTCCGCCGCGTAGCGGCCGGTGACGAGCCGCTGCGGATCGAGATCCTGCGTGCGTCGCAGCCGCTTCACGAGCCGCACCAGCGCGATCGGCGCGCCAAGCGCCTTGAAACTGCCAAGCGGCGAGCGGCACGACTCGTCCTTCACGCTGACGCACGCGACACCCAGCCGTGCGGCGAGATCCGGCAGCGCGCGCAGCGGCGTGCGCAGGTTGCCGACGAGCGGCCAGTGCGACAACCACGCGCCGCTTTCGTCGGCCGATGCGATGTTCATCACGCGGCGCAGCGCGTGGGGATAGGCGGTGCGCGAGGCGCGGGGGTTGGCGATCAGCATGGGGGCAGCGCTCCGTGAGTCGGTTCGGGTCGGCGCGCACGGGTTGCACGCGCCGCCGGTTCGAAAAATAATATTGCGCATGCCGGTCAATAAAATCGCCAAATCGGCGGCCGTCACGCAAAAATTTCTCATTCTTCCGAGGCTTCACGCGCCATCATGACCACCCCACTCGATGCGTTCGATCGCAAGCTGCTGATGGAAATCCAGCGCGACGCGCAAACGCCGCAAAGCGAGCTCGGCGCGCGCGTCAACCTGTCGACCGCGGCCGTGAACCGGCGCCTGAAACGTCTCGCGGACGAAGGCGTGATCGAGCGCTATACCGCTGTCGTCGCGCCGGACAAGGTCGATCATCCGCTGACGATCGTCGTCAACGTCGAGGTCGAAAGCGAGCAGATCGACCAGCTCGACGCGATGAAGCGGAGCTTCGAGCGCTGCCCGCAGATCCAGCAGTGCTACTACGTGACGGGGGAATGGGATTTCGTGCTGATCCTGGCCGTGCGCAACATGGATCAGTACAACGCGCTCACGCGCGAGCTGTTCTTCGCGAACAACAACGTGAAGCGGTTCAAGACGCTGGTGAGCATGAGCCGCGTGAAGGTCGGGCTCGAGGTGCCGGTCGAACCGGGCGAGTAAGTGAGCGGTTGCACACATGAGGCGACCGGCGCACGAATGCATGCGCCGGCCGCCTCCCATCGACGGCTACGTCAGCGACAACTGAAGCTCGCCGCCGAATTCACGTCGCCCGATCCGTTGTAGCGCGCCACCTGCGGGTACGGGCACAACGGCCGCGTACGCCCCGCGCCCCATGACGCGGGCACGTCCGCATTCGGCACCGCGTTCGTCGCATCGCGCGCGGCGGCCACCACCGCACCCGGCGCCTGCCCCTGCTCGACCCACGCGACGAGCGGCGTCAGCAGGTCGAACTGGTCGGCCGCCGGCCCGCCCGAGCAATGGTTCATCCCCGGCACCGGATAGAAGCGCGCGAAATCCGACGCATCGCCGCCGTTCGTCTGCGCAACCCGTGCGTACCAGTCGCGCGTATCGTCGAACGAGAACACCGGGTCGCCGGTGCCGTGATAGACGAGCAACTTCGCCCCGTGCGTCTTCAGCGCGGACAGGTTGGTCTCGTCGGGCGGCGTCATGAACGTCCACGCGGATTGCGTATACACGCCGCTGGTCGCGAAGATCGCCGGCGCGTCGTTGTCCATGTCGAAGCCGAGCGCGAAACCGGGCAGGTTCGCGAGCGCCGCGGCGGTTTTCGGCGGCGACATGAACGTGAACGCCATCGCGGCCGGGTCGAGCGTGATCGAATTCGACTGCTTCCACGCGGCCCAGCCGCCGCCGGCGATGCCCGGATCGTACGGAAAGCCCGCGTAAAGCGCCGTGCCCGCGCTGTTGCGTGCGCCCGTGAACACGTTCTCGAGCGCGGTCTTCTGCGCGGTCGTCAGGCACGCGCCCGTGCGCGTGCCGTTCGCGCAGGTCGGAATGTCCGCATCGACGCTGAAGTGCCCCTGGCACGCGGCGACGTCCTGCACCATCCCGTCGGCCGCGCCGTCGAGCGCATCGCATTTCTCGAGGATCTTTGCGCCGACGAACTGCCGCTCCGCGTCGGTGAAGCCGCTGCGGATATCCGGCAGCCCGTTCGAGCCGGTCGCCGATGCGATCTTCGCGAACTGCTGCGCGCCGTACATCTCGCCGATGGCCGCCTTCGGCAGGTGAAAGCCCGGATCGCCCGCGATGATGCCGTCGTAGTCCGCCGGGTTGCGCACCGCCGTGACCATCGCGTGACGGCCACCGTTGGAGCAGCCACCGAAATAGCTGCGATCGGGCGCCTTGCCGTACGCGAGCCGGATCACCTGCTTGGCCATCGGCGTGAGCGCATCGACCGCGCCGTAGCCGTAGTCGATGCGCGCCTGCGGATCGAGGCCGAACAGCGGGTTCTGCGCGGCGCTGTGCCCGGAATCCGAGCTGATCACCGCGAAGCCCTGGTTCAGCGCATCGGTCAGCGGCCCGCCGCCGCCGATCTCGCCGGTCGCCGTCACGACGTTGCCGTCGAGGCCGCCGTTCGCCTGGTAGAAGAAGCGGCCGTTCCACGCCTTCGGCAAGCGCATTTCGAAGCCGATCGCATAGGTCTTGCCGTCGACCGGGCTCACGCGCTCGTTCATCTTCCCTTCGATCACGCAGTGCTCGGCGATCGGCTTGCCGGCCACCGTGAGCGCGCCGGCAGCCGCGGTCGTCACCGACGTGAACGACGTGTTCGCATACGCGAGCTTCGCGGCGAGCGCGTCGCAGGTCTGCGCCATCGCGGCCGGTGTCGCGGCGCTCAGGTGCGTCGGTGCGGAATTCACCGAATCGTCGCCACCGCAACCGGCGAGCATCGCGGCGGCGGACAGCGGCGCAATACAGAGGAATGCAGATTTCCTGTTCAAGATAACTCCCGTTCGGTTCGTCACGCCGGTGAATCAGAACATGTGCCGCACGCCGACCATCGCGCCGAGCTGCCCCATCCCTTCGCCGGGTGTCGTGCCGGGCCCGCCGCCGCTGACCGAGTAGCGCGCATGCGCGCTGTTCCACAGATACGACGATTGCGCGTAGACCGCCGTGCGCTTCGTCAGCAGATAGGTCGCGCGCAGCGTGGCCATCGTCGCGCGCGTGTCGTGCGCGCTGTTGACGATCCGGTAGCCTTCGCCGTCGATGACGAAATCGGGCTTCACCGCATACGACGCGCCGACGAAGAACAAATCCGAATGCGCGCCGGGCGCGGCCGGCGAACCGGTCGACACGCGCCGCCCGATCCAGCCCGCGCCGATCTTCGCGCCGGCGGCCTGCGCATACGCGCTCACGTGCGTGCGTGCGTCCTTGCCGCCGCTGCTGGTGAACGGAACGGGCGCCACGCCGTCGAAGAAGTTCGCGGCCGCGCCGGTGCCGCCGCGCTGTTCCTCGTACGACGCCGCCGCACCGAAATAAGCGCCGTCGTACTTGAGCATCACCGACCAGTTGCGGCACTGCACCGCGTCGCCCGGCACTTGCCCCGCGCACGTGCCCTGCCCGGGCGAGTTGCCGGTGCCCGCGCCGTCGCGGCCGAACGAATATGCGGCGCCGAACGTCACGCCGCGATACGCGCCGACGTAGGTCACCGCGTTGTCGGCGCGGCCGTTCGGCACGTACGCGTCGAACGAGCCGAGCCCGTAGATGTCGGGGCCGATGATGTCCGCGCCCTGCAGCGCGAGATAGGTCATCGTGTACTGGCGCCCGAACGCGAGCGTGCCGAAGCCGCTCTTCAGCCCGACGAACGCCTGGCGCCCGAACAGCCGACCGCCCTGGCCGAGATCGCCGCCGCGCACGTTGAAGCCGCTTTCGAGCGTGAACACCGCCTGGTAGCCGCCGCCGAGATCCTCGGTGCCGCGCAGCCCCCAGCGCGACGGCAACTCGCCCGTCACGCCCGGCATCCGCACGACGTGGTCGCCTGCCGCGTTCGCGTGCGACACGTATTCGACGCCCGTATCGATGATCCCGTATAGCGTCACGCTCGACTGCGCATGCGCACCGGGCGCGGCGAGCGCGCAGCACGCGCCGGCGGCCAGCAGGCCGTTCCTTGTCTTCGTCTTCATCGTTGCGTCTCCAGACCTTGAGTAAGCACGCTCTGACGGCGCGCATTGAAAAAATCGAACCATCAGTCGCCTGCCTGCGGGCGGCGAATCAGCACGAACGCAGCGAAGGCCGCGACGAGCGTGACGGGGATGCTCGCGCCGATCACGACCGGCGCGCTGCGGCCGGCGGCCAGCAGCGTCGCGGCCGCGAGCGGCCCGACGACGGAGCCGAGCCGGCCGACGGCCACCGCCGCGCCGACACCCGTGCCGCGCATCGCGGTCGGGTAGTAGATCGCCGCGAGCGCATACAGCACCGACTGGCCGCCGACCACGAACATCCCGGCCGCGAACGCGGCCGCCGCGAGCGACGCGAAGCCGGGCGCGGCCGCGAGCGCGGCGAGCGACAGCACGATTCCGACATACATGCCGCCGACCACGCGCGACGCACGCATCCGGTCGAGCGCCGCCCCGATGCCGAGCGCACCGAGCCCCGCGCCGACGTTGAACGCGATCTGCACGAGGCCGACGTGCGCGCGATCGAGCCCGCGCGAGGCCATCAGCGACGGCAGCCAGTTCAGCAGGAAGTAGAGGACGATCAGCGTGCAGAAGTAGCTGACCCACAGCGCGACCGTCGACGTCGTGCGGCCGTCGCCGAACAGCGTGCGTGCGACGCTGGTGCGCGCGGCCTGCGTGCCCGCTACGTCGAGATACGCACGCGATTCTGGCAGGAACCACACGAGCAGCGGCACGAGCAGCAACGGCCCCACGCCGCCGACGTAGAAGATGTGCCGCCATTCGGTGTCGCCGGCCAGCAGCACGCCGATCAGCGACGCGATCACGCCGCCGAACGGGATCCCGCAGTACATCGTCGCGACCGCACTGCTGCGCGAGCGCGGCTCGACCGCTTCGGACGACAGCGCGATCAGGTTCGGCATCGCGCCGCCGAGGCCGATGCCGGTCAGCACGCGCACGACGACGAGCATCGCGAACGTCGATACCTGCGCGGTGGCGATCGACAGCAGCCCGAACAGCACGACCGATGCGATCAGCACGCGCTTGCGGCCGATCCGGTCGGCGAGCCGGCCGCCGAGCATCGCGCCCGGCAGCAGCCCGAAGGTGCCCGCGCTGAATGCGATGCCCATCTGCGATACGGACAGCCCGAATTCGCGCGCCATGCGCGGCGCGGCGACGCCGACCGACTGCAGGTCGAGCCCCTCGAGGAGGGCGATCGCGAAACACAGCGCGAGCGTGGTCGCGACCGTGGGTTTTTCGGCAACGTAAGTGTTCATCCTGTCTCCAGTCCCATGTCTTGTAGTCGGTCGGCCCGCTGACGGCCGCCGCGCGCCGTCGCCGGCCAGTGGCGAAGCAGCGCGCAAGGTGTCGTCCGAACGGCCGTCTTTATCAGGCAGCCTGATTCACTGGCCGCAAGCATGCCTGCCGGTATCGTGGCCGGCAGGTCGTTGTGTCTGCGTGATGCGATGTACTTCCGGTTACGCGTAAATCACGTCGGGATCGCGCCGTGCCGGGTCATACAGCGCGTCGATCGTCGCCGCGCGATGCTGCTGCACGGCCGCCTGGTTCAACGAACCCTTGTCGGTCACTTCGCCGAGGTCGAGCGACGGCGGCGTGTCGATCAGCCGGATGCGCGCGACGAACGTCGACCCGCCGCTCGCCTGCCGGTTCAGCTCGATGAGCCATTGCTCGAACACCGCGCGCACGGCCGGCGCGCGCAGCACGTCGGTCACCGACGCATCGGCGGCGAGCCCCGCCAACGCACGGCATGCGTCGACGCGCGGAAACACCAGCAGCCCGATGTCGTCGCGATTGATCCCGGTGACGACCACGTCCTGCACGTACGGCGCGCCGCTCGACACCGCGTTCGCGCGCAACGGCCCGACGCTCACGAAGGTGCCGCTGCTCAGCTTGAAGTCCTCGGTCAGCCGCCCGTCGAACAGCAGCCCGAGCTCCGGCCGCGCCGGATCGGCGAACACGCCCGCGTCCCCGCTGCGGTAATAGCCCTCGTCGTCGAATACGTCGCGCGGATCGACGTCCGCGTGCCAGTAGCCGCGCATCACGTTCGGCCCCTTGAAGCGCAGTTCGAGCTTGCCGCCGCACGGCACGAGCTTCGCTTCGCAGCCGGGCGCGGGCAGCCCGATATAGCCGGCGCGCATCAGCGGCCCCGTCGTGAACAGGCACGACGGCGACGCCTCCGTCATCCCGAGGCCGGCCATGATCCGGATGCGCTCGCCGCAATGCGCTTCGGTCACGCGGTCGAGCCGATCCCACGCGGCCTGCGACAGCCCCGCGCCGCCGAAGAAATACAGCTTCACGCGCGAGAAGAACGTGTCGCGCAGCGCGGCATCGCGTTCGAGCGCGGCCGTCAGTTCTTCCCAGCCTTTCGGCACGTTGAAGTAGATCGTCGGCGCGATCTCGCGCAGGTTGCGCACGGTTTCGTCGAAGCGGCCCGGCATCGGACGGCCGTCGTCGATATACAGCGTGCCGCCGTTGTACAGCGCGATGCCGAGGTTGTGACTGCCGCCGAACGTGTGATTCCATGGCAGCCAGTCGACCAGCACCGGCGGTTCGCGCGTCAGTTCGGGCATCGTCTGGCGCAGCATCTGCTGGTTGCTGCACAGCATCCGGTGCGTGGTCGGCACGGCCTTCGGCTGCTTCGTCGAGCCGGACGTGAACAGGATCTTCGCGAGATGATCCGGGCCGACCTCCGCGTGGATCGCGTCGATCGTGCGCGGGGGCGTGGCGAGCAGGCGCGAGAGCGGCACCGCGCGGCCCTTTCCGTCGGCGTCGGCGTCGACATCGTCGTCGCGTGCGACGATCAGCGCCGCATCGGCCGGCAACACGGCGTCGAGCGCACGCGCGAACGGCGCGCGTTCGGCGACGAACACCGCACCCGGCTTCAGCACACCGAGCGTATGACGCAGCTTGCCGTAGTCGGTCGACACCAGCGAATACGCGGGCGAGATCGGCGAGTACGGCACGCCGGCCAGCATCGCCGCGAACATCAGCTGCAGATGCTCGAGATCGTTGCCGGACAGCACCGCGAGCGGTCGCTCGGCCGACAGCCCGAGATCGACGAGGCCCTGTCCGAGCGCGCGAGCGCGTTCGAGCATCTGCGCGTAGGTGATCTCGATCCAGCGGCCGTCGTCGCCGCGCTTCGCGGCCAGCACGCGATCGGGATGCGCTTGCGCGCCGTTCACGAGGCAGTCGGTCAGGCGCGTCGGGTAGTCGCCGAGCGGTTCGCGCGAACGCAGGTACCACGCGCCGTTTTCCGCGCGACGAATCTCGGCCGCGCCAACGGCGACCGCCGCGGCGCGATAGCGCACGCCGCCCGTGTCGTTCACCGGCCCGCTGGCGAGCGTCGCATCATTCATCGTCGCCTCGCTCATATGGGGTAGTGCCGCGGCGTGGTCTGCACGGTGATCCAGCGCAGCTCGGTGAATTCAGCGATCGACGCACGGCTGCCGAAGCGGCCGTAGCCGCTCGCCTTCGTGCCGCCGAACGGCATCTGCGCCTCGTCGTGAACGGTCGGCCCGTTGATGTGGCAGATCCCCGATTCGATCCGGCGTGCGACCGCCATCGCGCGCGCGACATCGCGGCTGAACACGCTCGCCGACAGCCCGAACTCGCTGTCGTTCGCGAGCGCGATCGCTTCGTCGTCACTGTCCGCGCGCAGGATCGCGACGACCGGCGCGAACGATTCCTCGCGATACAGGCGCATGTCGCGCGTCACGCCATCGACGATCGCCGGCTGCATCGTCGCGCCTTCGACGCGACAGCCGAGCGGCAGTTGCGCGCCATGCGCACGCGCATCCTCGACGAGCGACGCCGCACGCGCGGCGGCCGACGCGTCGACCATCGTGCCGAGCGGATGGCCGGCCAGCGGATCGCCCGCGACCAGCGTGCGCGCCTTCGCGGCGAGGCGTTCGACGAGTGCGTCGGCAATCGGCCGCGCCGCGATCACGCGCTCGGTCGACATGCAGATCTGCCCCTGGTTGAAGAACGCGCCAAACGCGATCGCATCGACGGCTGCATCGAGATCGGCATCGTCCAGCACGAGCACGGGCGCCTTGCCGCCGAGTTCGAGCAGCACCGGTTTCAGGTGGGCGGCCGCGTGACGCGCGATGATGCGCCCGACATGCGTCGACCCGGTGAAGTTGATGCGCTTCACGTGCGGATGCGCGATCAGCCGCTCGACGAGTTCGGGTGCGTCAGCCGCCGCGTGCGTGATCACGTTGACCACACCCGCGCCGAGCCCCGCTTCGTCCAGCACCGCGCCGATCAACGCATGCACGCCGGGGCACGCTTCGGATGCCTTCAGCACGACCGTGTTGCCGCACGCGAGCGGCATCGCCAGCGCGCGCGTGCCGAGGATCACCGGCGCGTTCCACGGCGCGATGCCGAGCACGACGCCGCACGGCACGCGCATCGCCAGCGCGAGATTGCCGGGCACGTCGGACGGGATTACGTCGCCGGCGATCTGCGTCGTCATCGACGCGGCCTCGCGCAGCATGTTCGCCGCGAGCGTCACGTTGAAGCCGATCCAGCCCGGCGTCGCGCCGGTTTCGGCCACGCCCGTCGCGATGAACGCGTCGATGCGCGCGTCCATCAGGTCGGCCGCCTTCAGCAGCAGCCGGCGGCGCTCGGTCGGCGCAAGCGCCGACCATGCCGGAAACGCGCGGTGCGCGGCGTCGATCGCCGCGTCGGCGTCGGCGAGGCCGGCCGCCGGCGCGCGTGACGCCAGCGCGCCCGTCGCGGGATTGAATCGGTCGAAGGTGCGCCCGTCGCGGGCCGCACACCACTCGCCCGCGATCAGCATCCGTCTGTCGGTCATGTTGTCTCCTGCCATGCCTGTCTCTTGCGAATACGCCGGCGGGGAAGCCGGCGGCTGCGTCCGCGCTTGTATCAGCGCTTGTAGGCCTGCAAGCCCGGCTTGATCGTCTTGTCGTCGAGGAACTGCTTCAACCCTTGCTCGCGGCCATGTTCCGGATCGCGCAGCTGGGCCTGGTCGAGCTTCGCGTACAGGTAATCCTCGCACTGTTCCCACGTGAGTTCGCGCGCGCGCTTGAAGCCGTGCTTCGCCGCGCGCAGCACGACCGGATTCTTGTCCATCAGGCGGGCCGCAAGCGCGATCGTCGCTTCACGCAGTTCGGCCAGCGGCACGCTGCTGTTCACGAGGCCCATGTCGGCCGCTTCCACGCCGGTGAACGTGTCGCCGGTCATGATGTAGTGCAGCGCGCGGCGGTGCCCGACCGTGTCGGCCATCGCCTTGCTGACGAGGTTGCCGGGCGGGATGCCCCAGTTGATCTCCGACAGCCCGAACACCGCTTCGTCGGCCGCGATCGCGAGGTCGCACGCGACGAGCGGCGAGAAACCGCCGCCGAAGCACCAGCCGTTCACCATCGCGATGGTCGGCTTGTTGTACATCCGCAGGCGGCGCCACTGCCATTCCGATGCGTCGCGGCGCACTTTTTCCTGCAGCGCGTCGGAGCCGCCGTCGATCTCCCGGAAGTACTCCTTCAGATCCATGCCGGCCGTCCATGCAGCGCCCGCGCCGGTGAGGACGAGCACCTTTGCTTCGTCGTCGAATTCGACCGCGTCGAGTACCTGCAGCATCTCCTGGTTGAGCGTCGGGCTCATCGCATTGCGCTTGTCCGGGCGGTTCAGCGTGACCCACGCGATGCCGGCCTCCACCTTCACTTCAACGGTTTGCCAGCGGTTGTCGTACTTGCTCATATCGGTTCCTGTCGTTCGTTCCTGTGCGATTCGGTGCGCAGCATTCCTGCTGCGGACGGCTTCATTTAATATCAGGCTACCTGATATTGCAAGCGGCGCGAGCGCCGGTGTAAACCCGGAGCGGAAAGCGGAGAAAGCGGCGGGGAAATCAGGGAGCGGTCGGGCGGCCGTCGATGGCGCGGACGAAGCGAGCGCGGGCCCGGCGACCCCGTGTCGTGAAATCGGGGAAGCGGTCAGCCGCGCAGGTTGCGCGAGAACAGTTCGAGCGCGCGCTGCACGTCCGCGGCCGTGTCGGCGGAGACGTCGCCGAGCATGCGCGTCTCGAGCGGGCGCAGGACGGCTTCGCATTCGCGCAGCATCGCCGCGCCCTCGTCGGTCAGCTTGAGCAGGATGATGCGGCCGTGCGACGGGTCGGCTTCACGCGTGACGAAGCCGCGGGCGGCCATCACGCTCATCACTTCGTTCGCCGATTGCGGCGTGATCCACGAGCGCTCGGCCAGTTGCGCGTTCGACGATGCGCCGCGCGCCTCGAGCACCGACAGCGCCGTGTATTGCGCGAGCGTGATGCCAAGCGGGGCGAGCGCGTCGGTCATGTGGCGACGCAGCAGCCGGTCGAGACCGCCGATCACGTAGGTCAGGCGCTGCTGCACGCGCGCCTTCGGCTTGTCGCCGGTCGCGCGGGCGGCGGGCTTCGTGGCGGGCTTCGGATTCGCGGGTTTGGTTGGTGCGGAACTCATGGTGCAGGCGGGATGGAATTGCGGGCCATCTTACCAGCAGGTCGGGAGGCGAACGGAGGGGGCCAGGCATGCCGGACAGCCGCTGCGCACTCACGCGCGCGTGGCGGACCGCCGGCCTGGCCGCGAAACCCGCTGCGTCAGCGGCATCCCATGAACGGCATCCCGTAAGCGATCAGCCGCGCGGTGTCCCTGCAAACCGCGCCGTCGGCAACCCCGCGTGCCGCGTCTGCGCAACGAACACGCCACCCGCATGCGGGTCGTCGGCCAACGCATCGTCGCTCAACCCGATGCGCGCGCTCGTCACGTACAGGCGGCCTTCGCCGTCTAGCGCCGTGCAACTCGGCTGCGCGGTCGGCACCGCGATGCGATCCGTCTCGACACCGTCCGGCCCGTAGCGCACCACCCGCCTGCCGCCCCACTGCGCATTCCACAGGCCGCCGTCGCGATCGACGATCGAGCCGTCCGGGTCGCCGTCGGCATCGGCGAGCCGCGCGAACGACCGCACGTTCGCGACATCGCCGCCCGCACGGTAATCGCACACGAAAATCTCGCGTACCAGCGAATCGCAGAAATACATCTTCGCGCCATCCGGCGAGAACCCGATGCTGTTCGCGATCGCGGCCGCGGGCAACGCCAGCCGTTCGAGCGTGAGATCGGCATTGAGCCGATAGAACCCGCCCACCGCGCGCGGCGGCTCGCTGCCCTCGTCCTTCATCCCGAACACGAACGCGCCGGAACCGTCGCAGCGCCCGTCGTTCAGCCGCGTCGGCAGCTCTGCCTCGACGTCGACGATCCGCGTGAACGCGCCGCTGCGCAGATTGAAGAACGCGAGATGCGTCGCGAGCCCGACGAGCAGCACATCCGGGTCGTCGGTCAGCGCAAAGCACGCGAGCCGCTCGGGCATCGCCCACGGCGTGAGGTCGGAGCCATCCGCACGGCAGCGCCACAGTTGCGCGCCTTCGATGTCCACCCAATACAGCGCGTGCGTCCTGTCGCACCACGTCGCGCCTTCGCCGAGCGTGTTGCGGGCGTCCGCCAGCAGCGTCGCCTGCGTGGCCGGATGAATCTGTTGCATGCCGTCTCCCGATATCTGTCGCTTATGCAGGCGGCCGCGCGTTCGCCAGGGTCAGATCTTCATCGCGCGCCGCTGGTTGCGACGATACTGGTCGAACAGCACCGCGAGCAACAGAATTCCGCCGCGTATCAGATATTGGTAAAACGTCGGCACGTTCAGCAGGCTCATCGCATCCTGCACGGAGCCCATGATCAGCACGCCGACCAGCACGCCGGAGATCGTCGCGACGCCGCCCGTCAGCGACACGCCGCCCAGCACGCACGCGGAAATCACACCGAGCTCGAGCCCGACCGACGTCTTCGGGTCGCCCAGGCTCATCCGCGACGCGAGCATCACGCCGGCAAAACCGGTCACGAGCCCCTGCAGCACGAACACGGTGATCTTGATGCGCATCACCGGCAGCCCCGCGAGCAGCGCGGCCTCGCCGTTGCCGCCCACCGCGAGCACGTTCTTGCCGAACACCGTCTTGCGCAGCAGGAAGCCGAACACGACGAAGCCGACGATGTTGCTCCAGATCGGATACGAGATGCCGAGGAACGAGCCGCCGCCGAGATCGAAGAAGCGTTCCTCGGAGATCATCACCGCGTCGCCGTTCGACGTGATGAACGCGAGCCCGCGCACGACTTCCATCATCGCGAGCGTGACGATCAGCGAGTTGATCCGCCAGCGCGCGATCAGCACGCCGTTGACGAGCCCGACCGCCCCGCCCGCGAGCACGCCGCCCGCGACGCCGAGCACGACGCTGTGCGTCGCGGTGATCAGCGTCGACGCGACGACGCCCGAGAACGCGACGATCGACGCGACCGACAGGTCGACCTCGCCGAGCGCGAGCACGAACATCATCGTCACCGCGATCGAGCCGATCAGCGTGACCGACAGCAGCAGGCCCTGGATGTTGCGCGGCGTGAGGAAGTCCGGCACGGTCAGCGACAGCGTCGCGAACAGCACGAGAAACACCATCACGATGCCGGAGCGGTTGATCAGCTGCCACACGCCGCCGCGCGCTCGCGCAGGTACGACGGCGGCATCGGGGGACGGGGAAGTGCGTTGGGGTTGCATTGCCTGGCTCATGTCGTTTGCATCCGGTTGATCGTTGCGGGGCGCTAGCGCGGCAGCGCGAGCTTGATCAGCGCGTCGGGCGTCGCCTGCGCCTTCGCGACCTCGCCCGCGATCCGCCCTTCCTTCATCACGATGATCCGGTCCGACACGCCGATCACCTCGGCCAGGTCGCTCGACACGAGGATCACCGTGCGGCCCGCTTCCGCGAGTTCGTAGAACAGGTTGTAGATTTCCGCGCGCGCACCGACGTCGATGCCGCGCGTCGGCTCGTCCATCAGGAACACGTCGATGCGCTCGGCCAGCCAGCGCGCGAGCACGACCTTCTGCTGGTTGCCGCCGGACAGCGCGCCGATCGGCGTGTCGCCGTCGCGGGTCTTGATCGCGAGCCGCTCGATGTAGCGTTGCGCGAGTTCGCGTTCGCGCCGCCCGTCGAGCAGCACCCGCGCCGGGCTGAAATGCCGGCGCGCGCTGATGTTCAGGTTGTCGGCCACCGACGCGATCGCGACGATGCCTTCCTGCTTGCGGTCTTCCGGGCACAGCGCGAGGCCGGCGCGCACCGCGTCGCGCGGGCTGCCGAATGCCACGCGCTTGCCGTTCAGCTCGACGTGCCCCGCGCTCGGGCGCGCGGCGCCGTACAGCAGCTTCATCAGCTCCGAGCGGCCTGCGCCCACGAGCCCGAAGAAGCCGACGATCTCGCCGCGCCGCGCGGTGAACGACACCGGCTCGGACAACCCGGGCCCCGCCAGCCCCTTCGCCTCGATCAGCACGTCGCCGGCCGGGCGCGGCCGGTAGCCGTACACGTCCTCGATCGAGCGGCCGACCATGCAGCCGATCAGCCGGTCGCGGTCGAGATCGGTGACGGCATCGAACGTGTCGATGCGGCGGCCGTCACGGAACACCGTCACGCGGTCGCACAGTTCGTACACTTCCTCCATCCGGTGCGTGACGTAGATGATCGCGCGCCCTTCCGCGCGCAGCGCGCGGATGATCCGGAACAGTTGCGTGGTTTCGCGCGCGGACAGCGAACTCGTCGGCTCGTCGAACGCGATCACGCGCGCGTCGCGCATCAACGCCTTGCCGATCTCGATCATCTGGCGCTGGCCGATCGACAGGTACTTCACCGGGATGCCCGGATCGATGTGCTCGCCGAGCCGCTCCAGCGCGTCGAGCGCGCGCGCGGCGAGCGTGCGTTCGTCGACCACGCCGAGCCGGCTCGGCAGTTGCCCGAGCATCAGGTTTTCGGCGACCGTCAGCTCGGGCACCAGATGCAGTTCCTGGTAGATGATCGCGATGCCGGCCTCGAGCGCCGCGCGCGTCGACGTGAAGCGCTGCTCGGTGCCGTTCAGCGTCAGCGTGCCGGCCTGCGGCTGGTTCACGCCGGAGAGCACCTTCAGCAGCGTCGACTTCCCCGCGCCGTTCTCGCCCATCAGCCCGTGCACCTCGCCCGCGCGCACCGACAGCGACACGGCGTCGAGCGCACGTACGCCCGGGAACGTCACCGTGATGCCGTCGAGCGCGAGCAGCGGGCCGCCCGGCGGCGTCTCGGCGACATCGTTGCCGGATACGGCCGTCATCGTCTGCGTCGTCATCGCGTTCTCGCCTCGTGCGCTCAGATGCCGAGCTCGGCGCGCACCGCCTGCCAGTTCGCGCGCGTCATCAGCTTGCCGCTCGTCTGCGTGTCGGCCGGCGGCGTCTTGCCGCCGCGAATCCAGTCGACGAGGTTCTGCGTGCTGTCCTTGCCGTGGTTCGTCGAGCTGACGGCGATCGTCCCGTAGAAGCCCGTCGGCTCCTTCTTCTGGAATTCGGCGAACGCCTCGCCCGCGCCGTTGATGCCCACGCCGATCACGTCGGCCGCCGGGATATGCAGCTGCTCGGTCGCACGCACCGCGCCGAGCACGGTTTCCTCGTTCAGCGCGTAGACCACCCACTTCTTCACGTTCGGATGGCGCGCGAGCACCGGCGCGGCCGCGCTGAAGCCGCCTTCGTCGTCGGTCGTCTTCTGCGGCGCGTCGAAGATGTTCTCCTTGCGGAAACCGTTCGCGAGCAGCGCCTGCGTCGCGCCGTCGGTGCGCAGCTTCGCGGTCGGCAGCTCGTAGTTCGTGATCCGCAGCGCGCCGACTTCCTCGGGCTTCCAGCCGCGCCGCTTCATCTCGTCGGCGATCGCCTGGCCGACCTGGTTGCCGATCTTGGTCGCCGACATCCCGAGGTGCGGCACGTTCGGCAGCGGCTTGCCGGTCGAATCGACGAGCTGGTCGTCGACGGTCACGAACTTCATGTTGTAGCGCTTCGCGCGTGCGGCGATCGCCGGGCCGAGGCGCACGTCCGGCGCGCAGATCACGAAGCCCTGCGCGCCCTGCGAGCCGAGGTTGTCGATCGCGGCCAGCACCTTCTCGCCGTCGGGCGTGCCGATCTTCACGACCGAGAAATTCTCCTTCTGGCCGAGCGCGGACGCCGCGTTCTGCTCGTTGATGAACCACGCCTGCTCGGGCATCTTCACCAGGAAGCCGATCTTCAGCGGCGCGTCGGCGCGCGCGGCGCCCTGCATGCCGAGCGGCGCGATGCACAGCGCGGCCAGCAGCGCGCGCAGGGTATGGCGGCGAATCGTGTGAGTCGTGCGGTTCATGCGGTGTCTCCTTTGTGTCGGCTCATGCCGTAATGATTCGTCGTGTGCGATCGCGCCGCAGCGCGACCGCGTGATCAGCGGCCGAACGCGTCGGTCTGCACGCGCCGGCCGAACAGGAAGGCATCGGCGACGAGCCGCAGCGGCCGCACGTCGACGTCGCTTTCGCCACGCGCGATCAGCGCATGGAAGTGCGCATACAGCGCCGGATACTCGCGTTCGGGGCCGAGCTCGACCGGCTCGCCCGCGATCGACAATTGCGCGCCGCCGCGGCTGATCGCGAGCACGCCGTCGGCCGTGTCGACCGCGATCTCCCATTGCTCGACCGGGCCGTGCCGCCAGTCGAATTCCGCACGCACCGGCACGCCGTCGGTATCCGCGCAATCGAGCTCGGCAGCGATCGGCGTCTGCACGTCGCTCGGCACGATGAGCGTCGCCTCGCGCAGCACGAGCTCGCGCGGCAGGATGCGCGTGACGATCGACAGCGCGTTGATGCCCGGGTCGAACACGCCCAGGCCGCCCGGCTCCCAGATCCATTGCTGCCCCGGATGCCAGCGCCGGACGTCCTCTTTCCAGCGCACCTGTACCGCGCGGATCGCGCGCGTCGCGAGCCAGGCGCGGGCGGGCTCCACCGCACTCGCGCAGCGCGAATGCCAGGTCGCGAACAGCGTGAGGCCACGCTCGCGCGCGAGCGCTTCCAGTACGGCCACTTCGCCGAGCGTCGCGCCCGGCGGCTTCTCGAGCATCACGTGCTTGCCGGCTTCGAGCGCGGCGCGCGCCTGCGCGTAGCGCACCTGCGGCGGCGCGCACAGCGACACGGCGTCGAGCTCGCGCTCGGCGGCCAGCAGCGCGCGCAGATCGCGATAGTTGCGCACGCCGGTGACTTCCGCATGGCGGCTCGCGCACGCGGTCAGCTTGAAACCCGGTTCGGCGTCGATCGCCGGCAGATGCTGGTCGCGCGCAATCTTGCCGATGCCGACGACCCCCAGCGAAACCTGATCACTCATCGTGCATGCCTCCTTCGCGAATCGTTCGGTGACCGTTCAGTGCGCCCAGCGCAGCACGAGCGGGTCGAGCCGGCGCGCGATCGCGAGCAGTTCCGCGCGCGTGTCCGGATGCAGTTCCGGCATCGGATGCCGCGGCCGCTCGCACGCGATCACGCCGCCTGCGCACATCAGCGCTTTCGCGGTGAGGATCCCGGACTGGCGGTTCTCGTGGTTGATCAGCGGCAGCCAGGCCTGGTAGCGCGCGTAGGCGTCGTCGTGGCGCCCTTCGCGCCACGCTTCGAGGATCGGCCGGATGCCGTCCGGAAACCCGCCGCCCGTCATCGCGCCGGTCGCGCCCGCGTGCAGATCGGCGAGCAGCGTGATCGCCTCCTCGCCGTCCCACGGCCCCTCGATGGCATCGCCGCCGAGCCGGATCAGCTCGCGCAGCTTGTTCGCGGCGCCCGGCGTCTCGATCTTGAAGTAGGCGATCTGCTCGATCTCGCGTGCCATCCGCGCGAGGAACGGGGCCGACAGCGCGGTGCCGCTCGCAGGCGCGTCCTGGACCATGATCGGAATCGCGATCGCGTCGGACACGCGCGTATAGAAATCAAAGATCTGCGCTTCGGGCACGCGGAACGTCGCGCCGTGATACGGCGGCATCGCCATCACCATCGCCGCGCCGAGCTGCTGCGCGCGCAGGCTGCGCGCCGCGCACACCTGGGTGCTGTAGTGCGACGTCGTGACGATCACCGGCACGCGGCCCGCGACATGGTCGAGGATCGTGCGCGTGAGCACGTCGCGTTCGTCGTCGGTGATCGCGAACTGCTCGGAGAAGTTCGCGAGGATGCACAGCCCGTCCGAACCCGCGTCGATCATGAAATCGACCGCGCGCTTCTGGCTCGCGAGATCGAGTTCGCCGGTATCGGTAAACGTCGTCGGAACGACGGGGAAAATGCCGCGATAACGCGGCGTGCTGCTCGATGTCATGGTTCGCGTCCTGCTTCGGCCTCGGTGGCGACCGGCCGTCATGCGTTTACGGTTTCACGTTGCGCGGGCCGGGAGAGCCCGCAACCGGCTGCCGCGCTGCCGCTCAATGCGAATGGCTCGGCACCTCCGCGCCGCGCGTGCCGACCAGGAAGTCGAGGTCGCACCCCTCGTCCGCCTGCAGCACGTGATCGATGTACAGCCGCGCGTAGCCGCCCTTGCCGAGCTGGCCGGCCACGCCCGGCGCCGCGGTCGGATCGACGTCCGACAGGCGGCGCTGCAGTTCGTCGTCCGTAATGTCGAGATGCAGCGTGCCGGCCTCGCAGTCGAGCTCGATCCAGTCGCCGTTGCGCACGGCCGCGAGCGGCCCGCCGGCAGCGGCTTCCGGCGCGACGTGCAGTACGACCGTGCCGTACGCGGTGCCGCTCATCCGCGCGTCGGAAATCCGCACCATGTCCTTCACGCCCTGACGCAGCAGCTTCGGCGGCAGCCCCATGTTGCCGACCTCGGCCATCCCCGGATAACCGCGTGGCCCGCAGTTCTTCAGCACCATCACCGAGCTTGCATCGATGTCGAGCGCCTCGTCGTTGATCGTCGCCTTGTAGTGGTCGAGGTTCTCGAACACGACCGCGCGACCGCGATGCTTGAGCAGCTCGGGGCTCGCCGCCGACGGCTTCAGCACCGCGCCGCGCGGCGCGAGATTGCCGCGCAGGATGCGGATGCCGCCGTCCGCGATCAGCGGCCGGTCGAGCGGGCGAATCACTTCGTCGTCATAGTTCGGCGCTTCGCGCACGTTGTCCCACAGCGACTTGCCGTTCGCGGTCAGCGCATCCGGGTTCGGCAGCAGCCCGCCTTCGCCGAGCCGGCGCAGCACCGCCGGCAACCCGCCCGCGTAATAGAACTCTTCCATCAGGAAACGCCCGGACGGCATCAGGTCGACGATCGTCGGCGTGTCGCGGCCGATGCGCATCCAGTCTTCCAGTTCGAGCGGCACGCCGATGCGGCCCGCGATCGCCTTCAGGTGGATCACCGCGTTGGTCGAGCCGCCGATCGCCGCGTTCGCGCGGATCGCGTTCTCGAACGCCGCGCGCGTGAGGATCTTCGACAGCACGAGCCCTTCGAGCGCCATCTCGACGATGCGGATGCCGGACATGTGCGCGAGCACGTAGCGGCGCGAATCGACGGCCGGAATCGCCGCGTTGTGCGGCAGCGCGACGCCGAGCGCCTCGGCCATGCACGCCATCGTCGACGCGGTGCCCATCGTGTTGCAGGTGCCGGCCGAACGCGACATCCCGGCCTCCGCCGACAGGAAGTGGTGGACATCGATCTCGCCGGCCTTCAGCGCTTCGTGCAGTTGCCACACGGCGGTGCCGGAGCCGATGTTCTTGCCTTCGAGCTTGCCGTTCAGCATCGGGCCGCCCGACACGACGATCGCCGGCACGTCGCAGCTCGCCGCGCCCATCAGCAGCGCGGGTGTCGTCTTGTCACAGCCGGCGAGCAGCACGACCGCGTCGATCGGGTTGCCGCGGATCGCCTCCTCGACGTCCATCGACGCGAGGTTGCGCGTGAGCATCGCCGACGGGCGCAGGTTCGATTCGCCGTTCGAGAACACCGGGAACTCCACCGGGAAGCCGCCGGCCTCGGAGATCCCGCGCTTCACGTGCTCGGCGAGCTTGCGGAAGTGCGCGTTGCACGGCGTCAGTTCGGACCACGTATTGCAGATGCCGATGATCGGCCGGCCGTCGAACTCGTGATCGGGGATGCCCTGGTTCTTCATCCAGCTCCGGTACATGAAGCCGTTCTTGTCGTTCGTGCCGAACCATTGGGTGGAGCGCAGCCTGGGTTTCGTTGCCGACATCGTCAGTCCTGTGGTGACGGGATACCGGCGCAGTCTAGGCAGAATTTTGATAACTGGCTAATGACGTTTTTGGCGATTACGATATCGATTCCGATATCGATATAAACCCGTACGATGCCCGAAGCCAGCCCGTGGGGAAACCGTGGCCGCCTGAAGACGCGCCAGCTTCTGCTGGTCGTCGCGCTCGCCGACGAAGGCAGCATTCACCGCGCGGCGGCCGCGCTGAACATGACGCAGCCGGCCGCGTCGAAGCTGCTGCGCGAACTCGAGGAATCGATTGGCGCGGTACTGTTCGAGCGCCTGCCGCGCGGGATGCGGCCGACGCTCTACGGCGACGCGCTGATCCGCCATGCGCGCGCGGCGCTCGGCAGCCTCGACCAGGCGCACGAGGAACTGGCCGCGTTGAAGGCCGGCCATCTCGGGCACGTGGCGGTGGGGGCGATCACGTCACCGGGCCTGCGGCTCGTGCCGCCGGCGGTCGCCGCGGTGAAGGGCACGCATGCCGGCCTGCACGTGTCGGTCGAGATCGACACCAGCAACGTGCTGCTCGAACATCTCGCGCAGGAGAAGATCGACATCGTGATCGGCCGGCTCTCCGCCGAACACGACAAGCTGCGGCTGCGCTACGAACCGCTGACCGGCGAGCCGGTGGCCGCCGTCGTGCGGCCCGGCCATCCGCTGCTCGCGCACGCGCCGCTGTCGCTCGCGGACGTGCAGCGCGCCGCGTGGGTCGTGCCGCCGGCCGGCAGCGTGCTGCGCCACCGCTTCGATCTCGTTTTCCAGCGCGCGAGCCTCGCGCCACCGGCGAACCTCGTCGAGACGTCCGCGCTGCTGTTCATCACGCAGCTGCTCGAACAGAGCGACATGATCGCGGTGCTGGCCGAGGACGTCGCGCGTTACTACGCGCGGCACGGGATCGTCACGGTGCTGCCGCTGGAGATGGATTGCCGGATGGACGACTTCGGGATCATCACGCGCACCGACCGGCTGCATTCGCCGGCCGTCGCGATGATGGCCGATGCGATTCGCGCGGCGGCGCGGGAGGTTTACGGTGTCGCGCTGTGACGTCGCCGCGGCGGTTCCAGTCGACTACGCGGCGGCGAACTCGATCACTGGTTCGCAGCGAATCGGAAAATTGACCGAGTTCGCGATATAGCACTTCGCGTGCGCATCGTGATGCAGATGCTCCGCCCGTTCGCGATCGTCGCCGGCCTGGATCGTCACGTGCGGGCGCAGCACGATTTCCGTGAAACGGCCTTCATCGGCGCTGTCGACCATCGTGCCTTCCGCGTTGTCGACATACGCAAGCACGCGAATACCGGCTTCCGAGCACAAATGCAGATACCAAAGCTTGTGGCACGCCGACACCGACGCGAGCAGCAAATCCTCGGGATTCCAGCGCGACGCATCGCCGCGAAACGCCGCGTCCGACGAACCGGGAATATCCGGCTTGGAACCGGCCCGGATCAAATGATCCCGCCCGTACTCGCGATACCCCGACGTGCCGGTGCCGCGATTGCCTGTCCATTCCACTGCGACGCGATACTTGTGTTCGCCAGATGCCATCTCGCTCTCCATTGATGTGGGTTGCTTCGGCCGGGCCGGATGTCGTTTTGCGAAGCCCGCCTGCGCTCGCCATTTTGGCACCGGATTCCCGTTTGGTATACCATTATTCCAAATTGAAGGAACATGCAGGCATGGAAGCCAAACTCGATTCCACCGCGGACGCGGTCGCCGCCTCGTTGCGGGACATGATCATCAACGGCGAGCTGGAAGCCGGCGAGCGGCTCGTCGAGCGCGACCTGGCCGACCGGTTCGGCATCAGCCGGATTCCGATGCGCGAGGCGATTCAACGCCTGGAGCGCGAAGGCTTGCTGGACATCTTCAGGAATCGCGGCGCCGTCGTGCGCATGCTGAGTGCGTCTGACGTGCGGGAAATCTACGACCTGCGCGCGCTGCTCGAAGGCGACGCAATCTACCGGAGCGTGAAGCGGCTCGACGACGAGACGCTCGCGCGCGCCGAGCTCGTCCATCGTTTGCTCGGCGACGCGGCCGTGCCGCGCCGGCAGGGCGAACTGAACCGCGAATTCCACGCGCTGCTGTATTCGTGCTGCGGCAACGCGCGGCAGTTGAAGACGATCGCGGAGCTGCGCAGCCAGGTCGAACGGTACGAGCGCCTGCAGGCCACGCTGCTTGCGGATACGCCGTCGTTCCAGGTCGAGCACGAGGAGATCCTGCAGGCGTGCCGCGAACGCAATGCGCGCGCGGCGCGCTCGATGACGGTCGCGCATCTGGAATCGGCCAGAAGCATCGTGATGCGGCTCGTCGAAGGCGGGTGAGACAGGGGAGGTTCGCCGTTCGCGACAGCGTGCGCAACGCCATGTCGGATCGCGTTGAGCACGTCGGCGACCTCGACGTACTCATCCCACCACGCATCATGTCGACGGCGCCGCGCCCCCGCCCGCCACACGACCCGTCGTCCCCCGCACCACCAGCCTCGGTCGCGGCGCGATCCGCACGCACGGTGCCCCGTCGCGCTGGCCACCCGCCTCGCGCAGCGCATTGAGCAGCTCGACAGCGAGCCCGGCGGCCTCGGCGGTCGGGATCGCGACGGTCGTCAGCGTGGGCCGCGTGTCGCTCGCCAGGTGAATGTCGGTAATCCCGACGATCGACAGATCATCCGGCACACGCCGGCCGCGATCGGCCGCCGCATGCATCGCGCCGATCGCCGGCAGGTCGTTGGTCGCGACCAGCGCGGTCAACCGCGGGTGCGCATCGAGCAACCACCCGGCCGCGCGCACGCCGCCTTCGATCGAATCGGGCTCGGCCGCGACGATCGACGCATCGAGCCCCGCTTCGCGCATCACGTCGACGAAGCCGTCGTAGCGCGCCGCCTGCACGCCGCTCGCCGACCCGCCGATGATCACGCCGATGCGCTCGTGGCCCAGTTCGAGCAAGTGCCGCGTCGCGATCCGCCCCGCCTCGCGGAAATCGATCGCGACGCACGGCAACCCGTCGGGCGGCGCCTCGGGCCGCTCCCACAGGCACAGCACGACCGGCACGCCGCGTGCCGCCACGTCGCGCAGATCCGGCAGATGCAGGTTCGCATTCGTCACGAGAATGCCTTCGGAGATCGTGCCGGCTATCTGGTCGAGATATGCACGCCCCTGCAACGGATCTTCGTTCGTGTTGCAGACGATCAGGAACTGCCCGTTACGCCGCACCGCGCGCTCGACCGCCAGCGCGAACTCCGGGTAGAACGGGTTCGCGATGCTCGACACCATCAGCGCGACCGTCGGCGCACGCCCCTCCGCCAGCGCCCGCGCGGCGAGATGCGGGCGATACCCGAGCGCCGCCACGGCCTCCAGCACCCGCGCCCGCGTCGCCTCACCCACCCGGCCGCGGTCGCGCAGCACGTTCGACACGGTCGCGGCCGTCACGCCGGCGCGTCGCGCCACTTCATCCAGGGTTGCCATTGCTTGCTCACTATATGAGACGTCTATCCAATATTTGCTTCGCTCACCGAAGCGGCGCACTATCGCCGCACACCCTGCCGCCCGACCGACGGGCGCGACTCGGCCGCGATCGCATCGCCTCTTTTTTTGATCGCGATGATTAAGCGCTTAATCACTGATGAAAGCGCATTAGAACATGGAGCGGAGACAATGGCGAGCATCTCGATGCGGCGCGTGCAGAAAGCCTATGGCGACCACGCGCCGGTCATTCGCGACGTCGATCTGGAGATCGGCGCGCACGAGTTCTGCGTGTTCCTCGGGCCGTCCGGATGCGGCAAGTCGACGTTGCTGCGGATGATCGCCGGGCTCGAGGATCTGAGCGCGGGCGAGCTGTCGATCGACGGCCGCCGCGTCGACGACGTGCCGGCCGCCGAACGCGGCGTCGCGATGGTGTTCCAGAGCTACGCGCTGTTTCCGCACATGACGGTCTACGAGAACATGGCGTTCGGGCTGAAGCTGGCACGCGTGCCGAAGGCCGAGATCGACCGGAAGGTGCGCGATGCCGCGCGCATCCTGCAGCTCGACACGCTGCTCGATCGCAAGCCGAAGGCGTTGTCGGGCGGGCAACGGCAGCGCGTCGCAATCGGCCGCGCGATCGTGCGCGAGCCCGGCGTGTTCCTGTTCGACGAACCGCTGTCGAATCTCGACGCCGCGCTGCGCGGCCAGACCCGCATCGAAATCGCGAAGCTGCACCGCCAGTTCGAACGCGCGAGCGTCGTCTATGTGACGCACGACCAGACCGAAGCGATGACGCTCGCCGACAAGATCGTGCTGCTGCACGCCGGCGCCGATACCGCGCAGCACGGCAGCATCGCGCAGGTCGGTGCGCCGCTCGACCTCTACCACCACCCGGCGAGCCGTTTCGTCGCGGGCTTCATCGGTTCGCCGCGCATGAACTTCCTGCCGGCCGTCGTGACCGCCTGCGATGCGCGTCGCACGACCGTCACGCTCACACCGTCCGGCGAAACCTTCGTACTGCCACGCGATGGCTCGGCGCTCGGCGCGGGCGCCACCGTGACGCTCGGCATTCGCCCCGAACACCTGACGCTCGGCGCCGCGCACGACGCGACGTCGCTCGCGCGCGACGTCGCACTCGTCGAACGTCTCGGCGAACAGACCTACGTGCATCTCGACCAGCCCGGCGGCCACTCGATCATCGCGAAGGTGCCCGGCGACGCGCAGGTGCGCAGCGGCGAACGCGTGCGCGTGCATGCGCCGGCCGCGGCCTGCCATCTCTTCACCGAAGACGGCCGCGCGGTGCCCGCGTGCGCCGACGTCCACGTTCACCATTACGCATAAGGATCGGGCATGCGCCTCGGAGTCTGTTACTACCCGGAACACTGGCCGGAAACGATGTGGGCCGACGATGCCCGCCGGATGAAAGCGCTCGGCATCGAGCAGGTGCGGATCGCCGAATTCGCGTGGAGCCGCATCGAGCCGTCGCCGGGCGAATACAACTGGGGCTGGCTCGATCGCGCGGTCGACGTGCTCGGCGCGGCCGGCCTCGAGATCGTGATGTGCACGCCCACCGCGACGCCGCCGAAATGGCTGGTCGATCGCCACCCCGACATCCTCGCGATCGGTGCGGACGGCCGGCCGCGCGCGTTCGGCTCGCGCCGCCACTACGACTTCTCGTCGCCGACCTATCTCGACGCGTCGCGCCAGATCTGCACGGCGGTCGCCGAACGCTACGGCCGCCACCCGGCCGTGCGCTACTGGCAGACCGACAACGAGCTGGGCTGCCACCAGACCGTCGTCAGCTACTCGCCGGCCGCGCTCGTGCGCTTCCGTGCGTGGCTGAAGGCGCGCTACGGCACGATCGACGCGCTGAACCGCGCGTGGGGCACCGTGTTCTGGAGCATGGAGTATCGCCATTTCGATGAAGTCGATGCGCCTGTCGGCACCGTGACCGAGGCCCACCCGTCGCACCGCCTCGACTACCGGCGCTTCGCGTCGGACGAAGTCGCGCGCTATCACCGGATGCAGGTCGACGTGATCCGCGCGCACTCGCCGGGCCGCCCCGTCGCACACAACTTCATGCAGCTGTTCACCGAGTTCGATCACTACAAAGTGGCACGCGACCTCGACATCGCGACCTGGGACAGCTATCCGCTCGGCGCGCTCGAGGAGCAGTGGTTCGCACCCGACGTGAAGGCGCGCTGGCTGCGCACCGGCCATCCCGATTTCGCGTCGTTCAATCACGACCTCTATCGCGGTATGTCGAAGCTGCCGTTCTGGGTGATGGAGCAGCAGCCGGGCCCGGTGAACTGGGCGCAGTGGAACCCTGCACCGCTGCCGGGCATGGTGCGCTTATGGAGCTGGGAAGCGTTCGCGCACGGCGCCGGCTGCGTGTCGTACTTCCGCTGGCGGCAGGCGCCGTTCGCGCAGGAGCAGATGCATGCGGGCCTGCATACCCCCGATGACCAGCTCGACGAAGGCGGCCGCGAGGCGCAGCGCGTCGCGCACGAGATCGCGACCGTGCACGACGCCGGCGCGGATGCAGACGGTGACGTACGCGCCCCCGTCGCGCTGGTCTTCGATTACGAAGCGAAGTGGCTGTTCGAAGTGCAGCCGCAGGGCGCCGATTTCCATTACCCGCGCTTCGCGTTCGAGTACTACTCGGCGCTGCGCTCGCTCGGCCTCGACGTCGACATCGTGTCCGCGCACGCGCCGCTAGACGGCTACCGCCTCGTCGTCGTGCCGCCGCTGCCGGTCGTGCCGAACGATTTCGCCGCGCGGCTCGCCGCCTCCGGCGCGCATGTCGTGCTCGGCCCGCGCACCGGTTCGAAGACCGTCGACCTGCAGATCCCGCCGACGCTGCCGCCCGGCCCGCTGGCGTCGATCCTGCCGGTGCGCGTGTGGCGCGTCGAATCGCTGCGGCCGAACGTGACCGAGCGGGTCGACGGCACGCTGCGCGACGGCGCGCCGCTCGCCGGCAACGCACGCCACTGGCGCGACTTCGTCGAGCTGCACGACGATACGCACAGCGTCGTGCGTGCGCGCTTCGCCGACGGTCACCCGGCGTGGGTATCGCACGGCACGCTGCACTACTGGGCCGCGCTGTTCGACGACGCGACCACCGTTCGGCTGTTCGCCGATGTCGCGGCCGAGGCCGGCCTCGCGCCCGCACCGCTCGGCGACGGCGTGCGCGTGAGCCGCCGCGGCGGCCTGACCTACGTTTTCAACTACGGCGACGCACCGCACACGATCGACGCGGTGCCGCCGTCCGCGTTCGTGCTCGGCACGGCGCAAGTCGGGCCGCAGGACGTGGCCGTGTATCGAAGCCGTTCGTAGCAACCGCGACCGGCGCCACGACGCGCCGGTCACGCACAACGACACCCAGGACTGGAGACACGTATGACCCATCGCCCCCTTCGCACCGCCGCCCGGCTCGCCACGGCCGCCGCTGTCGCACTGGCATCGCTCGGCATGACGGCGCCCGCCGATGCCGGCACGCTGACGATCAACATCGCGTTCAAGGGCGCCAGCCAGCGCGCGGTCTGGCAGTCGACGATCGAAGCGTTCCACAAGGCGCATCCCGACATCGACGTGAAGGCCACCTTCGTCGACGAGGAAGCGTACAAGGTGCAGCTCCCCGCCTGGCTCACGACCGTCGCACCGGACGTCGTCAACTGGCACGCGGGCGAACGGATGGCGTACTACGCGAAGCGCGGGCTGTTCGAGGACCTGAGCGGCGACTGGACGAAGAACGGCTGGGGCGCGATGTACGCGTCGACGCGCGACGCATCCTCGTACAACGGCAAGCAGTACGCGGCGCCGACCGTCTACTACTCGTGGGGGCTGTTCTACCGCAAGGATCTGTTCCACAAGGTCGGCATCGCCGACGAGCCGAAGACGTGGGATCAGTTTCTCGACGCGTGCAAGAAGCTGAAGGCGGCCGGCATCACGCCGATCGCGGTCGGCGGCCGCGACGCATGGACGCTCGCCGGCTGGTTCGACTATCTCGACCTGCGCGTGAACGGCAACGTGTTCCACCAGCAGCTGATGGCCGGCGACGTGCCGTACACCGACCCGCGCGTGAAGAAGGTCTACACGACGTGGAAATCGCTGATCGATGCGGGCTACTTCATCGACAACGCGCTGTCCTACGATCTCGACGGCGCGCAGCCGTTCCTGTTCCAGGGCAAGGCCGCGATGATGCTGATGGGCACCTTCATCGCGGCGGGCTTTCCGCCGAACGTGAAGCAGGAAATAGGCTACTACCGCTTCCCGATCATCGACCCGAAGGTACCGACCGCCGAGGACGGCCCGGTCGAATCGCTGCACATTCCGGCGAAGGCGAAGAACAAGACCGACGCGCACACGTTCCTCGCGTTCGTCGAAACGCCCGAGATGGGCGCGAAGCTCGCGGAGGGGCTCGGCTCGCTGTCGGCCAACAGCAAGTCGCCCGAGCCGGCCGATCCGATCTCGCGCATCGGCTTCCGGATCCTTGCGGACACGAAGGGCGGCGTCGCGCAGTTCTACGACCGCGACATGACGAAGGAAATGGCGGACGAAGGGATGAAGGGCATGCAGCAGTTCGTCGCGAATCCCGCGCAGCTCGATACCGTGCTCGCGCAACTCGAACAGACCCGCAAGCGCATCTACAAGAAGTGACCGTGTGACCCAACCGGCGGCCCCGTGCCGCCGTGCCCGTTCAGGAGGCTTGCCGTGTCCAGTCCGATCACGTCCCCCCCGCCCGCCGGCGCCGGCGCGGGCGCCGCGCCGTCGCCGCGCAGCGCATCCGCCGCCACCGCCCTGCCCGCGCGTCGCCCGTCGCCTGCCGTGCGACGGCAACAGCGCGCCGCGTGGCTCTTTCTCGCGCCGGCGTGCGCGATGGTGGCCGTCTATGTGATCTGGCCGATCCTGTCGACGCTGTGGCTGAGCCTGTACAACTGGGACGGGATGACCGAGCGCACCTTCGTCGGGGTCGCGAACTACGTCGAACTGCTGCATGCGCCGACGTTCTACACCGCGCTGCGCAACAACGTGATCTGGCTCGCGCTCTTCATGCTCGCGCCGCCGCTCGGCCTCGCGCTCGCGTTGTACCTGAACCAGGTGGTGGCCGGTATCCGGCTCGTGAAGTCCCTGTTCTTCGCGCCGTTCGTGCTGTCCGGCGTGGTCGTCGGGCTGATCTTCTCGTGGTTCTACGATCCGACGTTCGGCCTGCTCGCGCTGATCGCCGGACACGGCATCCCGGTGCTCGGCGACGCGCGCTACGCGACGTTCGGCATCGTATTCGCCGCGCTGTGGCCGCAGACCGCGTACTGCATGATCCTGTACCTCACCGGCCTCACGTCGCTCAACCCGGAACAGATCGAAGCCGCCCGGATGGAAGGCGCGCGCGGCTTCGCGCTGCTGTGGCACGTCGTGCTGCCGCAACTGCGGCCGACCACCTTCATGGCGATCGTCGTCACGGTGATCGGCGCGCTGCGCAGCTTCGACCTGATCTCGGTGATGACGAGCGGCGGCCCGTTCGAGAGCTCGACCGTGCTCGCGTATTACATGTACGACCAGGCGATCAAGTACTACCGGCTCGGCTATTCCGCGTCGATTGCGGTCGTGCTGTTCGCGATCATGCTCGTCTACATCGTGTTCCAGTTGCGCCGCCTGCTGCGCAACGAGCAATAACCTGACCGGTGGCCATCATGTTTCCGACTCCCGTTGCCCAATGGAAGCCTGTCTCGCGCAGGCTGTACAAGTTGTCGCTGCCGGTTGCGCTGCTGATCTGGCTGTTGCCGATGATCGCCGTGTTCATCACGTCGGTGCGCTCGACCGAGGAACTGGTCGAAGGCCACTACTGGGGCTGGCCGCGGCACTTCTCGATGATCGAGAACTATCGCGACGCGCTGACGACGTCGCCGATGCTGCATTACTTCTGGAACAGCGTGCAGATCACGGTGCCTTCCGTGCTTGGCTCGATTGCGCTGGCGGCGATGGCCGGCTTTGCGCTGGCGACCTACAAGTTTCGCGGGAGTACGGCGCTGTTCGGGACGTTCGTTGCCGGTAACTTCGTGCCCGTGCAGGTGTTGATGATTCCGGTGCGGGATTTGTCGCTCAGGCTCGGTGTGTTCAATACGGTCGAGGCGCTGATTCTCTTTCATGTCGCGTTTCAGACGGGGTTCTGCACGCTGTTTTTGCGCAACTTCATCAAGCAGTTGCCGTTCGAGTTGATCGAGGCGGCAAGAATCGAAGGGGCGGGGGAATGGACGGTGTTTTACCGGATCGTGCTGCCGTTGATTCGGCCCGCGTTGGCCGCGCTGGCGATTCTCGTTTTTACGTTCGTGTGGAATGACTACTTCTGGGCGCTGTGTCTCACGCAAGGGGATGAGGCTGCGCCGATTACCGCTGGCGTTGCCGCACTGAAGGGGCAATGGACGACGTCGTGGAACCTCGTGTCCGCCGGGTCGATTCTGGCGGCGTTGCCGTCCGTCGCGATGTTCTTCGCAATGCAGAAGCATTTCGTGGCGGGGCTGACGTTCGGTGCGACCAAAGGTTAAGCACGCGGCCACGCTTATTCGTATCTCCCCCTCCGCATCGTGAGGTTGCCCGCTTCGGCGGGCTTTTTTTGTTGGCGTAAATTGACTGGGAGCGCGGTATATGCGCTCATTTTCAACCGCAAGCAGCCGTTCGACATCGCATCTCGGTTCGCCGACAATTGAGCGCCGCCTGCATTCACGGACCACTGACGGGTACCTCTATGCCGATCACGGAATTGCCGCATCGACCATACGGGGCCGTCGTTGTGCTCAACGGTCCGAGTAGTGCAGGAAAAAGTACGCTGGCCAGGTATTTATGCGAGAACTTGATTGAGCATCATTTGCACGTGGAGTTGGACGTGTTCCGACACATGGAGCCAGCAAACTACTGGGAAGTTGAGAAGCAGGAAATAGAGATTCGTATGGCCGCGCTGTGCCGAGCAATCAATGCCACTGCCGCGACTTTTTCCAGGCATGGTCAGCCAGTGATCGTTGACCATGTCCTTTCATCCGATGCATGGCACTACATGCTCGAAGACTTGGTCGGTCTCCCGGTCTTCATCGTCGGAGTCTTTTGTTCGCTCGAGATTCTGATCGAGCGCGAGCTTGCCCGTGGCGACCGTAAGATCGGATTGGCAAAGTCTCAATTCCACTCGATTCATGCTGACCGGCACTACGATCACGTCATCGATACGTCGTTCACAAACGCACTCGAGTGCGGCCAGTCCGTACTGGCATGGTTGCGGACTCGACCCAATCCCACTGCATTCTCGAAAATGCGTCAGCAATTTTTCGGCAACGCAAATTAGCCAGATGTCGGCTGCCACCAGCGGTCCGTCGTGAATTGCTTCAGAATACCGGCTGATGAAGCAACGCCACGTTTTGTACGACCCCATTTCAGTGAGGCGTCAAATGGTTGATTGGTCTGCTATTGCGACGGTCGCTTCTGTCTATGCTGCAGGGGCCGTCGTACCCGGGCCGAACTTCGTCGCAATCACGCACAAGGCGGTAACTGGCACACGCGCCGATGCGCTCGCGCTTGTCGCCGGAATCGTGACGGTAAATCTGTTCTGGGCGACTTGCGCCATCCTGGGTCTCGGAATGGTGTTCGCCATTTTCCCGTGGCTCGCTGTCGGCGTCAGGCTTGCTGGCGCGGCTTATCTGATCTGGTTCGGGCTACGGCTCGTTGCGTCGGCACGTTCAACCCCGCCAGCGTCACGTCACCCAACGAAGGCGCCGCTGTTTCGCAGCGCGTTCCTGCAAGGCATCGCGACAAATATCGCGAACCCGAAGTCCATCGCCTTTTATGCGGCGGTGTTTTCCTCAGCGGTGCCCTCCCATGTTTCCACGCCGACGTTCGTCGCGATGCTGGCTACTGTCGGTGCATCGGCGACGTGCTGGTACGGAGCAGTCGCGCTCGTTCTGTCGCACGCGGCGATCGCGACCGCATATCGTCGCGCGAAGGCGTGGATCGACCTCACATGTGGCGGGCTCATGATTGCGCTGGGAATCCGGCAGGCATTTCGTTGAACACTGCGCCCGGCGGAATCTGTCTGAACGGCCGCGTTGCATATGGGCGACCGTTCCTTGCGGGTCCGACATCGGCGGGCATCCGCAAACAACGTCTTTCGCACCATCGTCGCTATGCCGCGCTCGGGCCACCACCCTTTATCCGCAACTGCACATCAACCGACCCGATGTTCTTCTCATGTGACACCAGCATTTGCGTGAGCGCATGGTGCATGTCGGGCTGCGCCAGCGTCGGCAGCAACGCCTGCAGCTTCCGCACGACCCAGCGCTGCCCGCGATTCAAGAACGCCAACCGCTCCGGCAGACCATCGATCGCCATCGCCTTCTCATAGAACGCCCCGGTGGCATGCGTCGGCGTCGCATCGAGCGACCGAATCGCATCGACCAGCACCGCACACCAGTGCGCCTCATCCTGGCGAATCCCAGCCACGAGCCGATGAAGTTCGGGATCGTCGATTTCCGCCGCCGTCTCCGATGCAACCCGCGCACCTGCGCGCTCGGCTTCCAGCAGCTCATTCAGCAACGTGAGCAACGCGTCGCGCTGCGCATCCGCGGATTCGTCCGCTGCTTTGGCGGGACGGGCGTCGTGCCCGTCGTCGTGGGTCCGGTTCGACATGCGATGTCCTCCGTTTCAGGAAGCGTGGCGCACCGGTTCGTCCGGCGTGGTTCCGTCAGGCACTGCACACACGACGGCATCCACGCATCACGGCAGGCAGCAGCGGGGGCCACACGAAGAATGGCTCACAGTCTGACATGCCTCCGTGACACGCGTCTGCAGCCGACCCGCTGTGCGTGATGCGCATCAACACACACCGCCACGCACAGCCAACCTCACGTCCACCCTTCGAGCCTCAACGTCGACCGCACCAACCGCTGCTCCTCCTGCTCGATCTCCCGCAGATACTCGACGCATTGCCGGATATGCTCGCTCGCCGCCTTGCGCGCCTGATCGGGCAACCGCCCCGTCACCGCGTTATAGAGCCTTGCATGCTGCCGATCGATCTGCTTTTTCAGCGGCTCGCGATGATAAAGATTGTTCACCGACGCAAACACCGAACTCAGCAGCAGATCCGTCAACGACTGCAGCGTATTCACGAGCACCGGGTTATGCGAAGCCTCACAGATCGCGAGATGAAACGCGTGATCGAGCTTCGCGCGCGCGGCCGGGTCGAGATCCTGCGTATCGGCCGCGGTCATCTCTTCATAGCGGCGCTTGATCAGGATGAAATCGGCCGGCGTCCCGCGCAGCGCCGCGAGCCGCGCGGCCTCCGTCTCGAGCATCCCGCGCACCTCGAACAGGTCGTACAGCGTGCGCGGCTGCGAGCCGAGCAGATGCATCATCGGCGTGATCTCGCGTTGCGGGGTCAGGCTCGCCACGAACGAGCCCTTGCCGTGCGTGGTGTCGATGATCCCCCGCGCACGCAGCAACTTCATCCCTTCACGCACGGCCGTGCGCGACACGCCGAGCTTCTCGGTCAGCCGCCGTTCGGACGGTAGCGCCTGCCCGGCCTTCAGCACGCCGTCGACGATCAGCTGCTCGATGCGCTCGGCGACGACGTCGGCCACGTTCCGCGCCGGGCCTGCCTGTTCCTGCATTTCCATACTGGTATGACCACCTCGGAAGGATATCGGCGATTTTCCCACAAACCCTTGTAGCCATTCAGTTTTACGGAGACCGATACAGCCACTTTCCGGCCGCCCCATAAAAACTGGTATGACCACTGGCGCCACATCTAGACACACACGCGCCGCCCGCCAAGAATCCCTCCCTTCCGGCGTGCCGCGCCTCGCGCAGCCGCCTGCATGGTGGAGACAACCCCGATGAGTTTCATCTACGACGAACGGATCGACGGCCCACTCGCGACCGTCGGCCGCGACACACTCGTCGCCGCACTGCACGCGGCGGCACCCGGCCTCGACGTGCTGCACGAACGCGAGGCGCTCAAGCCGTTCGAATGCGACGGCCTCGCCGCGTACCGCACGGTGCCGCTCGCGGTCGTGCTGCCCGACACGGTCGAGCAGGTGCGCGCGGTGCTGCGCGTCGCGGCCGCGCTCGGCGTGCCGGTGGTCGCGCGCGGCGCGGGCACCGGGCTGTCGGGCGGCGCGATGCCGCTCGAGAAAGGCCTGCTGCTCGTGATGGCGAAGTTCAACCGGATTCTCGACATCGACCCCGATGCCGGCATCGCGCGCGTACAGCCCGGCGTGCGCAACCTCGCGATCTCGCAGGCGGCCGCGCCCTACGGCCTCTACTACGCGCCCGATCCGTCGTCGCAGATCGCCTGCTCGATCGGCGGCAACGTCGCCGAGAACGCGGGCGGCGTGCACTGCCTGAAATACGGCCTCACGGTGCACAACATCCTGAAGGTCGAGATCCTGACGATCGATGGCGAGACGCTCACGCTCGGCGCCGATGCGCTCGACGCGCCCGGCTTCGACCTGCTCGCGCTGTTCACCGGCTCGGAAGGGATGCTCGGCATCGTCACGGAAGTCACCGTGAAGCTGCTGCCGAAACCACCGAGCGTGAAGGTGCTGATGGCGAGCTTCGACGACGTCGCGGAAGCCGGCGCGGCGGTCGCGCGAATCATCGGCGCGGGCGTGATCCCCGGCGGCCTCGAGATGATGGACAACCTCGCGATCCGCGCGGCGGAGGATTTCATCCACGCGGGCTACCCGGTCGACGCGCAGGCGATCCTGCTGTGCGAGCTCGACGGCTCGCCGACCGACGTCGACGAAGACGCCGAACGCGTCGCCGCGCTGCTGCGCGACGCGGGCGCAACCGAGATCCGCGTCGCACGCGACGAAGCCGAGCGCCAGCGCTTCTGGGCCGGCCGCAAGAACGCATTCCCGGCAGTCGGCCGCATGTCGCCGGACTATTACTGCATGGACGGCACGATCCCGCGCCGCGAGTTGCCGCGCGTGCTCGAAGGCATCGCCGCGCTGTCCGCCGAATACGGGCTGCCGGTCGCGAACGTGTTCCACGCGGGTGACGGCAACATGCACCCGCTGATCCTGTTCGACGCGAACCGGCCCGGCGAACTCGACCGCGCGGAAGCGCTCGGCGGCAAGATCCTCGAGCTGTGCGTCGCGGCGGGCGGCAGCATCACCGGCGAGCATGGCGTCGGCCGCGAGAAGATCAACCAGATGTGCGTGCAGTTCAACGCCGACGAAATCACGTTCTTCCACGCGGTGAAGGCCGCATTCGATCCGCAGGGCCTGCTCAATCCCGGCAAGAACATCCCGACGCTGCACCGCTGCGCCGAATTCGGCGCCATGCACGTCCATCACGGCAAGCTGCCGTTTCCCGACCTGGAGCGCTTCTGATGCGACGCGAAATCGAATCGATCGACGACAGCGCGGCGCTCGTCGCGCAGGTCGACGCGGCGATCCACGATCGCCAGCCGCTGCACATCCGCGGCGCCGGCACGAAGGCGTTCCTCGGCCGCCCCGTCGAAGGCCGCACGCTCGACATGCTCACGCATCGCGGCGTCGTGTCGTACGACCCGACCGAACTCGTCGTCACCGCACGCGCGGGCACGCCGCTCGCCGATCTGGAAGCGATGCTCGACGCGGCCGGCCAGATGCTGCCGTGCGAGCCGCCGTCGTTCGGCGGCGCGGCCACGGTCGGCGGCATGTTCGCGGCGGCGCTGTCGGGCCCGCGCCGCCCGTGGGCCGGCGCGGTGCGCGACTTCGTGCTCGGCTGCCGCGTGATCACCGGCCACGCAAAGCACCTGCGCTTCGGCGGCGAGGTGATGAAGAACGTCGCGGGCTACGACGTCTCGCGGCTGCTCGCGGGCAGCTTCGGCTGTCTCGGCGTCGTGACCGAGGTGTCGTTGAAGGTGCTGCCGAAGCTGCCCGCGACGGGCGATCTCGCGTTGCAGCTTGGCGTGGACGAAGCTGTGCAGCGCGTCGCCGCATGGCGGCGCGCGGGGCTGCCGCTCGCCGGCGCATGCCACGCGGACGGCGTGCTGCGCGTGCGGATCGAAGGCGGCGAGGGCTCGGTGAAGGCCGCGCGCGACACGATCGGCGGCGAGCGCATGGATGATCGCGACGATGCGTTCTGGGCTCGGCTGCGCGACCTGGCGCTGCCGTTCTTCGACGATCCGCGCCCGCTGTGGCGCGTGTCGGTGCCGGCCTCCGCACCGCTCGACGCCTTGCCCGGCGCGCAGCTCGTCGACTGGGGCGGCGCACAGCGCTGGCTGAAGAGCGATGCCGCGCCGGCCGACGTACAGCGGTTCGCCGCGCAGTGGGGCGGCCATGCAACCTGCTTCACGCCGGGCGCGACGCGCGAGCCGTTCCAGCCGCTGCCGGCGGCGCTGCTGCGCGTACACCGGCAGCTCAAGGCGCAGCTCGATCCGCATGCGATTTTGAATCCCGGCCGCCTGTACGCCGACTTCTGACGCGACCCGATCCCGACCCGCCAATGCAAACCAATCTCAGCGAAGCAAGCAAGGCCCTCGCCCGGGCCGACGAAGCGGAAGCGATCCTGCGCGCGTGCGTGCACTGCGGCTTCTGCAACGCGACCTGCCCGACCTACCAGGTGCTCGGCAACGAGCTCGACGGGCCGCGCGGGCGCATCTACCTGATCAAGCAGCTGCTCGAAGGCGAGCCGTGCGGCGAGCGCACGCAGCAGCATCTCGACCGCTGCCTGACGTGCCGCAACTGCGAGACGACCTGCCCGTCCGGCGTGCGCTATCACACGCTGCTCGACATCGGCCGCGCGGAAGCCGAGAAGCGCGTGCAGCGGCCCGCGCGCGAGCGCCTGCTGCGCGCGGGGCTGCGGCATGTCGTGCCACGCCCGGCGACGTTCGCCGCGTTGCTGAAGGCCGGCCGCGTGCTGCGCCCGCTGCTGCCCGGCACGCTGCAGGACAAGATCCCGGCCGCCGTCCCCGCGCCCGCGCCGCGCCCGCCCGTGCGCCATGGACGGCGCGTGCTGATGCTCGAAGGCTGCGTGCAGCCGTCGCTGTCGCCGAACACCAATGCGGCGGCCGCGCGCGTGCTCGACCGGCTCGGCATCAGCGTCAGTCCGGCACGCGAAGCCGGCTGTTGCGGCGCGACCGAATATCACCTGAACGCGCAGGCGGCCGGCCTCGCCCGCGCACGCCTCAACATCGACGCCTGGTGGCCCGCGATCGAAGCCGGCGCGGAAGCGATCGTGCTGACGGCGAGCGGCTGCGGCGCCTTCGTCAAGGAATACGGCGACCTGCTGCGCTCCGACCCCGTCTATGCGGAGAAGGCGCAACGCGTCAGCGCGCTCGCGCGCGATCTGGCCGAGGTGATCGCGGCCGAGCCGCTCGACGCGCTGGCCGGGCCGACGCCACGCCGCATCGCGGTGCATTGCCCGTGCACGCTGCAGCACGCGCAGCGCCTCGGCGGCGCGGTCGAACGCATCCTGACGCAGCTCGGCTTCGATCTGACGAATGTCGCCGACGGCCATCTGTGCTGCGGCTCGGCCGGCACATATTCGCTGACACAGCCCGCACTCGCGACGAAACTGCGCGACAACCGGCTCGACGCGCTCGAAGCCGCGCGGCCGGACCTGATTGTCACGGCCAACGTCGGCTGCCAGACTCACCTGAACGGCGCGGGCCGCACGCCCGTGCGCCACTGGATCGAGCTCGTCGACAACCACCTCGTCAACTGACCGGATTCCGGAGGATTGCCATGCAGACGAAACCCGAACTCGAACTCGCCGATGCCGACCGCATGCTCGCCGCCGCCCGCGCGGAAGCGGAGCGCCACGGCTGGGCGGTGTCGATCGCCGTCGTCGATGACGGCGGCCACCTGCTCGCTTTTGCGCGCCTGGACGGTGCATCGCCGGCCAGCACGTATATCGCGCAGGACAAGGCGCGCGCGGCAGCGCTCGGCCGGCGCGAGACGAAGGCGTATGAGGATATGATCAACGGTGGCCGCACCGCGTTTCTCAGCGCGCCGCTGACGGGGTTGCTCGAAGGCGGCGTGCCCGTCACGGTCGGCGGCCGGATCGCGGGCGCGATCGGCGTGTCTGGCGTAAAGTCCGAACAGGACGCGCAGATCGCCCGCGCCGGCACACAAAGCGTCGCAGCGTAACCAGCCAAAGCCGCGCGCGATTTTTTCCCCGGGAGGATTAACGATGATCGACCAAGCAGGACTGCAAGTCGCGCCAGCGCTGAGCCAGTTCATTGAAAACGAAGCGCTGCCGGGCACCGGCATCGACAAGGCCGCGTTCTGGAGCGGTTTCTCGGCCCTGGTGCACGACCTGGCGCCGCGCAACCGCGAGCTGCTCGCGGAACGCGACCGCCTGCAGCAGGAACTCGACGCCTGGCACCGTGCGCACCCCGGCCCCGTGCGCGACCACGCCGCGTATCGCGCGTTCCTCGAACAGATCGGCTACCTCGTGCCGGCCCCGTCGAACGTCGCGGCAGCCACCGCGAACGTCGACAGCGAGATCGCCACGCAGGCCGGCCCGCAGCTCGTCGTGCCGCTGTCGAACGCGCGCTACGCGCTGAACGCCGCGAACGCCCGCTGGGGCAGCCTGTACGACGCGCTGTACGGCACCGACGCGCTGCCTGAAGACGGCGGCGCCGAACGCACCACGGCCTACAACCCGACGCGCGGCCAGCGCGTGATCGACTACGCGCGCAACGTGCTCGACAACGCGGCGCCGCTCGCGAGCGGCTCGCACCGCGACGCACTGCGCTACCGCGTGCAGGACGGCCAGCTCGCCGTCGAAACCGCGAAGGGCATCGTAGGCCTCGCGCAGCCGGCGCAGTTCGTCGGCTACCAGGGCGCGGCCGACGCGCCGTCCGCGGTCCTGCTGAAGCACAACGGCCTGCACCTCGAGATCCAGATCGACGCATCGACGCCGATCGGCCGCGCCGATCTCGCGAACGTGAAGGACGTCGTGCTCGAAGCCGCGGTCAGCACGATCATCGACTGCGAGGATTCGGTCGCGGCGGTGGACGCGGAAGACAAGGTCCAGCTCTACCGCAACTGGCTCGGCCTGATGCAGGGCACGCTGGTCGAGGAAGTCGCGAAGGGCGGCAAGACCTTCACGCGCCGCCTGAACGCCGATCGCGAGTACACCACGCCCGCCGGCGGCACGCTGTCGCTGCACGGCCGCTCGCTGCTGTTCGTGCGCAACGTCGGCCACCTGATGACCAACGGCGCGGTGCTCGACCGCGACGGCAACGAGATTCCCGAAGGGATCCTCGACGGTGTCGTCACGGTGCTGTGCTCGCTGCACGACCTGAAGGCGAAGCGCAACTCGCGCACCGGCTCGATCTACATCGTGAAGCCGAAGATGCACGGCCCGGTCGAAGTCGCGTTCGCCGATACGCTGTTCGCGCGCATCGAGGATCTGTACCACCTGCCGCGCAACACGCTGAAGATGGGCATCATGGACGAGGAGCGCCGCACCAGCGTGAACCTCGCCGCATGTATCGCCGCGGCCGCCGCACGCGTGGCGTTCATCAACACCGGCTTCCTCGATCGCACCGGCGACGAGATGCACACCGCGATGGAAGCGGGCCCGATGATCCGCAAGGGCGACATGAAGTCGTCGGCGTGGATCCAGTCGTACGAGCGCAACAACGTGCTCGCGGGCCTGTCGGCCGGCCTGCGCGGCCGCGCGCAGATCGGCAAGGGCATGTGGGCGATGCCGGACCTGATGCACGCGATGCTCGAGCAGAAGATCGCGCATCCGCGCGCCGGCGCGAACACCGCATGGGTGCCGTCGCCGACCGCCGCGACGCTGCACGCGCTGCACTACCACCTCGTCGACGTGCAGGCCGTCCAGCAGGAGCTCGAGAAGACGCCGTACGCCAGCGAACGCGACGCGCTGCTCGAAGGCCTGCTGACCGTGCCGGTCGTCGAGCGCGCCGCGTGGAGCGAGGCCGAGATCCTGAGCGAAGTCGAGAACAACGCGCAGGGCATCCTCGGCTACGTCGTGCGCTGGGTCGAACAGGGCGTCGGCTGCTCGAAGGTGCCCGACATTCACGACGTCGGCCTGATGGAAGACCGCGCCACGCTGCGCATCTCGAGCCAGCACATCGCGAACTGGCTGCGCCACGGCGTGATCACCGAGGCGTTCGTGCTCGACGTGTTCAAGCGGATGGCGCGCGTCGTCGACCAGCAGAACGCCGGCGACCCGAACTATCGCCCGATGGCGCCCGGCTACGATCAGTCGACCGCGTTCAAGGCCGCGTGCGCGCTCGCGCTGCAGGGCACGTCGCAGCCGAGCGGCTATACCGAACCGCTGCTGCACCAGTTCCGCCTCGCGTTCAAGGCACAGCAGCACGGCGGTTAAGCGCAGGCGTGCTTCACGAAACGGGCGGCCGCCACGGCCGCCCGTTTTTCGTTTTCACGTTCGCCCGGCCGTTGAAACGAATAATCGGCGCCTATCGCATACCTTCATTTTTCGCGTGTGTGTGTCGCTCACCGGCGGGAATCGGCGGCTGCATGTCGCACGCCACGACCGTTCATGCCGCAAAGCCTTGTGCAGCAACGCTCTGCCCGGAATCCGCAAGCACGGGATTACACGGTAATTTGATCGGGATCAACCGTCCGCAACATTTCTCGCGCGTTCGGACGCGCGCGTTATACTCCGTTGAATTCGCGTTGCCCGATTCGTCGGATCGTTGAATCGGCGCAGATGTCACCGGTGAATGCGTGATTTACCGGTATATCTGGCCGCGATTAACGATAATCGGCGTCCATTTTCCCCGCCAGCCGGCAGGAAGGCGTCGGAATGGCCGCGTACCGGATCGCCGCCGGCACGACATACGAACAATCGCATCGGCCCGCCTCCCGGCGGCAATGCCCACCGATCCACCGACCATGGCAGAAACCGACTACGCAATGCCCAGCGAATCCGGCCTGACGAGCCGCGTCGCCGCGCATCTGCGCCGGTTCCTGCTGCCGCACCTGATCTTCTATACCGGGCTGCTGATCGCGCTGGTCCTGCTGCTCCTGTGCGGGGTCGTGCTGTACGAAGGCCGCATCGATGCGCGCGACCGCTCGATCGCGATGCAGCAGAATCTGGCGCTGATGGCGTCGTGGGACATCGAGCGCAACATCGAGATCTATTCGCTGTCGCTGCAGGCCGTCGTCGAAGGCGAGAACGACCCCGAGGTCGTCAAGCTGCCGATGCCGCTGCGCCGCCAGGTGCTGTTCGACCGTGCGACGACGGCGAAGTACCTCGGCGGGATCTACGTGCTCGACGCGAAGGGCGACATCGCGGTCGACGGCAAGAGCGACGTACCGCGCAAGGCCAACTTCGGCAACGAACCTTACTTCGTCGTGCACCGCGATCACCCCGACGCCGGCCTGTACGTCAGCCCCCCGTATCGCTCGCGGATGCGCGGCGGCTCGCCGAGCATCGCGCTCAGCCGGCGGATCACGAAGCCCGACGGCTCGTTCGGCGGCGTCGCCGTGATGTCGATCCGGCTCGAATATTTCCAGAACCTGTTCTCGCGCCTGTCGCTGGGCGATCGCGGCTCGATCGCGCTGATCAACACCGACGGCAGGATGCTCGCGCGCGAGCCGTACGATCCGAAGATCGTCGGCCGCGACATCAGCCATGCCAGCACGTTCCGGCGGTTCATGACCGCCAATGAAGGCAGCTTCGCCGACACCGCGTCGATCGACGGCGTGCGGCGCCTGTACGTGTTCCGGCACCTCGAGAACCTGCCGCTGATCATCATGGTCGCGCGCTCGGAAGCCGATACCTACGCCGCGTGGTACGACCGTGCGATTCCGATCGGCTCCGCGATGGCCGCGCTCGCGATCGGCTTCGTCGGCCTGTCGCTGCTGCTCGACGTGCAGTTGCGCAAGCGCCACCGCGCGGAAACCGAACTGCAGGCGCTCGCGCGCACCGACGGCCTCACGGGCCTCGACAACCGCCGGATGCTCGACGTCACGCTCGCGCGCGAATGGCGCCGTGCCGCGCGCTCGCAGCATGCGCTGTCGCTGCTGTTCATCGACGTCGACTACTTCAAGCGCTACAACGACACGCAAGGGCACCAGGCCGGCGACGACGCGCTGGCCGCGGTCGGCCACTGCATCGCCGGCTGCCTGCGCCGCCCGGCCGATTACGCGGCGCGCTACGGCGGCGAGGAATTCGTCGTGGTGCTGCCCGACATCGACACGGACGGCGCGGTGACGATCGCCGAGACGATCCGCACCGGCATCCTCGATCTCGGCATCCGGCACGACGCCGGTGCCGCCGGCCGCCTGACGGTGAGCATCGGCGTGACGACCAGCTACCCCGAACACGACGACGACATGCAGGGCGCGCTGAAGCTCGCCGACGACGCGCTGTATCGCGCGAAGGAAGGCGGGCGCAACCGCATCGTCGTGCACCCGGCCGCTTCCGGCGGCCTCGCGGCGCGGCAGGCCTGAACGGCCGGACACGCCGCGCCGCGGAGACGGCCAAGCAGCGGCCGAGCAACGGCCAAGCGACGGCCGGGCGGCCGCCGGCCCGCCGTCGCCGCCCGTGCGCAAAATCGCCGACAATGTCGCCTCGACCTGCCGCTGCACGGCTGACGCACCCGGCCCGTCCGCGCGGGTGCGCGGCTGCTTCGCCCCACCATGAGACTCAAGGCAAAGATCTTCCTTCTGGCCATCGTGCCGTTCCTGCTCGCGATCGCCGGCATCGGCTTCGGCGTGCGCCAGCAGGCGACGTCCCTCGCGCGCACGCAGCATGCGACGATCCAGGCCGCGTACCTGTCGAGCAAGGAAGTCGAACTGAAGCACTACGTCGAGCTGGCGACCAGCGCGATCATGCCGCTCTACGACGCGAGCGGCCGCAACGCGCGCGACGACGCGATGCTGCGCACGCAGGCGCTCGCAATGCTGCAGAAGATGGATTTCGGCCCGGACGGCTATTTCTTCGTGTACGACCTGCACGGCAATTCGCTGATGCATCCGCGCGAGCCCGAGCGCGTCGGCCACAACTACTGGTCGATGCGCGACCCGCAGGGCGCGCTGACGATCCAGAAGCTGATCGGCGCGGCATCGAGCGGCGGCGGCTACGTGCGCTACGCGTGGCAGCGGCCGTCGACGGGCCGCGTCGCGCCGAAGCTCGGCTACGTCGTCGCGCTCGAGCGCTGGGGCTGGATGGTCGGCACCGGCATCTATCTCGACGACGTCGACACCGCGCTGCAGCGCATCGACGCACGCGCGTCCGCGAACATCGAGCGCACGATGAGCTGGCTGACCGCGATCGCGCTCACCGGCGCGGCGGCGATCGTCGTGTGCGCGCTGGTGCTGAACGTCAGCGAGTCGCGCAGCGCCGACGCGAAGCTCAAGCTGCTCGCGCAGCGTGTCGTCGAATCGCAGGAGCAGGAGCGGGCGCGGCTGTCGCGCGAGCTGCATGACGGGATCAGCCAGATGATGGTGTCCGCGAAGCTGATGCTCGAATCCGCGCTCGCCCGTTTCGAACGCGGCACGGCGCGCCTGCCCGAAGCCGAGCAGGCGCTGGCATCGGGCGTCGGGCGGCTCGGCGACACGCTGCGCGAAGTGCGGCGCATCTCGCATGCGCTGCGTCCGTCGATGCTCGACGACCTCGGCCTGGCAGCTGCACTCGAGCAACTGGTGCGCGAGCTCGGCGCCGAAAGCGGCATCGACATCGGCTATACGCAGGTCGCGCACAGCGGCGCCCGGCCGCTGCCCGAAGCCGTCAACACCGCGCTGTTCCGGATCGCCCAGGAAGCGCTCAGCAACATCGTGCATCATGCGCAGGCGTCGCGCGCGGCCGTCACGCTCGACGTCGGCGCGCAATCCGTCACGCTGACCATCGCCGACAACGGCTGCGGCTTCGACGCCGAACGCTCGCAGGCCGACGCGCGACGCGGCATCGGCCTGCGCAACATGCGCGAGCGCCTCGACGCGCTCGGCGGCATGCTGACGATCACGTCGCAGGTCGGCCACACGGTCGTCGCCGCGCACGTGCCGCTGCCCGGCGCCGCGTCATGACGCGCCCCATCACAGGAGACCTTTCACGCATGAGCGCCCCCGACACCGCCCGGCCCGTCGCCCGACTGCTGCTCGTCGACGACCACCCGCTCGTGCGCGACGGCTTGCGGATGCGGCTCGAAGCGGCCGACCTGTCCGTGGTCGGCGAAGCCGGCAACGCCGACGAGGCGCTCGCGCTCGCCGCGTCGCTCGAACCCGATCTCGCGCTGATGGACGTCGGCATGAACGGGATGAACGGCATCACGCTCGCGGGCGTGTTCCACGAGCGCTTTCCGGGCATCCGCGTGCTGATGCTGTCGATGCACGACAACATCGAATACGTGACGCAGGCCGTGCGTGCCGGCGCGAGCGGCTACCTGCTGAAGGATTCGCCCGCAAGCGAGATCGTGCGCGCGATCGGCGCGGTGCTGGCCGGCCAGACGTTCTTCAGCGAAGGGCTCGCCGCGCGGATGATCCACGCGAGCGCGACCGCGTCGCCGCTCGACCGGTTGACGCCACGCGAACGCGACATCCTCGACGCGCTGGCGGAAGGGCTGTCGAGCAAGCAGATCGCGCAGCAGACGGGGCTGTCGGTGCGCACGGTCGAGACGCACCGGCTCAATCTGAAGCGCAAGCTGGAGATAGAAGGGCAGGCCGAGCTGATCAAGTTCGCGGTCGAGCATCGGCGGAGGTAGGCCAGCACGTCAACGGCGTCGACCTCACGATTCGCCGTCCAATTTCATACTCGTCCAATCGACCGCTCCCCGGGTCGATGGAATCCTTTCGCTTGCCGGAACGAGCATCGTGCTCGTGATTCGCATGACGCCTGCATGAACTCGTCGCGCGGCAACCGGCATCACCGGCAGATATCGGTGACCTGGACCAAGGAGCGAAATCATGATGCGCCGCATCGCCGTTGTCGGCGACGAATTGGAAACCGGAGGACACGTTGTTGCCTACGCGGGGCCGCCATTCACGTTTGGCGACGCTGGCCATCAGGTTGCGCTGATCGGCGGCCTCGCGTTCTGCAAAGCATGCGGAAGTACTGGACAGATTGCCAAGGCCGGCGGACCGAAGCGCATCAGATTCATGGGCGAAACGGCAGCCGATGGCGACGTCGTTTTATGTCGATGTGCGACACCGCCACGCATCGTTGCGGTGCTCTCCGGCAATTCATGGTGCGATGACGAAGCGGAAACGGAAGGCGTCGTTTCTTCCGGATCGAATCCGCAACGCAATACGGCGGCCATAGCCGCGGGCGTCTATGACGAATGCGTTCGCGCCGTCGGAAACGGCGCAGTGCCGGATTATCCGTACATCATCGAAACATCGGACGGGCGTGTTCACTCGGGCCGACTCGATGCCACCGGATACCTGCCGCGTGTTCATACGAGCCATGAGGGCACGTACACGGTCTATTGGGGCGACGAAGCGCTCGCACGACTGAGCGGGGATGCGTAATGCCAAACGCAAAAACAGTCGTGAGGACGACCACCGTGCAAAACTCGCACAAGGAAGTCCAACTGAAGTCGGTGACGTTTTCCGAACTCTGGAACAACTATGCTCACGGGAATCCGTACGCCGATCCAAACGGACAGTACCAGAACCAGTGCGCCATCCGGATGAGTGTAACGCTGCACAACGTCGGCATCGAGATGAAGTCGTTTTCGCAGAAACGGGTCCGGCCAATGCCAGGCAAGCCGACACTGGGCCGCCTCAAGCTCAACGGCAAATCGACGGCCACACGCGCATACGAGTTTGCTGAATGGTTAAAGCTGCGCCCGATTGCAGGATTACCCGCTCCGGAGAACGTGACCGGCCCCGATTGGGAAAACCGGGTCAGAAATCGCACCGGCATCATTTTCTTCTTCGGGTACTGGCAACAACAGGGCGACGCTGCCGACGACTTTAGCGGCGGACATATCGACCTCTGGAACGGTTCTCGCCTCCCGGTATCCAGTACGAGAGGTATCTTCGCGTCGATAGGCCGACGAATCGGAATATCCAGCCTGCAGATTCCACTCACGGATCTCGGCTACTCCGATCTGGCAAAATCGAAAACCATCCTTTTCTGGGAGATCAGGTGAAACGCGCCGGATTTTCACTTGCGTACTGGACCGCGGGCCTGATCACGACCTGGTTTGCATGCTGGATCGGGAGCCGAATCAGCTGGCGCATTCATACCGGTTTGCAGTGGCCTTCCGATCGGAATTCTTGCCATGAAATCGATCTCTGCTCTCCGCCGTGGCCGACTACCATTCTGCTCATTGCGTTTCTGATCGGGCCATCACTTGCATTCGCCTTCACGGGTTGGAGAATCAGTCGCCACCGCGTCACGGCAAAAAAATTGGCATCTTCGTTGGTCGCCTTGGCAGTTCCCACGATGCTCATGTACATCGGCACATATGTCATTCGATAGCTTGGTCGAATGAACAGCGGTGAGAATGCGCTCTTCGTCGGATGACGTGATCTGAAAGCCGTTCTTGCCGCCGCCGTGCGTGTCGTGACACGCATGAAAAGTTGATCGACCACTGTCATTCCGATTGTGACGACGTCACGCACGCCGCCGCGCGTCCCGGCTGCTTCTCCGTTTCACGCCGCATCATCAGCATTACCGCAACTACAATACTGAGGATCCCGGAACACAAAACCGCGATCGAAAACCCGTGCGCCATCGCGTCCCGATACGCACCGAGCTGCGCCGGCCGCCCCGCAGCAAACACATGCTCCATCACCGCCTGCCGCGCAAGCGTATCCGCCTGTGCGCTACCCGCCGCCTGCATCGCGGCCGTCATCCGGTGCAGCGCACCGACGCTCATCATGCTGCCGAGCACCGCGATGCCCATGCTCATCCCCGTCTGGCGCAACGCGTTCATCGTCGCCGACGCCATGCCCGCGCGTTCGGCCGGCGCCCGTTCCATCACGGTCATGCCGGTCGCGGGCACCGCGAGCCCCATGCCGACGCCGAGCACCGCCAGCGCGACACCGACCGGCCCATACGGCGTGCCCGCACCGAAGCCGGCCATGACCGCGAGCATCGCGCCGATCAACCCGTATCCCCCCACCATCAGCGCATGCAACGGAATACGCGCCGCGATGCGCCCGAACAGCATCGACGTGATCGCCGTCATCACGAACTGCGGCATCAGTTGCCAGCCGGCCTCGGCCGGCGTGCGCCCCTGCGCCTGCTGCAGGAACAGCGACAGGAAGAACAAACTGCTGTACCCCGAGAACCCGAGCACGAACGACGCGAGATTGGCGCGCACCAGCCGCCGGTCGCGAAACAGCCAGACCGGCAGCAGTGGCCGCTCGACACGCGTCTCGACTCGCACGAACACGACGAACGCCACCGCGGCGCCCGCCAGCGGCGCGAGCACCTTCGCGTGCCACGCGCCGGCTTCGCCGATACCGATCAGCCCGTACGTGAGCAACCCGAGCCAGATCACGCTCAGCGCCTGGCCGAGCGGATCGAACGCCGCATGCTGCGGATGCCGGCGCTCCGGAATGCCCCATGCGCCGAGCAGCACGGTCACGACGCCGATCGGCACGTTGACGAGGAAGATGTTCTGCCATCCGCCATGCTCGACGAGCAGGCCGCCCACCAGCGGCCCGAGGATCAGCGCGAGCGCGCTGAACGCGGACCACCCGCCGATCGCGCGGGCACGCTCGCGCGCATCGGGAAATGCATGCGTGAGGATCGGCATCGCGCCCGGTATCAGCAACGCACCGGCGAGCCCCTGGATCGCGCGGCCAATCAGCAGCGGCTCGGTGCTGCCCGCGCATGCGCACACCACTGACCCCACCGTGAACAGGACGACGCTGGCGAGCCACACGCGCTTGTGTCCGTAGCGATCGCCAAGCGGCCCGGCCGACAGCATGAATGCGGACAGCGTCAGCGCATACGCATTGACGACCCACTGGAGGCCGCCGATATCGGTATCGAGCGCCGTCTGCAGCGTCGGCAGCGCGACGTTGACGATGCTGATGTCGAGCGTGGCGAGAAAGGTGCCGAGACAGGCGGCCAGGACGAGTGCGGCGCGACGGTAGCGAGGCATGGTGGTCAGCCCTTGACGGGCATCGAGATGAGAATGATTCTCATCATATATATCGACCGACCGTCGGTCAATTGATTGCGTTGGCCGTGAGCAGGACGCTGGCCTAAACTGCGGGCTTTGCATGAACGGGCGTCGAGCCGCGCGATGACGGACAGGACCAAGGCAGGACACAGGACAGTGAAAGACGACACGCCGGCAGGCAAGCCGCGCACGAAGCCGGCGGAAGTGCGCCTCGAGGAACTGATGGCGGCGGCCGAGACGCTGTTTCTCGCGCAGGGCGTGGAAGCGACGACCGTCAGCGAGATCGTCGAACACGCGCAGGTCGCGAAGGGCACGTTCTATCACTACTTCGAATCGAAGTCCGACATGCTCGCCGCGCTCGCGCAGCGCTACACGGCGTCGTTCCTCGGCCGTTTGCAGCACGCGGTGGACTCGTGCGACGCCGACGACTGGCTCGCGCGCCTGCGCGCGTGGATCCGCGCCAACATCGAAACCTACGCGGCGACCTACCGCACGCACGACATCGTCTATACGAACCACCATCACCACGATCGCGCAAATGCCGACAAGAACGCGATCCTCGACCAGCTCGGCGCGATTCTCGACGGCGGCGCACGGGCCGGCACCTGGCGGCTCGCGCACCCGCAGGTCACCGCGCTGCTGATCTATGCGGGCGTGCATGGTGCGACCGATCACATCATCGCGACGCCGGAAGCGGATCGTGCCGCGTTCGTCGATGCGGTCGTCGACGATTGCCTGCGGATGCTCGGCGTCGGCGCGTAACGCGCCGCCAGCGCACAGCCATGAAAAAGGGCGCCCGAGGGCGCCCTTCGTGCATCCGGAATCCGGATCGCTCAGCGGCCGATCAGTTCGTCCGCGAATTGTGCTTCTGCAGGTACGCGATCAGCCCATCGATGCCGCCCGATGCGAGCTGGCTCTTGAACTGGCCCTGGTAGACCTGGATCAGCCACGCGCCCGACATGTCGATGTCGTAGATCTTCCAGTCGTTGCCTACCTTGCCGAGACGATAGCCGACCGACTGGCTGTCGCCCGGCGTCGTGACCGTCGACTGGACGAGCGCGTCGGCGCCCGACGCACCGCCGGCCTTGAACGAGAACTTCGCGTCCTGGCTGCCGAGCTGCGCGAGCGACGCGGCGTAGGTGCGCGTCATCAGCAGCCTGAACTGCTTGTATAGCTCCTGCTGCTGTTGCGGCGTGGCCTGCTTCCACGCGTCACCGACCGCGATGCGGGTCGTGCGCTCGAAGTTGGTCGCGGGCAGGAAGCGCTGCTCGACGACCGCCGAGACCTTCGCCATGTCACCGCCGCGTGCGGCCGGATCGGCCTTCATCGCATTGACGGTGCCCTCGACCGCATTGCGGACGATATCGACCGGCGCGCTCTGCGCGAAAGCGGAAACCGACACGGCGGCCGCCGCGACGAAAGCAAACAGATGACGTTTCATACGAATATCGCTCGATGAGAAAAAACGACCGGTTCATTGCACCGGCCGACGGAGCAAAGTATACCGGGCTCGACGCCTCGGTGCGCCGCCGTGACCGACTGTTACCTTTCAGATCCTTTGTCACAGGCCCGCGGCGGGGCGTCGACGCAGCGCGGCACCGTTTATGTAAATATCCCCTTACAAACCGGCCAGCCATCGGTATCGATTCCGCCGCCACGAACAATTCTCCTTCCCGTCTCGTAACCCCCAACGTCACGACCGCCGCCACGCTGCGCCGGTATACTTGGCTACTTTGCCCTTTCCAGCCGCTCCCCACCGCCACATGGTGACATCTCTCATCGTCCGACTCGTTGCATGGTCGGTACGCCGGCCCGTCTGGGTCGTCGTGCTGTCGCTCGTCATTGCCGCGCTCAGCGGCGTCTATGTCGCGCAGCATTTCAAGATCAACACCGACATCAGCAAGCTCGTCGATGCGGAACCGCAATTTGCCGCGCTCGGCCACGCGGTCGACACGGCGTTCCCGCAACGCAACGGCACGATCCTCGCGGTCGTCGAGGCGCCCGCCCCCGAATTCGCGAATGCCGCCGCGCAGGCGCTGACCGACGCGCTGCAGAAGGATGCCGCCGCCGGCCGCATCGGCCAGGTCGCCGAACCCGGCGGCGGGCCGTTCTTCGAGCACAACGGGCTGCTGTTCCTGTCGCCGCAGGAAGTCACCGATACGACCGCGCAGCTCGCGAGCGCACGCCCGCTCGTCAACGAACTCGCGAAGAACCCGAGCCTGACCGGGCTCGCCACGACGCTCTCCACCACGCTCGGCCAGCCGCTGCTGACCGGCCAGGTGAAACTGCCCGCGATGGCGAAGCTGCTCGCGCGCAGCGCCGCGACGGTCGACGACGTGCTGGCCGGCAAGCCGGCCGCGTTCTCGTGGCGCGCGCTGGTCGACAACGATGCCGCGCGGCAGCCCGCGCGCGCGTTCGTCACCGTGCAGCCCGTGGTCAACTACGGCGCGCTGAAGGCCGGCGCGGCAACCAGCCAGGTGATCCGCGACGCGGCCCGTTCGATCGACCTCGAGAAGCGCTACGGCGCCGTCGTGCGCCTGACCGGCGAACAGCCGCTCGCCGACGACGAATTCGCATCGGTCGAGGACGGCGCGGCGCTCAACGGCGTCTTCACGCTGCTCGCCGTGCTCGTCATCCTGTGGCTCGCGCTGCGCTCGAAGCGGATGATCGGCTCGGTGCTCGTCACGCTGTTCGTCGGCCTCGTCGTGACCGCCGCGCTCGGCCTCGCGATGGTCGGCTCGCTGAACATGATCTCGGTCGCGTTCATGGTGCTGTTCGTCGGCCTGGGCGTCGATTTCTCGATCCAGTACGGCGTGAAGTACCGCGAGGAGCGCTTCCGCGATCCGCGCATCGACCACGCGCTGATCGGCGCCGCGCACTCGATGGGCATGCCGCTCGCGCTGGCCACCGCGGCCGTCGCGGCGAGCTTCTTCTCGTTCATCCCCACCGCCTATCGCGGCGTGTCCGAGCTCGGCCTGATCGCGGGCGTCGGGATGTTCGTCGCGCTGCTCACCACGCTCACGCTGCTGCCCGCGTTGCTGCGCCTGTTCGCGCCGCCGGGCGAATCGAAGACGCCGGGCTTTCCGTGGCTCGCGCCGGTCGACGATTACCTCGACCGCCATCGCAAGCCGATCCTGATCGGCACGCTCGTGGTCGTGATCGGCGCGCTGCCGCTGCTCGCGTTCCTGCGCTTCGACTTCAACCCGCTGCACCTGAAGGATCCGAACAGCGAATCGATGGCGACGCTGCTCGCGCTGAAGGATTCGCCGGAAGCCGCCGTCAACGACGTCACGCTGCTCGCGCCGTCGCTCGCGGAGGCCGATGCGGCCGCGAAGCGCCTCGACGCGCTGCCCGAAGTCGGCCGCACGACCACGCTGTCGACCTTCATCCCCGCCGACCAGCCGGCCAAGCGCGCGGCGATCGCCGCGGCCGCGAGCGACCTGCTGCCCGCGCTGACGCAGCCGCCCGCGCCGCCCGCGACCGACGCGCAGCGCGTCGCCGCGCTCAAGCGCGTGTCGGACCTGCTGAGCTATGCGGCCGAAGATCACCCGGGCCCGGGCGCGGCCGCCGCGCAGCACCTGTCCGCGTCGCTCGCGAAGCTCGCCGCCGCGGATGCCGCGACGCGCGACCGCGCCGAACGCGCGTTCTCCGACACGCTGCGCATCGCGCTGAACCAGCTCGCGTCGCTGCTGCAACCGCAGGACGTCACGCGCGAATCGCTGCCGCCGCAGCTCGTGCGCGACTGGGTCGCGCCGGACGGCCATGCGCTCGTGCAGATCTCGCCGAAGGTGCCGAAGGGCGTCGACCCGGGCGACGACACGATGCTGCGCCGCTTCGCGAAGGCCGTGAAAGCCGCGGAGCCGGGCACGACCGGCGGGCCGATCTCGATCCTGCATTCGGCCGACACGATCATCAACGCGTTCCTGCATGCGGCGCTGTGGTCGATCATCTCGATCACGGTCCTGCTGTGGGTCACGCTGCGCCGCTTCGGCGACGTGCTGCGCACGCTGGTGCCGCTGCTCGTGTCGGGCGTCGTGACGCTCGAGCTGTGCGTCGTGCTCGGCATGCCGCTCAACTTCGCGAACATCATCGCGCTGCCGCTGATGCTCGGCGTCGGCGTCGCGTTCAAGGTGTATTTCGTGATGGCGTGGCGCGCGGGGCAAACCGGGTTGCTGCACTCGAGCCTCACGCATGCCGTCCTGTTCAGCGCCGCGACGACGGCGACCGCATTCGGCAGCCTGTGGCTGTCGCACCACCCGGGCACGTCGAGCATGGGCAAGCTGCTCGCGCTGGCCCTGACCTGCACGCTGATCGGCGCCGTGGTGTTCCAGCCTGTCCTGATGGGCAAACCGCGCGTCAAACGCGCCAAGAACCAATCGCAAGGAATCAATGAATAAGGTGCGAATCATTGCGGCGACCGTTGCCGCCAGCGCGGCGCTGACCGGCTGCGCGACGGGGCCGAACCGCAACCCCAACGACCCGCTCGAGCCGATGAACCGGGCGATGTACAAGTTCAACGACACCGTCGACACGAACATCGCCCAGCCGATCGCGAAGGGGTACCAGAAGGTCACGCCGACGCCCGTGCGCACCGCGATCAGCAACTTCTTCTCGAACCTCGGCGATCTCGGCAACATCGCGAACAACCTGCTGCAGCTCCGCATCACCGATGCCACCGAGGATCTGATGCGCGTGGCGATGAACTCGGTGTTCGGCGTCGCCGGCCTGATCGACATCGCGACGCCCGCCGGGCTGCCGAAGCATCACCAGGACTTCGGCCTGACGATGGCGCGCTGGGGCGTGCCGTCGGGCCCGTACCTCGTGCTGCCCGTGTTCGGGCCGAGCACGATCCGCGACGGCGTCGGCCGCGCGGTGGACGTGCGCTTCAACCTGCTGAACTACATCGAGCCGGCCGCACGCAACCCGATGTACATCGCGCAGTTCATCAGCGCGCGTTCGGACCTGCTCGGTGCAACCGACCTGCTGAAACAGGCCGCGCTCGATCCGTATTCGTTCGTGCGCGACGCGTACCTGCAGCAGCGCAAGTCGCTGACGTATCGCAGCCAGTCGTCGTCGGCCGCGCTGCCGACCTACAACGAGCCGGGTGAAGCGGGCGCCGTGCCGGCCGCGACGCCGGCCGTGCCGGGTTTGCCGAACTACGAGGATCCGGGCGAGTCGGGCGGCGCATCGGGCGCCACGCCGAACAATGCACCGGCCGCGCCGGGGCTGCCCCAGTACGACGATCCGGGCGCGGACAACGCGATGCCCGCGAGCGCGCCTGCTGCTGCGTCAGCCGCTACGCCGGCTGCAGCATCGGCGGCCGCACCCGCGACGCCTGCGAGCGCGCCGGCCGTGCAGCAGTAACGCTGCAGCGGCCACCGCCGCAAAGACAAAGAGCGCTGCAGATGCAGCGCTCTTTTTTTGTCCGCGAGAAACGGAAAACCGGGGGAGAAGGGCGAGACGGGCGGCGCGCGCCGCTCAGGCGATCCGCATCGCACCGGCACGCTCGAACGCGTGTCGCGCCTGGATCAGCGTCGTGCGCGCCGCGCGCGCATCGCTCGCGACCTGCAGCAGCGGGCCGAGCTGCGACGGCTGCTTCAGCAGTTCACGCAGGATCGGCAGGATCGCCGTGCTGCCGTCGTCGCGCAGGCCGGCCGTCGCCGCGCGCGGCAACGTGCGCCACGCCGGATCGACGATCGCGCGGCACACCGCGAACGGTACGCCGCGCGCGGCCGCGAAAGCCGCCGCGATATGCGACTCCATGTCGACGGCGAGCGCGTCCTTCGCGCGATGCAGCGACGTCTTGTCCTGCTCGCTGATGACCGGTGCGCCGACGGCCGCGATCGTGCCGCGCGTGACGCGCGCCCAGACGGGCGTGTCGTGCAGCGCGGCGACGAGCCGTGCACTCCAGCCTGCGTCGGTCTCGACACGGCCGAACGGCCCGTCGATCGCGCTCGCGACCACGAGCGCGCCGGGCGCCAGGTCGGGTGCGAGCCCGCCCGCCGTGCCGAAGCTCACGATGCCCGCGCAACCGCGCGCGGTCGCCTCGGTCAGCGCGCGTTCGAGGCGGTCGGCCCGTGCGGCAAAGACGGCTTCGACGCCGTCGCCGCGCGCGATGCGCGCCTCGAACGCCATCCCCGTCACGGCGATGACGGGCAGCGAGCCGGTGGATTGCGGCGCCACCCGTTACAGCCCGACCGTCACGCGCGTGGTGTTGTCGCGCTTCAGGTTGCGATAGCGGGCGAGCGCCCACAGCGGGAAGAACTTGCGATAGCCGTGGTAGCGCAGGTAGAACACGCGCGGGAAGCCCGTCGCCGTGAAGCGCGTCTCGTCCCACAGGCCTTCTTCGTTCTGCTCGGCGATCAGGTAGTCGATGCCACGCGCCACCGCCGGGTTGTTCACCTCGCCGGCCGCCATCAGGCCGAGCAGCGCCCATGCGGTTTGCGACGCGGTGCTCGGCGCCTGCTCGAAGCCGCGATAGTTCAGCTTGTAGCTGTCGCCGTCCTCGCCCCAGCCGCCGTCCTTGTTCTGGATCGACAGCAGCCACTGCGCGCCGCGCTTCATGCGCGGATCGTCCGGCGTCAGGCCGGCCGCGTTCAGCGAGCACAGTGCCGTCCACGTGCCGTACACGTAGTTCATTCCCCAGCGGCCATACCAGCTGCCGTCCGGTTCCTGTTCCTTGAGCATATAGTCGAGTGCGCGACGCGCCGGCTCGCTGTTCAGCGGCGTCTCGCCGAGCTGCGACAGCATCGACAGGCAGCGGCCCGACACGTCGGCCGTCGGCGGATCGAGCAGCGCGCCGTGATCCGAGAACGGGATGTTGTTCAGGTAGTACTGCGTGTTTTCCGGTTCGAACGCACCCCAGCCGCCGTCGCTGCTCTGCATCCCGACGACCCACTCGCGCGCCCGCGCGATCGAATCGCGATACGCATCGTTCTGCTTGAGTTGCTGCGCGCGCTCCATCGCCACCGCGACCACCGCCGTATCGTCGACGTCCGGGTAGTGTGCGTTCGCGTACTGGAACGCCCAGCCGCCGGGCCGCACGTGCGGGCGGCGCGAGATCCAGTCGCCGCGCACGTCGAGGATCTGCAGCGGGCGCAGCCATTCGAGGCCGCGGATCGCGGCATCCTCGGCACGCGCATCGCGCGTTTCGAGCAGCGCGTGCGCGGCGAGCGACGTGTCCCACACCGGCGACAGGCACGGCTGGCAATACGCTTCGTCATCGTGCACGACGAGCAGCTTCTCGATCGACTTGCGCGCGATCGCGCGGTTCGGGTGATCTTCCGCGTAGCCGAGCGCGTCGTACATCATCACCGCGTTGGCCATCGCCGGATAGATCGCGCCGAGGCCGTCCTCGCCGTTCAGGCGCTCGTCGACGAACGACACGGCCTGACGGATCGCGCGTTCGCGCGTGTAGTTCGGGAACAGGCCGTCGGCCGCGCGCAATGCATGGTCGACCACGCGGAAGAACGCGAACCAGCCGGGGCTCTGGTGGCCCTGGCGCGGCAGCAGCCCGGCGTTGACGGGCGGATCGATGAACAGTTCGTCGATGCGCACGCCGCGCGGGTTCTTCGCGAGCGGGCGCTTCGCGTTCAGCACGAGTAGCGGCACGATCACCGTGCGCGCCCAGTACGACACCTTCGACAGATGGAACGGGAACCACTGCGGCAGCAGCATGATCTCGACCGGCATCATCGGCACCGCGCGCCATGGAATCGCGCCGTACAGCGCGAGCTGGATGCGCGTGAACACGTTCGACATCTCGGCGCCGCCCATCGCGTGGATGGCACGGCGCGCACGCTGCATGTGCTCGGCGTTCTCGTCGTCGCCGATCACCTTCAGCGCGAAATACGCCTTCACGCTCGCGCTGATGTTCGGCGCGCCGTCGGTGAACAGCGGCCAGCCGCCGTCGGCCTGCTGGATGCGCCGCAGATACTTGCCGATCTTCTGTTCGAGCTCGAGGTTCGGCGTCTCGCCGAGATAGTGGACGAGCAGCACGTATTCGGCGGGAATCGTCGAATCGGCTTCGAGTTCGTAGACCCAGTGGCCATCCGCGTTCTGCGCGGCCAGCAGCGCGTCGGTCGCACGCGCGACGGCCGTATCGACGCCGGCCGGCACGGCGCCGGCGGACAGGGTAGCCATTTCGGTGAGATCGTTCATCGGTCCCTCTTTTACTTACTGTGTCTGGAGCACGTCCGCGGCCAGTTGGCCGGAGCGGATCGCACCCTCGATCGTGGCGGGCAAGCCGGTGGCAATCCAGTCGCCCGCCAGCACGAGATTGGTCCAGCGCGTACGCACGGCCGGACGTTTCATTTCCTGCGACGGCACCGCCGCAAAGCCCGCGCGCGGCTCGACGACGAGCTGCCACGCGGGGATGGTTTCCGGGTTCGCGCCGGTCACGCGCGCGACGTCTTCCCAGATGCGCCGCGCGAGCGTGTCGCGCGGCGTGTCGAGCCAGCGGCCCGCGTCGCGGATCGTCGCCGCGAGCTGGCCGCCGCCGGTGCGCACCGTATCGACAACGCCGTTGATGACGGTGGTCTGCAGCGGATTGCCGGCCGGGGTTTCGACCGCGAAATACGCGGTCACGACCGCACTGAACGTGTCGGGCGCGGTGAGTTCGGGCACGAGCGGCTGCGCGACCTCGGGCGGCACGGCCAGCACGACGGTGTCGCCCGGCGCGAGATCGATCCGCTCGCCGCCGACCGAAACCGCATCGACTGCGTTGCCGTGCGCGCCGAATTCGAATGCGTCGAGCCGCGAGTTCAGCCGGATCTGCGCGCCGCCGTGCTGCAGCATCCGCAGCGCCGGTTCGACGAATGCGCTGCCGAGGCCGTGTCGCGCGACGAGCGGACGGCAAGCGGGGCCGCCCGCGGAAAACGTGCTGCACAGCGCCGCGCGCGCGAGTTCGGCACTCGCGTGACGCGGCTCGACGTTCAGCACACCGAGGAAATACGGCCGCAGCCAACGTTCCCACAACATGCCGTCGCATCGCATCGTCTGTGCGAGCGAGCGGCCCATGCGCGCGAACGCGAGCGGGGCGAGCGCGAGGTAGTCGAGCGGCGTCGTGTCCGGCGCGCGCGACGCGGCATCGAACAGCCACGACGGCCAGCGCCCGTTGCCGAAGCGCAGCGTCCAGCGCTGCTGCGACGCGACGTCGACGACCGGGAATTCAGGCAGCGCCGGCCCCGTGAGCTGGTCGGCCGCGCCGATCGCGCGCAGGTAGCGCTGCGTCGCGGGCTGTCCCGCGAACACCGTGTGCAACCCGCTGTCGAGCGTCGCATTCAGCGTCCCGTCGAACCACGAGCGGCAGCGGCCGCCCGCATGCGCGTGCGCGTCGTGCAGCACGATGCGTCGCCCGCGGCGTTGCAGTTCGACCGCGGCCGACAGGCCGGCAACGCCGGCGCCGATCACGTGGACGGTCCTGGGCATCGACTCGGTCGGCTCAGAACAGCGCGTAGCGCGCGGCGATCATCAGCATGCGTGCTTTCGGCTTGCGCAGCGGCGCGCGCGGGAACGCAAAGCCGCGTGCGATCGCGGCTTCGAGGATGCAGCGATACGCGCCCGACATGATGCGCGGCGCCTTCACCTGCGCACGCGCGCAGGTGTCCATCACCGCGTCGGCCTGGCGGAAGTGCTCGAGCGCGCGCTCGACGAGCGTCGCGCACACGCGCGGCAGCGCCGGATCGCGCACGATCGTCGCCGGGTCGGTGATCGCGATGCCTTCGCGCGCGAGCAGCTCGCGCGGCAGGTAGCAACGGTTGATCGCCGCATCGTCGTCGATGTCGCGCAGGATGTTCGTCAGTTGCAGCGCGCGGCCGAGGTGATGCGACAGCTTGATCCCTTCGGCTTCCGGCATCCCGAAAATCCTCACCGACAGCCGGCCGGCCGCGCTCGCCACGCGATCGCAGAAGAGGTCGAGCGTCGGTTCGTCGGGCGCGCAGATGTCTTCGACCGCATCCATCGCCATCCCGTCGATCATCGCGTGAAAGTCGTCGCGCTGCAGGTTGAATGCACGGATCTCGCGATCGAGCGCGGCCAGGTGGCGCGGCGGGCGGCCGGCGAAGCACGCGTCGATGTCCGCGCGCCAGCGGTCGAGGCCCGCGTGGCGCTCGGCGCGCGGCAGGTCGCTGTCGGCGATGTCGTCGACCGCGCGGCAAAACGCGTAGACCTGGAACATCGCATCGCGCTGCGCAGCCGGCAGGATGCGCATCGCAAGATAGAAAGAACTGCCCGATGTGACGGCAGCGGCGTCGGTTTCTTGTTCGTCCACGACGGAATGGGAAACGGCCAAGACGAGCTCCACGGAGACACCCACGCGGGGCGATTGAAGAAGCCATGCCCGGCTGGGATGGTCAGGGTGTCAAATGCGTGCGAGATATGCGAACGATCGACACAGACAGGCACAAATTGCCGGCCGGAAGCCGGAATTGGGCGAAAGTATAGCAATCTTTGAAGTTCGATGGCGGACACGCGCCGCATGCGGCGGCAGGCCGGAAGCCGTTGGCCGGCAAGCGCGGCCGGTCCGGGCGGGCCCCGGCGCCGGCGGCGCGTCAGCCGTAGACGATGTCGCGTTGCAGGTCGAGCGCAATGAGCCCCATTTCGCGGGTGAGCTGCAGCATCGAGCGGCGTTCGAGGCGCGAGCCCATGAAGCTCGTCACGCGGCCGTCGGGCTCCGCGGTGAACTGGAATGTCGCGCCGCCCGTGCCGAACCACGCGCCCGGCACATCGGGCGATTCCTGCCAGTCGATCTGCGCGAACACGCGGGCGATGCCCGCACGCACCAGGTCGCCCGGGCCGATCGGCGGCGCGATGTCGCCGAGGTCGTCGAGCGAATAGGGGCCGGGCTTGTCCGGCCTCCGGTAGAAGAGATAGTCGACGTTCATGGGGCGCAATCGCAGGCAAAGCAACAAATTAGCGTGCTTCGCGATAAATTCAAATCGGATACGAACGAAATGTGGCCTGTACGAGACAAGAGGGACAGATCGAATCCGGTCCGGCTGGGCCTATACAGGTTCGTCTAAGATGACACCTTTCTCAAGATCTGAAGACCCGGACACCATGGAGACGAACGCAAGCGCCACCCCGCAGTCCGATCATCCCGTTTTCGTGCTCGTGCACGGCGCCTGGCACGGCGCGTGGTGCTACGCGCACGTCGCGGCCGCGCTGGCCGCGCGCGGCCACCTGTCGATCGCGCGTGACCTGCCCGCGCACGGCATCAACGCCCGCTTTCCCGCTTCCTACTTCGCGCGCCCGCTCGACAAGGACGCGTTCGGCGCCGAGCCGTCGCCGGTCGCGAACACGACGCTCGACGATTACGCGACGCAGGTGATGCAGGCGGTCGACGATGCGTACGCACTCGGCCGCGGCAAGGTCGTGCTCGTCGGGCACAGCATGGGCGGCCTCGCGATCACGGCGGCCGCCGAACGCGTGCCGGACAAGATCGCGAAGATCGTCTATCTCGCGGCCTTCATGCCCGCGTCGGGCGTGCCGGGCCTCGACTACGTGCGCGCCCCTGAAAACAAGGGTGAAATGCTCGGCCCGCTGATGCTGGCGAGCCCGCGCGTCGCCGGTGCGCTGCGCATCGATCCGCGCAGCGGCGACGCCGCCTATCGCGAGCTCGCGAAGCGCGCGCTGTACGACGACGTGCCGCAGGCCGACTTCGAGGCCGTCGCGAACCTGATGAGCTGCGACGTGCCGGCCGCGCCGTTCGCGACCGCGATCCCGACGACGGCCGCGCGCTGGGGCGCGATCGACCGTCACTACATCAAGTGCCTGCAGGATCGCGTGATCCTGCCCGCGCTGCAGCAGCGCTTCATCGACGAAGCCGACGCATTCGCGCCCGGCAACCCGACCCACGTGCACCAGCTCGACAGCAGCCATTCGCCGTTCATGTCGCAGCCGGCCGTGCTCGCCGGCGTCCTGGCCGACATCGCGAAAAGCTGAGCGCGGCGTGCGCCCAGCGCATCCGCTCCACGCACAGCGGGGCGGATGCGCTACCTATGCATACGCGACCGAGCGGTCGCGCCCGAGCCGCTTCGCGCGATAGAGCGCGGCGTCGGCCTCGTTGACGAGCACGTCGCTGGTCGGCGCGCCCGCCTTCGCACACGCGCCGCCGACGCTCGCCGTCACCGGCACGCTGACCCCCTCGGCATCGACCGGCACGCTGCCGATCGCATCGCGCACCTTGTCGGCCACGAGCATCGCCTCGTCGAGATTCGTGCATGGCAGCAGCAACGCGAATTCCTCGCCGCCGAAGCGGCCGAACGTATCCTGCGCGCGCACGATCGACGCGACGCGGCGCGCCGTCTCGCGCAGCACGGCATCGCCGGCCGCGTGCCCGAAACGGTCGTTGATCGTCTTGAAATGGTCGAGATCGAACAGCAGCACCGACAGGTCGCCGCCATAGCGCTGCCAGCGCGCGAATTCGTCGCTAAGCCGCGCCTCGAAGAAGCGCCGGTTCGCGATGCCGGTCAGGCCATCGCGATTCGCATGCTCGCGCAGCTTCGCGACCGCTTCCTCGCGCTCGCGCTGCATCACGCTCACATGCGTGACGTCCGAGATCGTCACGCACACGGCTTCGACGTCGCGGCCGCGCGTGAGCGGCATGAACGTGCAGTCCTGCTGCATGTAGTCGACGCCACCCGTGATCGGCCGGTCGTGCTCGAAGCGGAACAGGTAGGGCCGCTGCTCCCACGAGCTGAACGCGAAGCTGCCGAGCTGGAACACGCTCTCGAGCTTGCGCGACAGCCACGCGCGCGGCAGGTCGGGAAAACAGTCGAACAGGTTGCGGCCGATCACGTCCGCGGCGGGGATGCCGCTGTGGTCCTGCATGAAGCGATTCCACATCAGCACGGTCATCGCACGGTCGAGCACGAACAGGCCGAAGCCCACCCGCTCGATCACGAGGTCGCTCAGCGACGAGGTGGCGGCCGTCATAGCGCGGACAGCAACGCGTCGAGCGCGTCGCCCATCAGCCGGATCGAATCCTCGGCCATCAGCATCACGAAGTGGGCACGGAACGCGTGGTCCTCGAGCCCGAAGTTCACTTCCAGCAGCAATGCGACGCTCCAGGCCAGCTCGGTCGGCTGGAATACGTCGTCGAACGACACGTTCGCGCCGAGCAGCCCCGGCGGAAAGAACACGGGCTTGCGGCCGAGCTCGTCGAGGATCGACGCGACGCACGCGCCCATCAGCACGTTCGCGACGTCGAACACGACTTCGTCGGGGGTCGCCATCCCGCCGTACACGCCATCGCCGAACGTGCGGTCGACGACCGACATGAGCCGCGCGATGCTCGCGGTCCGGCACAACACGATCGCTTCGCCCTTGATGTCGGAACGAAAACCCTGGCGCACGGCGGTCACGTTGTCGTGAATACCCGTCATCTCGCGCAGCGCGTCACCCGCGTCGGTCGCTTTCACGACCCGCACGCGCGGCACCGACAGCTCGATGAAGTGCCCGAGCAACAACGCGAGCCGCGCGGCGGCACGGCCCATTGCGAGGTTGGCGATCTCCTGCAACGCGTCGCGTTGCTCCGCCGTGAACACCGAGTCAGGCATACAACCCATACTCCTTGAGAATGGGCAGCAATGCCTCCGACGTCACGGGCTTGGCTACGAATGCGATCGCGCCCAATTCGCGCACGCGAGCTTGCGCTTGCGGCTGAATATCGGCGGATACCACGATCACGAACGTGTTCAGATCTTCGTGGCGCAGTGTCTCCAGGACCTGATATCCGCTCATGTCGGGCATCGTCAGGTCCAGAAACATTACGGAAGCTTTGCCGTCACGATAGAGCGCCAAGGCCTCTCGACCATTCGCGGCATACGCGACTTCGACGTCCCAGCCTCCCGGCAGCGCCTTTGTCAGAAGTTTGCGAGCGAGCAGCGAATCGTCGGCAATTACAATCGGCAAAGGCATGGGGCGATGCGGTATACGGAATGGTCTCTCTCGCGTTAACGACCGCGCGGCGCACTTCTTTAGGCGCCATGCGTTCGGGTGCGGGCAACCGTCCGGCAGCCGTGCGCGGGCGCCGCGACGCAGGTGCGCGCGACGCACCGCGCGGCGAACGCCGGCGGGCGCATATATCTGTCATAGGGAAAGCAAGGCGCGATTCTCTGAGTAAACCGGAGGCGATGCAACTCGCCATTTTCAGCATTTCGAACAAAATTGGTCCAAACACGCGCCATTCCGAAAATAGCCCCGAGCATTTTCGAGATAAGCACGCAAAATTTTTCCTTGTGTACGTTTGCGCTGCCGGATTCGTCGCGTTTTCAATCTGACAATTTCCCCCTGTCGAAATCGACAGGATGACTGGCGTCCGGGGCCGTGCGGCGGCCCGTCGCAACTCGTTTATGATGGCAGGCACCTCTGCCTCACCCGCTTCCTCGATGACGTCCGACCGGCCCGCCGATTCCCACGCTCCCGCCTCCCCGCCCGCCGACGACTGGCAGGACGACGGCAACTATGCGGCCGGTGCGCCCGAGCACGATTTCGCGGTGCGTCGCATGACGCTGATCGTGCTGCTCGTCGCGGCGATCGTGCTGCCGTGCATCTACGTCGTGGTGATGGCGTACAACGACCTGAAGACGCGCGAGGCCGCCGCGAGCGACGTGACGATGCGCACGGTGCGAGTGGCCGAGGAGCACGCGCTCAAGGTGTTCGACCTGAGCGAGACGCTCGATGCGCGCATCGTCGATCTCGTGCAGGACATGGACGACGCGACCGTGCGCAACCGGGAGTCCGACATCCACGAAGCGCTGAACACGATCGGCGGCGGCTATCCGCAGGTGGCCGCCGTGTCGATCTTCGGCGCGAGCGGGATGCTGCTCGCGAACAGCCTCTACTATCCGGCGCCCTATGCGTCGATCGCGAACCGCGACGACTTCGCCGGCATCCGCGACGGCAAGGTCATCGAACACATCTCGCGGCTGATGATGGGGCCGCTCAAGCTCGAGAACATTCCCGTGTTCAACACGGGCGTCGCGCGACGCCATAGCGACGGTTCGTTCGCCGGGATGGTGTCGATCGCGTTGAAGTCGTCGTATTTCAACGCGTTCTACCGCGACCTGCTCGGCGGCGCGAGCACGCCGATGACGATGGCGCTCGCGCGCTCGGACGGCGCGGTGATCGCGTCGTATCCGCCGCCGCCGGCACTCGCGCACACCGATCGCACCGTCACGTTCGGCGACGCGCGCAACGATCCGCGCGCCGGCGTCGTGCGCGTGCGCCACGACGGCGCGAGCAGCGAGATCGTCGCGTATCGCCAGGTCGGCAGCTATCCCGTCTACGTGACGTGCGCGTACCGCACGTCGGCGATCTGGCATGAATGGTACGAACACCTGAGCGTGCTGTTCATCTCGATGTTCGCCCCGTCGGTCGCGCTGTGGTCCGTGATCTGGCTGTCGCTCAAGCGGCTGAAGGCGGAAGAGGAAGCGTGGGACCGCTGGCAGGCCGAAGCGTCGATGCGGCGCTCGATCGAATCGGCGTACCGGCAGTCGCGCAAGATGCAGGCGCTCGGCAATCTCGTCGGCAGCGTCGCGCACGACTTCAACAACCTGCTGATGATCATCTCGAGCAACGTGCAGATCGCGCGGCGGCGCGGGGTCCAGCATCTCGACAAGGAACTCGGCGCGATCGAACGCGCGCTGAAGAACGGGCAGTCGCTCACGCGCCAGCTCCTCGGTGTCGCGCGCAAGCAGCCGCTGCACAACGAAACGATCGACGTCGGGCAATGGCTCGGCACGTGCCGCGAACTGCTGAAGACATCGCTCGGTTCGAAATCGTCGCTGGTCGTCGCGATCGAGCCCGGTGTCTGGCCGATCCGCGTCGACGTCGCGGAGCTCGAGCTCGCGGTGATCAACCTCGCGGTCAACGCGCGCGACGCGATGACGACCGGCGGCCGCTTCACGGTCGGCGCGCGCAACGTGACGCTGCGTCGCGAGGACGGTTTTCCGCTCACCGGCGATTTCGTGCAGATCTCGCTCGACGATACGGGTTCGGGCATGGCGCCCGACGTGCTCGCGCGCGCGTTCGAGCCGCTGTTCACGACGAAGGCGCAGGGGATGGGGACGGGGCTCGGCCTGCCGCAGGTGTTCGCGTTCTGCGAACGCTCGGGCGGCCTCGCGACGATCGACAGCGCGGTCGGCGCCGGCACGTCGGTGCGCCTCTACCTGCCGCGCGCACGCGTCGAGGATGTCGTCGCGCGGCCGCCGGCGGTCGCGCAAGATGCGGGAGCGGGGGCGCTCGCCGGGCTGCACGTGCTGCTCGTCGAGGACAACAGCGAAGTCGCGGCCGGCACCGAAGCGCTGCTGTCGCTGCTCGGGCACCGCGTGACCTACGCGCCCACCGCCGACGACGCGTTGCGCCTGATCGAAGGCGCGGCCGCGAACGACGCGTTCGATCTCGTGATTTCGGATATCCACATGCCGGGCCGCCTGAACGGCATCGACCTCGCCGAAGCGGTCGAACAGCGGCCGGAGAAACTGCCCGTGATACTCGTCACGGGTTACGCGGAGGAGCTCGACCGCACGCGCACCGTCAACGTCCGCGTGCTGTCGAAGCCGTTCGACATCGCGCTGCTCGACGAGATCCTGCTGGGCATCCGTGAAGCGCGCGATGCACGACACGCGCGGCACACCGGCACGTGACCCGCTGCGTGCGGGCCCGCGCCGGTGCCGCCGGCGTGATCGGGCGGGGCGCTCAGGCCGACTTCAGCAAGCGCACCCAGCCCGTGTAGCGATCGACGAAGCCCTGCAGGAACTTGCGGGTGTCTTCGCTGACGATCTGGCCCTGGTCGTCGATGCGCGCCGGATCGTGCTTGATGAACATCTCGGGCTGCCCGAGCGTCTTCACGTCGAGATACGCGAGCACGTTGCGCAGGTGTTGCTGCGCGAGCGCGGTGCCCGTCGCACCCGGCGACGTGCCGAGCACGGCACCCGGCTTGCCCGACCACGAGTTGGAACCCCACGGGCGCGAGCCCCAGTCCAGCGCATTCTTCAGCACGCCCGGAATCGAGCGGTTGTATTCGGGCGTGAAGAACAGCAGCGCGTCGGCGGCCTCGATCGACTGCTTGAAGCGCTTCGCGACTTCCGGGAAATCCGCGTCGTAGTCCTGGCTGTACAGCGGCAGCTCGCCGATCTCGACGAACTCGAACGAGAAATCGGCGGGGGCGAGCGAGATCACGGCGTGTGCGAGCGCGCGGTTCCACGAAGCGCGACGCAGGCTGCCGACCACCACAGCGATGCGATAGGACATGGCATTCTCCTTCCGGTGAGTGAGGAATCGGATCAATTGCTTCCGAACGGGCGACAAAGGTCTGTTTATAGGCAAGCCAGCCCGCGAACCGCCCGACGGGGCCGTCCGGCCGACTTTCCACAAGGTTTTCCACAGAAATTGTGGATAACTCGGCCGTTATGTTCCGACATGACAGATTGCCTACTGCGAGTCGTTGCCGACCCGCGACACAGGGTTCGGCAAGCATAGCGCAGCGCGCTGGCCGGTTTCGTGAATTCGTGACGGAACATGCATTGCAGGCCGGCACCGCGCCCAGTAAGCTGCTCGCACTGCGATGTGCGTGCCCTGTGGCGCACGCGCGATCGCTTCGAGACACTTGCAACCCATCCATGCCGTCCGCCTACGACGATCCCGTTTATCTCGCGCAACTGCGGCGCGATCTGCTGCGCTTCGCGCGGCTCCAGCTCCGTGACGCCGATGCGGCCGAAGACGCCGTGCAGGAAGCGCTCACCGCCGCGTGGTCGCATGCGGGCGATTTCGCCGGGCTGTCGGCGCACAAGACCTGGGTGTTCGGCATCCTGCGCAACAAGCTGATCGACGTGCTGCGCGCGCGGCAGCGGACGGTGAGCCTGTCCGCGCTCGATGCCGAGCTCGACGGCGAATCGGTACTCGATCGCGAGCTATTCAAGGAAAACGGGCACTGGGCCGCGCATGCGAAACCGCGACCGTGGCCCCGCCCCGAAACGCTGTTGCAGCAGCAGCAGTTCTGGACGCTGTTCGAGGCGTGCCTCGACCACCTGCCGGAGCAGATCGGGCGCGTGTTCATGATGCGCGAATTCCTCGACTTCGAAATGACGGACATCTGCAGCGAATTGACGTTGACGACGAATCATTGCAGCGTGCTGCTTTACCGGGCGCGCACGCGCCTGCGAACCTGCCTGAGTGAACAAGGATTGACGACCGAAGATGCTGCCGGGGAAATGTACTGACGTGACGCGATTGCTGTCGGATGCGCTCGACCGGCATCTGACCCTGCATGAGCGCCTGCAGGTGCGCATACACTTGCCGACCTGCAGTGGCTGCAGAGCCTACCGCGGGCAGATCGCACTGCTGCGGACGGCCGCGAAAGCGGCGGCGGGGCGGGGGCCTTCCCCGGATGATGACGGTGCGGTGTCCGGGGAAGGCTAGGCGCGGATCGCGTGACGGCAAGTGTCAGGGCGGTGCTGGCATGCTGCCCGGCGCTCGCGCTGGTTTCGATTGCCGACGCTCTTGCTGGTGCTTGCGCTGGGCTGACGCAATCAGAAAAATACGGCGGGCAAGAATTATTCGAACAGTGCCTGCACCGATTCGGGCGGCCGGCCGATAGCGGCCTTGCCGCGGTAAACGACGATGGGTCGTTGCAACAGAATCGGATGAGCGGCAATTGCCGCATAGGCTTCCGCATCGGTCAGATCGGCGCGGGCCAGATTCAGCGCCTTGTACGGCTCCTCACCGTCGCGCAGCATGTCGCGAACCGGGCGGCCAAGCTGCCGATGCAGCGCTTCCAGTTCCTCGACCGTCGGCGGCGTCTTCAGGTACTCGACAACATTCAACGGCGCACCGGTGGTATTCAGCGACTCGACCAGCGCAAGCGTCTCGCGCGACTTCGAGCATCGGGGGTTGTGGTAGATCGTGATCATCATTCAGGCCTGAAGGGTAGAGCCCTGTATTGTAGCCAGTCTGAATTGGGGGGCTTGGTGGGGCGGACGACGAGGAATCGGGAGATCGGGCACGGATTCGCAGCTTCGTAGACGCCGACGGATGATGCGGTGTGATGGATCGCGAAAGGGGAGTGCTGGTCGGGACGCGCTTCAATGAATTGGTGGGTTTATGCGCATAAAGGCGCGTAGGACTCTATCGCGGGATGGTGATCAGAGGTCCACGCGCCTGGCCGATACGATGGGGTTCGGTCTGCGAAGCGTGTAGCCGGTGGTGCCGCCGGCCGGTTGGTTTATGCGCATAAAGCGGGCGACTGGCGGGCACGGGGATCTCGCGATTCGCGGCGCGGCGAATGCAGACGCTTCAGCGCTTCGGTGGGATGCCTGCCTTCGGTGGGATTGAAGCGTCGGTACGCTGCCTCGCAGGTTGGCCGCCCAGCACTGGATTTCGGCGCGGCCGGGAGGTGGCCTTCGTTACTCGCCGTCTATCGCTCGCGGTTTATGCGCATAAACGCGGTGCCTCGATAGCGCGTTCGGGCGACTCATGCAGGTCAAGTGGCATATCTCGATGCGCCCATACCCAGCCAGGATGTACCACTCACAACCAAGATCAGAAGCGCCTACCTTCCCGGCACGATCACGCGCCACGCTTTCCGCGGAGAGTTTATGCGCACAAACTCTGCGGCCCTCAGCCGGGGCTTACCCCCTCGAACGATAGGGCAGCGCACTGCGACACGCGCGGCAACTCGCCACTCACACCGACGTCACCGCACGCAATGCCACCGACTCGCTCACCGACTTCCTAGGCATCCGCTGCACCATCCGATCGAGTCATCTTCCATCGTCGCTTCGTTTATGCGCATAAACCGATAGTCCAAACGGCCAATGCGTAGTTGTTGAACGACAATTTCATTGAAATCCAAATATCGTCCTGTAGAATTCCAACGACCAAAATAGGAGTGAAAATTGGCCGCGGAAATCATTGCAGTCACTCAACAAAAAGGTGGCGTCGGCAAAAGCACGATTGCCATGCACCTCGGTGCCGCGTTCCATGAAAAAGGGAAGCGCGTCCTCGTCATCGACGCAGACCGTCAAAACACGCTGGTTCACTGGTCGAGCGCATCCGGCGACAGCGACACCGGCATTCCGTTTCCGGTCGTCAACCTGGCCGAAGCCGATGGCCAGATCCATCGCGAGATCAAGAAGTTCATCAACGACTACGACATCATCGTCGTGGACTGCCCGCCGTCGATCACCGAGAAGGTATCGGGCGTGGTCCTGCTCGCCGCATCGATTGCCGTGATCCCGACGTCGTCGTCGCCGGCCGATTACTGGTCGAGCGTCGGGCTGGTCAAACTGATCCAGCAAGCGCAGGTCATGAACGAAGACCTCCGCGCCGTCTTCCTGCTGAACAAGACCGAAGAGAAGCGCATGCTGACCCGCGAGCTCAAGCGTGCGCTGGAGGAACTCGGCTTCCCGTTGCTGAAAACGCAGATCCCGACCCGGGAGGCGTACAAGCAGGCGATGGCGCTCGGTCAGACCGTACTGCAGATGAACGATCGTGGCGGCAAGCTGGCCGCCGCAGAAATTCGCGCATGCGCCGACGAAATCGTCGCCATGCTGCCCTGACTTTATGCGCACAAAGGAGTCACATGAAACCCTCCCAATTTGCCAAAGGATTCCAAGCGCGCCCGGATATCACGACGAGCGAGAAGCGCACGGCGCTTGATCGACTCAATGCGATCGACGGCATCGTCAAGTCCGAGACCCCCACTCCGGCACCGACCAAATCCGCGAAGAAAGACGTCGCACCATCGCCCGCTCCCGAACTCACGCTCGATTCGTCGATCGATGAATCGGCGCAATATCGCGCGTGGCGTCTCGAGAATCGCTATGCGCCGGGGCAGGTGATCGAACTGCCGCTGAAGGCGATCAAGCATAGCCCGTTCAATCCGCGGCACTTCTATCTGAAGTCGTCGATTGCCGAACTCGCCGTCAACCTCGCCAAGCAAGGACAGCAGCAGGCGATCCACGTGATTCCGGACTACGAGAACCCGGGCACGTATTTCGTCAGCGACGGCGGCCGCCGCGTGCGGGCCCTGAAGGAAGCGAACAAGGAATCGGTCAAGGCGATCGTGATCGACGTGCCGATCGGCATCCAGAGCTACAAGCTCGGCTACGATCTCAACGTCCAGCGCGATTCACAAACGGTGTTCGACAACGCCGTCGTGTGGCGCCGTTTCCTCGACGACAAGCATTTCCAGAGCCAGAAGGAGCTCTCCGAGCACCTCGGCCTCGACGAATCGACGGTGGCCGTCGCGCTGTCGATCGGCAAGCTGCCGGAAGCGATCATGCAGGAAATGGTCGCCCGCCCCGATCGCTTCGGTTCGAACATGGCGTATCAGGTCGGCCGCTATCACAATGCGCGCGGCACCGAGGCGACGCTGCGGCTGATCAACAAGATCGTGTCCGACGATCTCAGCACGCGTCAGGTGTCGGACATCGTCAAGGGCCGCGTCGCGGCGCAGGAAACGCCGAAGGCCGCGGGCCGCCAGCGCTATGCGCAACGTCTCGAGATCAAGCTTGGCGGCAAGTCGGTCGGCGACCTGAAGTCGTATGGTGAAGATCGCATCGAATTGCGCCTGCGCGGTCTCCCGAAGGACAAGCGCGACGCGATCCTCGAGCAGCTCGAGCGGATGCTGTTGTCGGAGTGATGGAAACGGCCGGCAGGGCCTGGTGAGGACGCCGGGCCCGCCATCGAGGGCGGGGCCGGCGGCGGCCCGTCAGCGGGCCCGAGCGGGCCTCAGGCGGCCCGCGACTGATTCAGCGTGAACGACAGCAGGTCGCCGTCCGTCGGCTCGCCCCAGGTCCTCTGGGCCAGCCAGTCGAAAAAGGCCGTCTCGGCCAGCTTGGAATCGAGGCCGCGCTTGCGCCAGTCATCGCGCAGATGCGTGCCCATCGTCGGCAGCGCCTCCGATTCGAACGACTCGCGCGCCACTTCGCGCTCCGCGTCGCCCTGCTCTTCGTACAGCACCTTCGCTTCCTTGCGGCGGAACGCCGCGAACTCGCTCAGCAGGCGTGCCTTCAGATCGTCCGGCTGGGCCGCGGCAATCTTCGGGGACGGCGTGCCGGCAGGCAGCGTGTCGACCGACTCGACCGGCGGCGCATACCCCTTCTTCAGCGCATCCTTGAACAACGCCGGCGCGCTGCGCACCGGCGGCAGCGTCGTGCTGCGCATCCGCTGCTCGGTCATCTGCAGTGCGGCACGAATGCGGTTCTCCTCGCTGTCCGCATAGAGCGTCTGCGCTTCCTTCAACGGGATCCCGAGCTTCACCATCCGGTCGACCAGCGTGCTGTCGAACACGTTCGGGTGTTCGTCGAGCGCGAGCATCGGCTGCTTGCGTTCGGTCACGCGGAACTGGATCTCCGCGACCCGGCGCCCTTCACGGTGCTCGATCAGCTCGACGAAGATGTTGGTGACTGCGTTGACTTCCGCGATCGCGGGACGCAGATAGTCGCGCTTGAAGTACTTGTACTCGCGCTTCGCCTCGTCGCCGGCTTCCGTGTCGGGCGTGCCCGACAGGATCGGCCGCCACCATTCCCACGGCTCGCGCATCGTCAGGTGGCTCGGGTTCGTCAGGTAGCGCACGCAGATTTCGTACAGCGCGAGACCGGCGCTGCTGCGCAGCTGGCTCTGGAACTGCAGGCTCAGGCGCGCGTACTGGACCGGGTCGAGCAGCTTCTTCTTGATCTTCGGCGCGAACGAGAATTCGACCCACACGCGGCGGGTGGTCGGATCCTCGAGAATTTCCGCGTCGGCGATCAGCGTCGAGATCCCCCACTTGCGGCCCGGCTTCTGGCTCGACGTCCCAGTGCTCCATTCGACCTGCACCGACACCATACGGCGCAGGTGTTCCTTCACCAGCGCGGTGTCGTTCGAATCGAAGGCGGAGTTGGCGACGATGTCCGACAGCAGCGCGCGATACGTATCGCCCGAGTCGTCGGCCTGCTGCGCCACGGCCAGCAGGACATTGAACAGCTTGCGAGTGAGGAGCGTGATCTTGCCGCTCTTCGGCTGAATTGCGATCGCCTCGACGGCCTTCCGCAATTCGGCTGAACTGGCACTCACCACATCCACATCGGTTTTCTTGGCGCGCTTCGTCGTGGCCATACGTCGGGTCGGAGGAGAAGTTTTCCGGAAGGATAGCGCCTGCGGTGAAGTGCGTCCAGAACGACATGCTCACCATAGCGGGTGAAGTGCGCGTGCAAAACGGCACTCACCCCAGGCGCTCCCGAAAACTCTCACCGCTCCTGATTTACAGCGTTCCGGACTCGTCCAGACGTGCTGCGGGATGCGCCGATTCACAGAATTTCACCTGTGCACGACACGTGCGGAATGAGCTCCCGTATCGGCTCACCTTTCGATTTGTCGTAATTTTACGACTGCGCAGCTGTGCGTTCGGCACAGCGTTGCGATCCCACGTCGGCACGCGTCCCCGATCGCCCTCCATCGGCCTGTATGCATGTACAGGCGTGACCTGGCAGGAAATCGGAATCGGATCCGACATCCCGAAAGACGCCTGCGAAACCGGCCCGCGCGACCCGATCAAGCATGCTTTTCCGGGCCGGGCGCGCATTGTACAGCGCACAAACCGTATCGGGCCCCGAAAATACTCACCTTGAGCACAGTGATTTCATTCGTCCGGATATCGGCGAATGCCCGACACGCGGGGGATTCACTCCCAAGGCCTCCCGAAAACGCTCACCTTACCCAAAAATCGCTGTGCTGCTACAGGCAGGGAAACGACTCCCGAAAAACCTCACCGTAACCGCCTCGGTATCAAAAACCCCAATGCCTTCCGATACTTATGCACAGATGGCATTTGGCTGTGCACCGCCGACATCCCCCGAAAAGCCTCACCTTTCGACGGAAATCCTTCATACGACAACCTCATGTCGGGCCCCGAAAAATCTCACCTGTGCCAAAAAGTGGCACAGCAAAAACGAGATTTCTTCCAGTCCTGGCGGGCTTTTCGACGAATTCAGCCATTCACCGGTCCCGAAAAACCTCACCTTTGCCCATTTTTCGGGCAAATTCCATTCCCGAAAAGTCTCACCTGTGGCCGGCATCACAGCCTGTGATCGGGGCCCCGAAAAATCTCACCTCAAGGAGGTCCGGGCAGGAAAACCCGAATTTCCCTCCCGAAAAACCTCACCTTTAGGGCTTCACAGGCCCCCACAGGCGCTTTTGCTGTGCAAAATGGCGGTCGTTTCCCGGAAATCCTCACACCAAATTCCCGTGGAGTCCCGTGAAACCTCACCTTTCAGAAAAACTGCCTAAAAGATGGGCAGAATCGGGGCACGAAGAAGGTCCCGCAAATTCTCACCTGTGTCTGCACAGGCAGAAAACTGTGCAGCGAGGCACCGCGTGGGTTCTGTGGCTGTGAGGCCCCGAAAAACCTCACCTTTGGTAAATCTCGTGTTTCACTGTGATCCCGAATCCGCTCACGACCTTTCCCGCAACGGCTCACGCAGCTCCCTGAACCCCATCACGTCAGCTCCCGCAGGAGATCACCTTGGCTCCCGTAAAACTTCACCTTGTCGGCCGGAAAGCCTTGCCGCATAAGGCTGTGCCGTGGCGTTAACGTTTTTAACTAAGGGTTCAAGGGTGTTTACTTCTAATACTCTCAAGACATCGGCTGACGAGTTTTCCACAGACACCCCAACCCCTGACCACCGACAGGCAATCGGATCCGCTGTCATGTGAAACAAATGCCGAAATTCGGGGTCCGCAGGAAAATGCTTGCAAGACAAGGACTTGGCTGACTTTCTTCGCTTTGTTTCACGGAATCTTCGGCCACGGTCGTCTGGATCGGCTCACAGACCCGCTTTCTGTGCAAAGCGACGTAAATTCACAACGGCAAGCCGAAAGAAGTATCGATAGATACGTATTTCGTTATGATTGCAACATTTGAATGTCTGCGAGCACAGAGATGACCCTCGACGAAATACGCCAGGCCATTCGGGACGAACTGGAATCGCTGCGTGCAAGCGGTGCGCGACGGCAGGAACTGTCGCTGCACGCATGCAAGCGGTTGTTCTTCGATCTTGGCATCAGGCCGTCGGCTGCCAATGTCCGCGATCTCACCCAGACCGGCAGCGCCAGCGATATCCCGAAAGACATCGACCATTTCTGGGAGCGCATCCGTTCCGCCTCCAAAATCAGGCTAGACGGTGCCGCGATCCCCAAAGCCGTCGAGGAAAAGGCGGGTGCACTGCTCGGCGCACTCTATGAAGAAGCGTTGAAAGCCGCGCGGGACAGTCTGGATGCAGATCGCGAGCAGGTTCGCGCCGGCGTTGCCGACGCCGAACAGCGGTTGCGCGACGCAACCGTCCGCCAGGAGACGCTCGAAGCCGCGCTCGCGCGTGGCGAAGCGAAAAACGAGCAGTTGCAGGCACGCGTGACCGAACTCGAGGTCCAGCTCGCGTCGCAAACGACGCACGGTTCGGCCAGCGAGGCGACGTTGCTCACCACAGTCGCCCGACTGGAGAAGGAGCTGGCCGCGGCCGCCGGACGCGTCGAAGCCGAGCAGACGCAAAATGCGGCGCTGCGCGACCGCATCGATGCGCTGCAGGCCGAACTGCAGCAGCGCACCGAGCACTACGCGCAACAAATCAAGGACGCCGTGGCTGAAGCGGAACGCCGCGTGAAGCCGATGCTGGTCGAGCTGGATTCGCTGCGCAGCATGGCGTCGACCTACCAGAGCGGTTTGCGCGACGTTCAGCGCAAGGAGTTCGATTTCCTGCAGCAGTTGAGTTCGGCCAAGGCACGTGCCGACCGGCTCGAAGAACAGTTGCGCAGCCAGGGTGATGAACTGGAACGTGCGACGCGCGATGTGAGTTCGTTGCGCGCGAGCCGCGGCATGAGTCCGGAAATCGCCGCGCTGATCCGCCGTCTGGCCGATGCCGGGCAACTGGATGCGGAGGCGTTTGCCGCGATCGGCACGTCGCTGGATCAGGAGATTCCGGTGCCGGCCCATTGTCCGCATTGCGACGGTGAGCCGGAGCTGTCACACGGCGAAGAAGGTTTCGAAGTGGCCTGCCCCGAGTGCGAGCATGCTTCGGGCGCATGGCCGTCCCGATTCGAAGCGGTCGCGCGATTCGCGCACACGTGACGCCCGCACAGGCCGTGCGGCACAGGTGAGACGATCCGGGGAGCTTGAGGTGAGGTTTTTCGGGAGCTGTGAAACGGTGAGGCTACGCCACACAAGGCTGCTCACGCATCGCTTCGCGTGAGCAGCGCATTCGTGATCAGTGAGTTTCGTCGCTGTCGGACGCGTCACCGTTGCCGTCGGCCAGACCGTCGCGCCAGTTCTTCCATGCACGATGCAGGCGGTTCGACGAGATCGGCCGCATGAAGCCCAGCCATTTACCGACCCGTTCGGGCGGCACGTCGTGTTCGAACAGTTCGGCCGCGTAGGTATTGCGCAGCGTTTGCGGGCTCGCGCGCGCGGTGCGCGACGACGTGAGCCCGGCGGATTCGACGATCGCGTCGATCGCGCGCAGCATCGTCGCCTTGTGCATCGGCCGCCCGGCATGGGATGCGGGGAACACGAGCTCCCCCGGAATCTCCTGGCGCTTGCGCTCGGTGAGCCAGGCTTCCAGCAGGGCGATCGCGAACGATGCCAGGTGAGTTTCGCGTGCGAAATCCGGATGCGTCGACTCGATCCGCAGTGACGTTCCACTCGTATTGATGCAACTAATCGTAAGCGCGCGCGCTTCGCCGGTTTTGATGCCGGCACCGAGAAAGGCGGCAACGAGTGCGCGGTCGCGCCGCTCTTTCCAGTACGCGGAACCGGATACACCGATCGGCGAGAACAGGTACGCGAGCAACGTCGCGCGCTCGGCCGGCGTGAGGAAACCGGTCGGTTCGTTGTCGCGCGCCTTGCGCCAGTTCGCTTCGCCGTCCTGAGCAATGAACCGGGCCGGGTTGGTCGACGCGTATTCGGTGCGGCGGATGTGGTCGAGCACGCGCTCGATCAGTCGCAGATAGCGCATTCGCTGGGTTTTCCGGATCGGCAGTTCGCCGACGAAATTCGCGATGGTTGCGGTATCGACCGTGGCCAGATTCTTCTGGTGCGCGCGCATCCAGGTGAGGAACGCGCCCCATTGAGCGCGGTAGACGTCGGCTGACGAGCGGCGATAGTCCTGCATTGCGAGCCAGGCATCGAATGCGGCTTCCGGCGAGACGATCCAGTCGGATGCGCCGCGGTCGAACAGATCTGTTTCTTCCGGGCGTGCCGGGGTGTCGGGAGAGGCGGGAAGAGACATGTGAGTTATTCCGTTAGTTGCGTATATGGTAGCCCTTTCCGCAACGTCTCGGGCAGCAAGAGGCTGGACAAGGCCGCCATACGCGGCGGCCCGGGCTGGGAATCAGTCGCCCCACGCCTTGGCCGGGCGATGAACGCGCGCGGGCGGCGCCGTGTCGTTCGACGCGGTTGACGCCGCTTCATACGCGAGAACCGCGAACGAAAATACGGCGGGCAGCGCATTCGAGCGCCCGAAGTCGATCGGATCGTCCGTTTCGGGAAACGTCATGTCCAACGGTCGCTCGAACAATTGACGCATGCCGGCCTCGTGCCGGCTGGCAAAGCCGAGATCGGCAAGCGCCTCGGCCTCGATGGCGTGCAGCAGCCGCCACGTCAGCGGGACGCGCTGGTGGATGTAGCGCCCGGCGATATGCCGGACGATCAGCTCGAGGTCGTGCGCGGCAGCCTTGAAGCTGAGCGCGGCCAAATCTTGTTCTTCTGTCATTGCAGGCTCCTGTCGACCGGGCTGGCGCCTCGGTGCGCCGGCTCCGGCCCATGCATGGCGGAATGTCCGTATACTGTACAAACATACAGTATTTTCCGCAACTGGCCTGCAACAGATCCTTTGGCCGTTTGGCCAGCTATGCGCGCCGTCAGCGATGGATCACGATCAGCAATGCCCGCGCTTCGGTCTTGCCGGGATTGCGGATTGCGTGCGGCTCGTCGGCCGGGTAGCGCGCGGTGTCGCCCACCTTCAGGCGCCGGCTGGCGGCCGCGGCTTCGATTTCCATCGCGCCCTGCAGCACGGTGAGGTGCTCGCGCGTGCCGGGTTCGTGGGCGTTCGATACCAGTGCACCGCCGCCCGGCAGCGTCAGCTCGTACCACTCGAACTTGCCGGCGAGGTCGATCGGGCCCCACACACGCAACTGGTAGCGGCCGTCGTGGCCGGCGAGTGTCGGGATGTCGTGCGGGCCGTCTACGCGGATCGTCTCGGGCGCCTTCGGCTGCGAGAACAGCTCGTCGAGCGTGATGCCGAGCGCGTTCGTCAGCCGCCACGCCACGGCGATCGTCGGGTTGGCCTTGTCGCGTTCGATCTCGGAGAGCATCGATTTCGATACGCCGGCCGCGCGCGACAGGTCGTCGAGCGTCAGCTTGCGTTCGTTGCGCAGCCGCTGGATCTGCTCGCCGACACGCGGCGGCGTTGCGGCCGGCGGTTGCGGGGCGGCGCTGGCGGGCGTGCGCCGCGAACCGGAGGAACTTGCCATTTGGATTCCGTTCGCTTAGAGTTGTTCGATATTTCGAATTCTAGTTCGGAATATCGGATAAATGCGGTCAACCGAACGACCGACTATAACAGTAGCAGGCCGCTGCCCCGCCGCCACGAGTGGCGCGTTGCGGAATGCGAAACCCTGTCAGGAGCTTTGCGATGCGTGATGCCTTTCTCGCCCAGGTGCGCGGGACGCTGGACCAGATCCGTGCGGACGGTTTTTACAAGACCGAGCGCGAGATCGCGAGTCCCCAGGCGGCGGACGTGCGGCTCGCCGGTGGTGCCGGCGTGCTCAATTTCTGCGCGAACAACTATCTGGGTCTGGCGAACGATTCGCGCCTGATCGACGCGGCGAAGGCCGGCCTCGACCAGGACGGCTTCGGCATGGCATCGGTACGCTTCATCTGCGGCACGCAAACCGTGCACAAGCAACTGGAAAGCGCGCTGGCCGCGTTTCTCGGCACCGAGGACAGCATCCTCTATTCGAGCTGCTTCGACGCGAACGGCGGGCTGTTCGAGACGCTGCTCGACGAGAACGACGCGGTGATCAGCGACGAGCTGAACCACGCGAGCATCATCGACGGCGTTCGCCTCTGCAAGGCGAAGCGCTTCCGCTACAAGAACAACGACCTGGCCGACCTCGAGGCGAAGCTCAAGGAGGCCGACGCGGCGGGCGCGCGCCACAAGCTGATCGCGACCGACGGCGTGTTCTCGATGGACGGCATCATCGCCGATCTCAAAGGCATCTGCGATCTCGCCGATCGTTACGGCGCGATCGTGATGGTCGACGATTCGCACGCGGTCGGCTTCATCGGCACGCAGGGCCGCGGCACGCCCGAGCACTGCGGCGTCGAAGGCCGCGTCGACATCATCACGGGCACGCTCGGCAAGGCGCTCGGCGGTGCATCGGGCGGCTATGTCGCCGCGCGTCGCGAGGTCATCGAACTCCTGCGCCAGCGCTCGCGCCCGTACCTGTTCTCGAACACGCTCACGCCGAGCATCGCCGCGGCATCGCTGAAGGTGCTGGAGCTGCTCGGCAGCGACGAAGGCGCGAAGCTGCGCGAGCGCGTGCGCGAAAACGGCGCGCGGTTCCGCCAGCAGATGACCGAAGCCGGCTTCACGCTCGTGCCCGGCGCGCATCCGATCATCCCGGTGATGCTCGGCGACGCGCAGCTCGCGACGAACATGGCCGACAAGCTGCTCGACGAAGGTGTCTACGTGATCGGCTTCTCGTTCCCTGTCGTACCGCGCGGCCGCGCGCGCATCCGCACGCAGATGAGCGCCGCGCATACGCCCGAGCAGATCGACCAGGCGGTCGCCGCGTTCGTGCGCGTCGGCAAGTCGCTCGGCATCATCTGACGGAGGCGCGATCATGAAAGCACTGGCAAAGCTCGAGCGCGGCCCCGGCCTCACGCTCACGCGCGTGAAGCGCCCCGAAGTCGGCCACAACGACGTTCTGATCAAGATCCGCCGCACGGCGATCTGCGGCACCGACATCCATATCTGGAAGTGGGACGACTGGGCGCAGAAGACGATTCCCGTGCCGATGCACGTCGGCCACGAATATGTCGGCGAGATTGTCGAGATGGGGCAGGAAGTGCGCGGCTTCGCGATCGGCGATCGCGTGTCCGGCGAAGGCCACATCACGTGCGGGTTCTGCCGCAACTGTCGCGCGGGGCGCCGGCATCTGTGCCGCAACACGGTCGGCGTCGGCGTGAACCGCGAAGGCGCGTTCGCCGAGTATCTGGCGATTCCCGCGTTCAACGCATTCAAGATTCCACCCGAGATTTCCGACGACCTCGCATCGATCTTCGATCCGTTCGGCAACGCGACGCACACGGCGCTGTCATTCAACCTCGTCGGCGAAGACGTGCTGATCACCGGCGCCGGCCCGATCGGCATCATGGCCGTCGCGATCGCGAAGCACGTCGGCGCGCGCAACGTCGTCATCACCGACATCAACGACTACCGGCTCGAACTCGCGCGCAAGATGGGCGCGACGCGTGCGGTCAACGTCGCGCGCGAGTCTCTGCGCGACGTGATGTCCGACCTGCACATGACCGAAGGCTTCGACGTCGGCCTCGAAATGTCGGGCGTGCCGAGCGCGTTCACGAGCATGCTCGAGGCGATGAACCACGGCGGCAAGGTCGCGCTGCTCGGCATTCCGCCGGCGCAGACGGCGATCGACTGGAACCAGGTGATCTTCAAGGGGCTCGAGATCAAGGGCATCTACGGTCGCGAGATGTTCGAGACCTGGTACAAGATGGTCGCGATGCTGCAGAGCGGCCTCGACCTGTCGCCGATCATCACGCATCGCTTTGCGGCTGACGATTACGAGAAAGGCTTCGCCGCGATGTTGTCGGGTGAAAGCGGCAAGGTGATTCTCGACTGGACGGCCTGAGTGCCGAGAAGGGGCGGTGCGGCGTGTTTGCCGCCCGCCCCGTTTCTGTTTGACGTCTGCGTGTGCGAGTCGAAACACGCGAAGCCGCGCTCAAGGTGAGATTATTCGGGAGCTGTGTTTGCGCACCGAATCGCGGCACCGTCGCACATCGGTGACCTGCAATCGCACGTTCACTTCACCTGTCGGCAGTCGTCCCGCTACGCGCCATCACGCCGTTCGGCACTTGCTCCCCCTCTTCCGGGCACTTCCCTCCTGGCTTGCGGCGCGATGGTTCGCTACGTACGCCATGCGATGCCTCGCCGAACCGCACCATCAACCGTGAGCCTTCACGCGTCGTTGCGACTCACTCATGCGTAAAGCGATCGACATCGATGGATATCGACCGGTGCGCAGGCCGCTACTTGATCCGCTCACCATTCGCCCCTCGCGGGTCGAGCTGAAGACTCAACATGACGAGCCAGCGCTTCGGGCATTGCGGCGCGATGTCGGCCGGATCGCCGTGCGCGCCGGGAACGGTGACGAACCCGTGTTGCGCCGCGTATTGATAGGCGCGCAACGCGTCCGCCTGCAGCCAGAAGCTGACGAGCGCGCACGTGACGAAGCGGAACAGCAGCACCGTCGCGGCATCCGGCGCGAAGCCGGCCATCACCAGCAGGCTTTCGAACGCGAACGCCAGCGCTTGGGCGACCGCGATCGTGAGAAGCGTCAGCTTCAACACGCCGCGCAGCCGCCGCGCCGCGCGCAACCGTGCCTGCCGGACGTCGAGCCCGGTGTGATCGTCGTCACCCTCGCGCTTCGGCATATCGTGTTTCACGAAGCGGCTCCGACGTGCCGCGTAACGTCGAACTGCGTCGTATCGCCGGCAACGATGCGACCGCTCCCGACGCTGACGGATTTGCACAGGATCGCGCTGTCGTAGTTGTGTCCCGGAAAGCGCATCACGTCGACCGGCTGAAATCCTTCGCGGCGATAGAAATCGATGAGCCGGACGGCCGCAGATGGCGCGTCGAGCGCGAGGTGCGTCGCGCCGCGCGCGGCGGCCCGCCGTTGCGCGAACGCGAGCAGCGAACGGCCGATGCCGCGATCCTGCCAGACGGGATCGACGGCCAGTTGGCCGAGCGTCGCGACGTGCCGGCTGCGGTATGGATCGCAGCGGGAATCGGGATCGTGCGAACGCATCGTCATCGTCGCGACCAGGTGCGCATTGCCGAGCGCGACGAAGCACTCGCCGGTGAGCACGCGTTCGCGTGTCGCCGAGGCCGGCTGATCGACGCCCGGGCAATTGAAGCCCAGTGCGCCAAGCGATGCGAACGCGCGATGCAGCAGCGCGGTCAGCGCGTCGTACGAATCGCTGCGCGGGTCGAAGCGCCGCACGACGACGCGGCCGTCGAGCCGCTTCGCATAAGCCGCATAGGCGCGCGCGGGGCGCGCGGATTCCGGTCGCTGCATGATGTCCTTTCGCCCAGACAGGGTGACCGAAGTGTAGTGAGCGTCGCGCGTCCGCTTCAAGCAAAAATGTCGTAAACGCGGCGGGCCACGTCACGCGGCCAGGCCGCGATTCAGCCCTCTCGCCGACAGGGCTTTTCCATGCGGGTGTTGACGACGGAGAACGATCGTTCTACCGTAAACCCATGAACACACCTCACGACTCTTCCGCCGAACCGGGCGTTCGCGACCGGCTGCTCGATGCAGCCGAAGCGCTGATCTATTCGGGCGGCATCCATGCCACCGGCGTCGATGCGATCGTCAAGCGATCCGGCGCGGCCCGAAAGAGCTTTTATTCGCATTTCGAATCGAAGGAGGCGCTGGTCGTGGCCGCGCTCGAACGTCGCGACGAGCGCTGGATGCGCTGGTTCGTCGATGCCACGCTGGCGCGCGGCAAGGCGCCGCGCGTGCAGTTGCTCGGCATGTTCGATGTGCTGCGCGACTGGTTCGGGCAGCCCGACTTTCACGGCTGCGCGTTCCTCAACGCATCGGGCGAGATTCCCGACGCGGATGACCCCGTGCGCGTCGTCGCACGCGAGCACAAGGCACGCCTGCTGGCATTCGTACGCGAGCGGTTCGATGCGTATGCCGACGAAACCGGCATCGAGCGCCGCGGGCTCGCGCGTCTGGCGCGCCAATGGCTCGTGCTGATCGACGGTGCAATCGGCGTGGCGCTCGTAAACGGCGATGCAAACGCTGCGCGCGACGCGCGCGCAACGGCCGAACTGCTGCTCGACACGGTGTCCCGCTAGTCGAAGCAGCGAATCCGAACCGGCCGCGGGCGTCCGTGGCCAGAACCTGACCAGGAGCAACCCATGTCCGCTTCCCCTGAAGTCCGTCCGCCCGTTCCGCCCTTCACGCTCGAAACGGCGCGCCAGAAGGTGCGCGCCGCCGAGGACGGGTGGAACACGCGCGACCCGCAGCGCGTGTCACTCGCCTATACGCCGCAAAGCCGATGGCGCAACCGTGCGGAATTCGTGACCGGCCGCGACGAGATCGTCGGGCTGCTGCAGCGCAAGTGGGCGCGCGAGCTCGACTACCGGTTGATCAAGGAGCTGTGGGCGTTCGACGGCAATCGCATCGCGGTGCGCTTTGCATACGAATGGCATGACGACGCCGGCAACTGGTTCCGTTCGTATGGCAACGAAAACTGGGAGTTCGACGAGAATGGCCTGATGGCGCATCGTCACGCGAGCATCAACGACCTGCCGATTCGCGAGCAGGATCGTCTCTATCACTGGCCGCTCGGCCGCCGTCCGGACGATCATCCGGGGCTGTCCGATCTCGGGCTGTGACGCGCGCGTCGGCTCGACTCGGCGGATCGACGAACACGTCACCGGGATGCAACGGTGAGGAAATTCGGGAGTCGGTGCGCTGAGGGTGAGATTTTTCGGGAGGAGGTGAAATGTCGCGTCGGACTGTGTGTAGTGAGCCGTTCGACGCGGCATCGCATCGGGCAAAGCCAACGCGCCGCACATGTTGGCATCTCGTGATGCACGTGTCCGCATGCAACGGTGTGCTTCACGGCATAACGCATCTCACCGCATCTCACCGATCGAACAGCACCGGCAGTGGATTGACGATCGGTGTGCACGCGCGCGGTGTGCAACTCACCGATCGTGTCGACGTCAACGTCGACGGATAGCGAGAGCCGTGCGCGTTGCGGTGCGGCGTTGCTCACCACTCGACTCCACCGTGCAGGCGACGAAATTCGCACGCGTGCGCAAATGCGTTGCGTGTTGCTCACCGCTCACCGCTCGCCTATCACCGCTCGCCGATTCGCGCAGTCACCACCCGGCGCATGCGATCACGCCGGGCACGATCGTCAGCCCGCGATCCGCGCGGCGATCGCCTCACCCACTTCCTGCGTCCCCGCATTGCCGCCCAGATCGCGCGAATGCGGCCCCGTGCGCAGCACGTCCTCGATCGCGGCGACGATTGCGTCGTGCGCTTCGCGTTCGGGGCCCGCGCCGTTGCCGAGGAAGTCGAGCATCAACGCTGCCGACCAGATCATCGCGACCGGGTTCGCGATGAATTGCCCCGCGATGTCGGGCGCGGAGCCGTGCACGGGTTCGAACAGCGACGGAAACTTGCGGTCGGGATTCAGGTTCGCCGACGGCGCGATACCGATCGTGCCGGTACAGGCCGGCCCGAGATCCGACAGGATGTCGCCGAACAGGTTCGACGCGACGACGACGTCGAAGCGGTCCGGCTGCAGCACGAAGCGTGCGCACAGGATGTCGATGTGCTGCTTGTCGACGGCGACGTCGGGATAGCGTTCGGCCATCTCGGCCGTGCGCGCGTCCCACCACGGCATGCTGATTGCGATGCCGTTGCTCTTCGTCGCGACGGTGAGGCGCTTCGCGCGCCGCTGGGCGAGGTCGAACGCGAATTTCAGCACGCGCTCGGTGCCGTGACGCGTGAAGATCGACTGCTGCATCACGATCTCGCGTTCGGTGCCTTCGAACATCGTGCCGCCGACCGACGAATATTCGCCCTCGGTGTTCTCGCGCACGATCATGAAGTCGATGTCGCCTGCGCGGCGGCCGGCGAGCGGCGACGGCACGCCGTCGAACAGGCGTGCGGGACGCAGGTTGATGTACTGGTCGAACTCGCGGCGGAATTTCAGCAGCGAGCCCCACAGCGAAATGTGATCGGGCACCGTCGCCGGCCAGCCGACCGCGCCGAACAGGATCGCGTCCATGCCCGACAGTTGCGCCTTCCAGTCGTCCGGCATCATCGTGCCGTGCTGCGCGTAGTAGTCACAGCTCGCCCAGTCGATCTGGACGAAGTCGAAGCGCACGCCGAATCGTGCGGTCACGGCGTCGAGTGCGCGCAGGCCCTCGGGCATCACTTCGCGGCCGATGCCGTCGCCGGGAATCACGGCAATCTTGTAAGTCCTGTCGGTCATGCAAATCTCCTTGGCTGGGCGGCCGGCTGCCTCGGGCGGTAGCGGCGCGTTACATCATTCTATTTATTTCCATTCAGATTAAAATCGTGCGAAAGGTTAATCGACTTTCCACGAATCGTGAATAAATCGCCGAATCTGGACGACCTGCGCGTGTTCAGCCTGGTTGTCCGCCTGACCAGCTTCAGCGCGGCCGCCGAGCAGCTCGCGGTGTCGCCTGCCTATGTCAGCAAGCGCATCGCGTTGCTCGAGGCGCAGCTCGGCACGCGCCTGCTGCATCGCTCGACGCGCCGCGTGACGGTGACGGAAGCCGGCGAACGCGTGTACGCGCGCGCCGAGAAGATCCTCGATGACGTCGATCATCTCGTCGAGGACGTGTCGACCACGCGCACGGTGCCGCGCGGCACGCTGCGCATTTCGAGCAGCTTCGGCTTCGGCCGGCACATCATCGCGCCGGCGCTGCTCGACTTCACCGCGCGCTTTCCGCAGCTGAACGTGCGGCTCGATCTGTTCGACCGGCTCGTCGACGTCGCGGGCGAAGGCTACGACCTCGACGTGCGCATCGGCGACGAGATCGCCGATCACCTGATCGCGCGCCGCCTCGCCGCGAACTACCGCGTGCTGTGTGCCGCGCCCGACTATCTCGCGCGGCGCGGTACGCCGCGCTCGCTCGCGGATCTCGCGTCGCACGACTGTCTGGCCATCAAGGAGCGCGATCACCCGTTCGGCGTGTGGCGGCTGAACGTGCGCGGCGAAACGGCAACGGTGAAGGTCGGCGGCGCGCTGTCGACGAACCATGGCGAAGTGGCCGTGCAGTGGGCACTGGCCGGGCGCGGCATCGTGTTGCGTTCGATCTGGGAAGCCGCGCCGCTGATCGAACGCGGCGCGCTGTGTCGCGTGCTGCCGGACGCAATCCAGCCCGCGAACATCTGGGCCGTGTATCCGGAACGCGTGGCGGCGTCGGCGAAAGTGCGCGTGTGCGTGGATTTTCTGGTGGAGACGCTGGCCGGCTTGAATGCCGCCGCGGGTGACGACATGGCCTGAAACTGGTTAAAGGTGAGCTTTTACGGGGGCATGTGCGGAACGTCGGCAAGCCGCGTTTCCGGCTCGCCATCGCGTCGCGACCCGGTCGCGTCGAACGGTGACCCTCGCATCGCGGCCGCGATGTGTAGGGCCGGCCGACGAGGGTGCCCGCACGCGGCTTACGCCGCTTTCGCCACGCTTGCCGCGCCGAGCATCAGGTCGAGATTCTGCACCGCTGCGCCGGATGCCCCTTTGCCGAGATTGTCGAACACGGCGGACAGCAGTACCTGGCCGTGTTCGGCATTGATGAACACGCCGAGCCGCAAGTCGTTCGTGCCGTTCAGCGCTTGCGGATCGAGATGCGTGATCGCTTGCGTCTCCGCGAGCGGCGTGACGTCGACGTGACGCGCGCCGGCGTAATGGTGCGCAAGACACGCATGCAATTGCTCACCGGTCACGCCGGCAGGCAGCAGGCGCAACTCGATCGGCACGGTGAGCACGATGCCTTGCCGATAAGCACCGTAGGCCGGCACGAACATCGGACGACTCGTCAGGCCGGCATGCAGCTGGATCTCCGGCACATGCTTGTGCGCGAGTGCGAGGCCGTAGACCTGTAGCGGTTTGGCTTGCGAAGCATCGTTCGACTCGAATGCGTCGACGGCAGCCCGTCCGCCGCCCGAGTACCCGGAGACGGCATGGATGCTCACCGGGTAGTCGCGCGGCAGCAGGCCGGCCTGTTGCAGCGGTCGCAGCAGCGCGATCGCGCCGGTCGGGTAGCAGCCCGGATTGGTGACACGCCGCGCGTGCGCAATCGTCCGCGCGTGCCCGCCGGCCATTTCGGGAAAGCCGTAGACCCAATCCGGCTGCGTGCGATGGGCCGAACTCGCGTCGATCACGCGTACCGCCGGATTCCGGATGAAGCCGACCGCCTCGCGCGCGGCCGCGTCGGGCAGGCACAGGATCGTGATGTCGGCTGCGTTGATCGCTTCGGCGCGCCGCACGGGATCCTTGCGCTCGGCGTCCGGCAGCGTGATGAGTTGCAGGTCGGTACGCCCGCGCAGGCGTTCGTGGATCAGCAATCCGGTCGTGCCTTGATCGCCGTCGATGTAGACAATGGGCTGGCTCATGAGGGTCGCGTTCCTTCGGTTCGGTCGTCGGGAAAGCCGTATCGTCCGCCGAACACCTAGAATAGGAAAAGTTGAATTTGCTGACTGCCAGATTCAGTTTTCTTGAACGAGAGGTGAAGGATGCGAGAGATCAGCCTGGACCGCCTGCGCACGCTGGTCGCCATCGCGGACCACGGGTCCTTTGTCGCGGCGGCGCAATGGCTTCATCTCGCGCCGCCGACCGTCAGTCTTCACATTGCCGAACTGGAAAGCCGGATCGGCGCGCCGTTGCTGTCGCGTACGCGTGGAAACGTGCGGCCGTCGCCGATCGGCGAAGTGCTGGTGGAGCGGGCGCGCCGCCTGCTGGCCGAGGTCGAATCCACGCTGGACGATGTGCAGCGGCAGGTGCAGGGGCTGTCCGGGCGCGTACGCCTCGGGGCATCGACCGGGGCGATCGCGCATCTGTTGCCGCAGGCGGTGGCCCGGTTACGCGATGCGCATCCGGATATCGATGTCCAGATCGCGGTGCTCACGTCGCACGACACGCTGGCGCGCATTGCGCAGGGCACGCTCGATGTCGGATTGGTGGCGCTGCCGCAGACGGCGGTCGCGGGGCTGTCGATCCGTGCGTGGCGGCGCGATCCGGTGATGGCGTTTTTGCCGGCGGACTGGCCGCTTCCGGCGCGCGTGACGCCCGGCTACCTGGCCGCCCGCCCGCTGATTCTCAACGATGCGACCACGCGCCTGTCGCGGCTCACGACGGAATGGTTCGCGCTCGGCGGTCATCGGCCGGAGCCGCGGATCGAACTCAACTACAACGATGCGATCAAGAGCCTGGTCGCGGCGGGTTACGGCGCGACGCTGCTGCCGCACGAGGCGGGTGCGCCGCTACCCGACGCACGCATCGTCATGCGGGCGTTGCGCCCGGCGCTGTGGCGAGAGCTGGGGATTGCCCATCGGGCGGGGCCGGTCGAGCGGGCGACGCAGCACGTGCTCGATGCGTTGTGGGCGCTGAAGGCGCGCTAGCGCGCCGGCATTCGGGAACGTCGGTGCGGCCGGTCGTTCGTGCCGGCAGTACCTGCACATCCGCGGCAGGGCGCTTCAGAGCCGGTTGTCCTTCGCGAGCGTCAGCACGCGCGCCCAGCGCTGCGCATCGTGCTTGTCCGTCATCGGCAGCTTCCATTCGCTGCGCACGGCGTCGCGCACGCGCACGACGAGATGCCAGCGGCCGCCGATCGGTGCGGCCTGGCAGCCGTCGAGTTGCGACAGCGTATAGCGGCCGTCCGCGCCGTCGTGCGACAGCCACAGCAACCCCTGCGTCGCGGACACCCGCAACTCGCCCCACGCGCGGTGCACGACGTGGGTCCAGCCTTCTTCCTTCGTATTCGGTGCGATGTCGCGGCGGCGCTTGATCCACCACGCGACCAGCGCGATCAGGATCGCGGCGGCGAGCACGGCGGCCGCGATCGCGACCGGCTGGCCGAACTGCGCGGCGATGACGTGAAACAGGTGAACCGCGCCCCATCCGAGAGCGATGAGCGCGAACAGTGCAATGAAAATCGGCATGTCTGAACGGAGAAGAGGACGGACCGGCGCATGCATCGCGCCGATCCGTCGCACACGGCATTACCGCTTGCGGTGAATGTCGTGCGTCACGAAGCCCGCGTCGTTGTTGGGCAGCGCGAGGCCGTCCTTGACTGCGAGCGTCTTGCGGATGTCGTCGAGACCCGCGGACCAGTGGTCACGCATCGTCGACAGACCGAACTGATAGTCCTTGTAGTGATGCTCGTACGCCTTCTGTTGGTAGATCAGGTGCTGGATGTTGTACTTCTTGCTGCACGACATCGCATCGGCCTCGACGCACCACGGATCCGCCTTGCGCTGCGCTTCCGGTACCTGGTCGAGCACGTGGCGCAGCACGTTGCGGTAGCGCTGTTCGCGCTGCAGCGTGTCGGTGACGAAACGCGTGCGGCTCGAATACTGCACGTCCTTCGTGCGCTCGGCGACGTCGGCCATCGTGCGCGGCAGCGGCCCGCGCGCGCTCCACAGATCGACCTGGAACGCGAGCGTGTCGCGGCGCGGCCGGGCGCGGAGCACTTCCATCAGCGGCGTATTCGACACCACGCCGCCGTCCCAGTAGTACTCGCCGTCGATCTCGACCGGCGGGAACGCGGGCGGCAGCGCGCCGGACGCCATGAAATGCTCGGGCGCGAGACGGATGCGCGAGTTGTCGAAGTACACGAAGTTGCCGGTACCGACGTTGACCGCGCCGACCGACACGCGCGTTTCGCCCGAATTGATCCGGTCGAAATCGCACAGCTTCAGCAGCGTCGCGCGCAGTTGCGACGTGTCGTACCAGCTGATCTTCTCCGGATGATCCGACACGCCCGGCAGCGGCGGCGGGAAGCGCGGCACGAAGAAGCCCTGCTGGCCCTGCATCATCGCGCTCGCCGCCTGCGACGCGGTGAAGAACGTGCGGACCTGGTCGATGCTGTTGAACAGCGCGAACTCGAATGCGGCCGGAATCGTCGGGAAGAACGCCGGCTTGCAGATCGTTTCCCAGAACTCGCGCAGCCGCTCGACCCGATGCTCGGGCGCATTGCCCGCGATCAGCGCGGTGTTGAGCGCGCCGATCGAGATGCCCGCGATCCAGTCGAGCGGGATGCCCGCCTCGTGCAGCCCTTCGAACACGCCGGCCTGGTACGCGCCGAGCGCGCCGCCGCCTTGCAGCACGAGCGCGATCGTCTCGTACGGCAGCGTGCGCGCGGCGGCCGGTGCGCCGGCCTCGTGATGCAGGTCCGCCGCATCGACGGCCTGCTTTTCGGTGCGGGCGTGCGGCTTCATTGCATGAACCAGCCGTGGCTGACGATGAAGGACTGGCCCGTGAGCGCGGCGCTCGGGAAGGCAGACAGGAACAGCACCGTCTGCGCGACGTCCTGAACGGTCGTGAACACGCCGTCGACCGTATTGCCGAGCATCACCTTCTTCACCACTTCCTCTTCGCTGATCCCGAGCTCCTTCGCCTGCTCCGGAA